>JBKPHS010000001.1:0-15709 GCA_046729975.1 Actinomycetota bacterium
CCCTGGCGGCGCGCGCCCGGCCGCGTTACGTCGAGTACGGCGGCCTGACCAGCGTGCCGGGTCCGCTCGTCTGCCAGGACACCACGCTGTACGGGTTCTGGCTCGAGGCCGATCACGAGCGGCTCGCCGCACTGTGCGAAAAGGTGTTCCGCGCCGCGTCCGGCGGCGCCGTCGACTACCACCCGTTCGGCGACTGGGTGATGGTCACCTTCGGGGTGATAGACCGGATAGTGGCCGAGACGCCGCCGTTCGACACGATGGGAGCGGTGCGCGAGCCGCAGGTCGCGATCTGGGTCCCTACCGTGGCGGTCCGACGCGTGGGTCCCGCTCTCGTGGCCGAGCGCTTCGCGATGTTCGTTCCCTACATCTGGCTCGACAACCCGATGTCGGTCGCCTCGGGACGCGAGGTGTACGGGTGGGCGAAGAACTTCGGTTGGCCCGGTCTACCGGTCGACGGCGGACCCCACGTCTTCACGCTCGACGCATTCGGAATGAACTACGGACCCGCCGAGCAGCCGGCCCGGCGGCGCCTGATCACGATCTCGCGGTCGGCCGAGCTCGAGGAGCGGGAGGCAGGCGTCCTCGATGGGCCCTACGAGCTGGCACGTGACGTCGCCGACCTGCTCTTCGAGCCCGCCGACGAAGGGCTCGTCGTACCAGGTCTCGGCCTCGTGACCGAGATCGCCCACGACCTCCCGCGCGGGATCGTGCGCGAGGTCTTCCTCAAGCAGTTCAGGGCGATCGAGAACGGGCTCGAGGCCTCGTTTCAGCAGATCGTCGAGGCGCAGATGAGGGTCACCCGCCTGCGCGCCGCGCCGCTCCTTCACGAGTACGAGGTGACAGTGGAGCCGCTCGACAGCCATCCCCTCGGCGAGGAGCTCGGCCTGAAGAACCAGACGACCCGGGTCGGCTACCGCGTCGACATGGACTTCGTGGTCGAGACCGGCTCGGTCCTGTGGGACGCGGCAACGGCCGCGCGGCCAAGCCCCGACGGCGCGGCGGGGCTTAGCATCCTCGACGTCATCGACCTGCCCGTGCGAGTGCTGGGAGGCCTGTCCAGGCGCATCCGCGACTCGATCTGAATCACGCCACGGGACTACGTTGGACCGCCCCTGGGAAGAATGGGGCCTACGCGCGGGAGCGACGGAGGGGCGATGCGGGGAAATCGGTTCACACGGCGGCGGCTGATCGGCAGCGCGGCGGCGGGCGCGGCCGTGACGGCGATGCCTGCCGGCACCGCGGCCGCGGCGAAGCGCCCCTCGTCATCCCGCTCCGCCGACGTGGTGGTCGTCGGCGCGGGGCTGGCCGGCTTGACCGCCGCGCGCGAGGTCGCCAAGCAGGGCCGCTCGGTGCTGGTGCTCGAGGCGCGCGACCGCGTGGGGGGCCGAGTGCTCACGCACTCGCTCACCGGCGGCGGCTACTCCGAGCTCGGCGCGATGTTCACCGGCCCGACCCAGGACCACATGCAGGCGCTCGCGAGTGACGTGGGCGTCGGCACGTTCCCGACCTACAACACCGGCAACAACGTGTTCGTCGGCGGCGACGGCAGGCGGGAGGAGTTCCCGAGCGACACGCCCCTCGGCACGGCGCCCGCCGACCCGCTCGTGGCGCCCGACATCGCGCTCGCGGTCGGCCAGCTCGACGAGATGGCGAAGGACGTGCCGGTCGACGAGCCCTGGACGTCGTCTCACGCCGGGGAGTGGGACCGACAGACGCTCGACACCTGGCTTCGCGAGCACACGAGCGGCAACCCGGAGTTCATGGCCGTCGTGTCCGCGGCCACCGAGGCGATCTTCGGCGCCGAGGGCGGCGAGCTGTCGCTGCTCTACACCGTCTACTACATCGCCGCGTCGGGCAACGAGGACAACCAGGGCACCTTCGAGCGCAACTTCAACACCGCCGACGGCGCCCAGGAGACGCGCTTCGACGGGGGCGCGCAGACCGTCCCGCTGAGGGTGGCGAGCGAGCTGGGCAACAGCGTTCTCCTGAACGCGCCCGTGCGGCGCATCGACCACACGAGCTCCGGAGTCACGGTCCACTCGGACGGCTTCCAGGTAACCGGAAAGCGCGCGATCGTGGCCGTTCCGCCCACGCTCGCCGGGCGGATCTTCTACGACCCGCCGCTGCCCCCGCTCCGCGACCAGCTCACACAGCGCATGCCGGAGGGCACGCTGATGAAGTTCGAGGCCGTCTACGACAACCCGTTCTGGCGGGGCAAGGGCCTCACCGGGCAGGTCGTGAGCGAGCCTGGACCGGTGAAGGTCACCTTCGACGTCTCGCCGGAGAGCGGGAGCCCCGGGATCATGATGGGCTTCATCGGCGGCCACGAGGCCCGCGTGTGGGAGGAGCGGTCGGCCGGCGACCGGCGCGCGGCGGTGCTCGAGCAGTTCGCCCATTTCTTCGGCGACGAGGCTCTCAACCCGCGGGACGTGGTGGAGTTCAACTGGTCCACCGAGGTGTGGACCCGCGGCTGCCCGGTCGCGGTGCTGGGACCGGGCACGCTGACCGACTTCGGCGCCGCGCTGCGCGAGCCCGTGGGCCGCATCCATTGGGCCGGCACGGAGACCTCCACCTACTGGAACGGCTACATGGACGGCGCCGTGCGCTCCGGTGAGCGCGCGGCCGCCGAGGCGCTCGCCGGTCTCTAGCGAGCAGGTGCTCTATTCAGAGCGGGAACAGCTGGCCGCGGCGTGCCGGCGCCTCGCGGGCGAGGGTCTCGTCGCAGGGACGGCCGGGAACCTGAGCGTGCGCTCGGGGGACAGGGTCGCCGTGACCCCGAGCGGCGGGGTCTTCGGCGAGCTGCGCGCCGAGGAGATGCCCGTCGTGGGACTGGACGGCAGCCTCGTGGAGGGCGATTATGCGCCGACCTCCGAGCTCGCGCTGCACCTCGCGGTGTATGAGCGGATGGGGGCTGGAGCGGTCGTCCACACGCACGCGCCGGCAGCCACGGCGCTCTCGTGCGTGGTCGACGAGGTACCGGCCGTCCACTACCAGATGCTCATATTCGGAGGCTCGGTCCGGGTGGCTCCGTACGCGACCTTCGGTACCGAGGAGCTGGCCGAGAACGTCCTTGCGGCGCTCGAGGGCCGCAGCGCCGCGCTGATGCAGAACCACGGGGCGGTCTGCTACGGGCCGGGTCTGGAGTACGCTGTGGAGGCCGCGCTGCTCCTCGAGTGGGCCTGCGGCATCTACCAGACCGCCCGCGCGGTCGGCCCGCCCTCGGTGCTGTCCGACGAGCAGCTCGCCGACGTCGCGGCGATGGTCGAGCGGCTCGGCTACGGCGAGAAGCGGAGCGCGTCGTGACGGACACGGCCACCTTCGTGACGTTGGGCGCGCACGTCCTCGACGTCCACGCCAAGTACGTGGAGGAGATCCCGCAGGGCCAGGGTGGGGCGCTGATCGAGGAGATCAGGCTCTCGCCCGCGGGAGCGGCGGGCGGCACGGCGATCACGCTCGCGAAGCTCGGGGCGCGCGTTGTCAGCGCGGGGGCGATCGGCCGCGATGACCTGGGTGATGTCCTCGTGGCCGCGCTCGGGCGCCTCGGGGTCGAGACGGACCACATCGTCCGGCGCGACGGGGTCCAGACGTCGGCGAGCGTGTTGCCGATCCGGCCTAACGGGGACCGCCCCGCGCTGCACGTGATCGGGGCGAACGGGTCATACACGCGCGACGACGTGCCCTGGGACGCCATCCGTGAGTCGTCGTTCCTGCACCTCGGCGGTCCGGAGTTCCTCGGCGGAGAGGTAGCGGCGGAGATCCTGCGCTTCTGCCGTGATCACGACGTCACCACGTCGGCGGACATACTGGCCGACGGCTGGCCGGAGCTCCTCGACTGGATCGGGCCGGCGCTTCCGTACGTCGACTGGTTCCTGCCGAACCGGGAGCAGGCCTCGCTGCTCACCGGGGAGGACGATGTCGTCGCGGCCGGCCGCGCGCTGCTCGAGCGAGGCGTGAGCGGGGCGGTCATCACCTGTGGCGCAGAAGGCACCGTCATCGTGTCGGACGGCGACGAACCCCGCGTGCCCGCGTTCGACATCGAAGTCGTGGACACGACGGGCTGCGGTGACGCCTTCAGCGCAGGGTTCCTGCGCGGCCTTTCCCTCGGCGAGCCGCCCGAGCAGGCGGCACAGCTCGGCTCGGCGTGCGCGGCACTCGTCGCGCAGGGACTCGCGAGCGACGCCGGCGAGTTCGATCTCGACGGCGCCCTCCGCTTCGCCGAGACGACACCGACGCGAACCTAGCGGTACGTCTTGCGCCGGAACACGTCCGTCTTGAGTGAATCCACCCGGTCCAGGAACAGAATGCCGTCGAGATGGTCGATCTCGTGCTGAAGGCAGCGGGCCTCGAAGCCCTCGGACTCGAGCGTGCGCTCGTCGCCATCCAACTGGCTGCCCTCGACCCGGACCCACGTCGCGCGCCTGACGTTGGCCGTCAGGTCCGGGATGCTGAGGCAGCCTTCCCGCGCGACCTCGGAGCCGGAGAAGCTCGTGACGCGGGGGTTGACGATCACGAGCAGCCCGTGCGAGGTGGCCGCCTTGGGATGCTCGCTCACGTCCACGCCGACCATCCGTACGGGCTCTCCGATCTGCGGCGCCGCGAGTCCGACGCAGCCTGGGAACGCGCGCATGGTGTCCACCAGGTCGCGCGCGACCGTCTCGATCTGCTCAGCGTCAACGACACCGAGCCGGCGGGCGATGCGCTTGAGCGCCGGATTGGGATAGCGGAGGATCCGGCGGACGGGCATCCGGACGCACTTAGAGCGCGTCGCTCTCGAGCGGGCGCATGCTCAGCTCGAGCTGCTGCTCATCGGCGACGCGGCGCAGGACGGCGTCGACCTCATCGATCGGCAGGCCGCGTGGCAGCTCGATCTCCATCATCAGCGTGTAGAGCGGAGCTTCCTCGCCGCCCTCGCCGGTGAGCCGCGTGTAGAGGTCCGTGATGTTCACGCCGCGCTCGGCGAGCGCCGCCGACACCCCGTGAACGATCCCGGGATGATCGGCCCCATAGACCGTGACGATGTGTGACGGCGCCGCATCCGCAGGTGTGCCCGTCTCTGCCAGCTCTCCGAGCGAGAGCGCCTCGAGATCGAGCCTGCGCTGCGCATCGGCGAGATCGGCCTCGAGGGCGGCGACGTCGAGGCCCTTCGGCGCAGCGAGTATGAGGACCATCGTGAAGTGGCCCCGCAGGATGGTCATCTGCGAATCCTCGATGTTGACGTCGTGCCCGAGGAGCGCCTCGGACACGACTGCGACTATCCCGGGCCGGTCCCGGCCGACGACGGACAGCGCGAAGTGACGCACCTCGGGTAGTACATCAGCGTGCGGATCCTCCTGCCGATCTGCCTTGCGCTCGGTGCGCTCTCGCTGCTGATCCCCTCGGCCCCGACGACCGACCCCTGGGGCTGGATCGTCTGGGGCCGCGAGC
The DNA here is from genome assembly GCA_046729975.1 of Actinomycetota bacterium. Classification (GTDB taxonomy): domain Bacteria; phylum Actinomycetota; class Thermoleophilia; order Solirubrobacterales; family Thermoleophilaceae; genus JBKPHS01. The sequence continues at coordinate 5,425 of JBKPHS010000001.1, forward strand.
TGGGGGACCTGCGGCTCGACACGGCAGTGGGCGGCGTGCCGTCGTGGAAGCCGCTGCCGGTCCTCTTCACGAGCCTGTTCTCGCTCGCCGGCGACGCGGCTCCCGCGCTCTGGCTCGTGGTCGCGCGGGCCGGCGGCGTGCTCGCGATCGTGCTTGCGTACCGGCTCGGGGCACGGCTCGCCGGGCCGGTGGCCGGCGGGATCGGAGCCCTCGCCCTCCTTGCCATCCCCGGATTCCTGCGCGGAATCGCTCATGGTTATGCGGACGCGCTGGTCGTCGCGTTCGCGTTGTGGGCCGTGGAGCGTCACCTCGACGGCCACCGCCGTCAAGCGTTCGTGCTCTGCTTCCTGGCTGCGCTCGGGCGACCCGAGGCGTATGTGCTGCTCGTCGCCTATGGCCTAGTCCTCTGGATCGGCCGTCCCGCCGCGCGACCACTGGTCGCCACATTGCTCGCGGCGGCGCCCCTGCTGTGGCTGGGTGGCGACTGGCTCGGTTCGGGCGATCCGTTCCACGCCGGCGAGGTGGCGCGGGTGAACCTCGACTCCGCGGGCCGGCCGCTGTGGATCGAGCTGGCGGGCGCGCCGCCCGAGCTGCTGGGGGTGCCGCTCGCAGTCCTCGCCGCCGCCGCGGTCTTCGTCGGCGCCCGTCGAGCAGAGCGAGCGACGCTCGTGCTCGCGGCCGTGGCAGCCGCCTGGACCGTGCTCGTGCTGATACTGGCGGCCGCCGGCTACCCGGCGATGAGGCGATTCCTGATCCCTCCGGTCGCCCTTCTGTGCCCCCTGGCCGGCGCAGGAGCGGTGCGGGTCGTGGAGGCCGCTCGCCCACGGGCCGCTCGGCTTGCCGTGGCCGGCGTCCTGGTCGTGGCGGTCGCTCCATCCCTCCATGCGCACCTCGACCACGATTCGCGGCAGCTCGCAGAGGCGACGACTCGCGCGAGGCTGCAGGACGACATCCCCGACGCGATCCAGCGGGCCGGCGGGCCGGCCCGCGTGCTCGCGCACGGGCGGCCGGTGCTCCCGTACGGCTACGGGTGGAACAGGGGCGCCCTCGCGTGGTGGCTGGACGTGCCGCTGAGGCAGGTCGGCGGGGTACGGCTGCACGGCACCACGCCGCTCCGGAGATTCCGCCCGGCGACCGCGCTCCTGGAAGTCGCGCCCAGCGCCGGGCGTCGTGCGCCGATGGTCGCCGCGGTCAAAGGCCACGAGGTGCTGTTCTCGCCTGTCGCGGGCCCGCCGCCCGCCGTCCCGGGCCGTCCCGGACTCGCGCTCAGGCGGCTCGCCGTAGCCGGCGAGTGGCAGGTTTTCGCGCCGGTGTCGCGCCGTTAGAGCGCAGGCCGGTCAGGCGAACAGTGCCCGGCGGGCTCGCCCGTCGGCGGAGAAAGGCGGATGCGTCACGCCGGGGAAGCGGGCCTTAACGACCCAGAACGGGGCGCGGAGACGATCGGCGATCACCTCCACCTCGAGGCCGGCGTCGAGTGCGGCCTCCGTGTAGCGCTTGACGTGACGGCGCCTGAAGCCTTCGGCGCCCTCGAAGACACGGACGCCTGGAGAGACGCGACCCGATTGCTTTCCCGCGCGGTGAGCGAGCTTTCGCATTTCACGGCTGAGATCGGCCGTGCACCTGAGCCGGACGAGCGCAAAGCCGGCCATCTGGACACTCGTCCGGCCGAGGCGATGGGCGTCCAGAGCGGGTTGTTGCGCCTACGTCTCCGAGTCCGCGCCCTCTTGGCGAGGTTCCTCGAAAGCGCCCATTTCCGTTCGCGCCTCGCCGAGCAGGAAGACCTCGACCGAGACGTCGCCTTCAATGTCGGTCTCGCTGAGGAACGTCCTCACCACGCGCCCCGTGGCCTGCTCGACCACGCTCTTGAACTGATCCGCCATATGCTGCTGGAAGCGGCGCCGGATGTGCTGGACGGCTTCGCGTTCGCCGCGCTCGACGAGCGTTCTCTCAGCCTTCGTGAACGTCTCCTCGAGCACGACCACCACGAGGTCGTCTACGAAGTAGGCCTTCGCTCTCGTAGGACCCTTGCCGTAGTACTCGCTTTGGAGGCGGACGATCTCTCTGGCGAGAATCTCCCGCACCCCACCTACGGTCCCTTCGTCTCTCGAGGCCATTGACACCAGAGTGTAGTCCTGTCCACCGACCATGACCCTCTGTAGACGCGCGCTATTTGCGTCGAAAAACGCCTTCGCAAGGTGACCAGATTGCCCACTTTGCAGTAGGCTCTCCCCTCGGGTTGAGGCATGGATGAGTGACCGCAAGGGCGCTTCGCCAGGCTGAGACCGACTACCAAACGAGGGCTGGACGGGGTTTTGCGCCCTGGACGGATCTCGGAGGGGCCTACAAGTGACCAGCAGGGCGCGCCGTGCCTGGATCCGCCGCCGAGTGGCGGCGGGAGTGACGCCCGACGCGGTCCATCACGCGCTGAGCGCTGGTTCCGCGGCCGTCGGCGAGGACGAGCTGGCCGCGATGTGGCTCTATGCCTGGCACTGCGCGCCGGAGCCGGCCGGTTCCAGGCGTGCCGAACCCGATCGGGCACCGGTCCCGCTTCACGGGTCATGAGGACGAGGACGTTCCAGCTCGCGAGCGACCCGTCTGCTGCCGGGGTGGCACGCCGCGCCGTGGACGAGTACGCCGCAGTCCTTGGGCCGCCGATGCGGGAGCGCGTCCGCCTTCTCGTCACCGAGCTCGTGACGAACAGCGTCCGCCACGCGGAGCTCGACCCAGGCGATCTGATCTCGCTGACCATCTCGGTGCGGCCGCATGCCGTGCAGGTTGCGGTGGCCGACGGCGGGCCGGGGTTCGGCCGCCCGCGGGCGACGCTTGAGGAAGGAGTGGAGTCCGGCTGGGGTCTGTTACTGGTCGACGAGATCGCGGACAGGTGGGGAGTTCTTGACGGGAGCGAAACTCGGGTCTGGTTCGAGATCGGGCGCGAGCGCAGTCTGTTCGGCAGGGCGATCGGCCGCCTCGCGGGCCGAGCGCCGGCGACCGGCTAGGAGGTCTGAAGTGCCCTATCTCAGCTGCCCTCGATGCGATCTTCGCCTCTACAGCGCGGCGGCGTACTCGAGCACGGACACCTGCCCGCGCTGCGCAAAGAGGATCCGGCCGTTCCGCACGGAGGGGCCTGGTGCCCCGAGCTGGAAGCGAAACCGCCGGCCGATGGGCGCCGCCGGCCTCATGTCCGCCGCGTCCGGGCCTCCGGAGGGCGGCGGCCATGGATAGGTCCGTGTCAGCCTCGCCGCAGCAGCACTCCAACCCCCATGCGGCTGACTACGGGCACGAGTACTGGTCGGTGATGCTCGACGTCGGCAGCCGCGTCTGTCTCTGGGCCGACTGGGCGGCCGTCGGTCAGGACGGCTCCCTCAGGTTCGGGCACGGCAACAACGGCGATCCCACGGTCGGTTTCACGTCCGGGGAGTGGCGCAACTTCTTTCGCGCCCGCTACCCGGAGGGCACTCCCGTAGCAGTGGAGGACTGGCCGGGCGAGACCTCATAGGCGCCGCCGGCCGATCTACCAGGCCTCAGCGCGGAGCCGAGCCGTCGCCGTCGAGCTCCGCAGCTACTCGCGTCGGCTCCGGTTCGAGCACGAAGATCTCCACTGCCATGTCGGGCTCGACGTGGCTGTCGCTCATGAAAGCCACCACCTTCCTGCCTGTCAGCTGCTCGACGGTCTTGGTGAACTCCTCGCGCATCGTCTGCTGAAAGCAGCGTCTCATCTCGAGCACCATGTCGCCCTTGCCGCTCGCGATCAGGCTTCGCTCAGCCTTGAGAAACGTGTCCGCCATCTGCACGACCACGAGATCGTTGTTGATCGTGGTGCGGGCCTTCGTCGGCCCTCGTCCGGTGTAGTCGTGCATGACTTGCACGATGGCACCGGAGATAGCCGCCCTCAACTCGCCCTGCGCAGCGTGTGCGGTCGTCTGCTGCTCCATGTCCATCCTGTCTTGCCCCCCTCTGGCTGCAGGCCGCACGCTAGGAGGAGGGGGGGCTGGAGAACCCGACGAACGGAGCTACGTCCACTTTAACACCGCAGCGCCTCATCGCCCCTCCGCCGGCCGTTAGGGTCGTCCATGCATGAACGGTCCTGACCGGTGAACGCGTCGAGCAGCTGGGCCCTTTCGGGCAGTTACCTGGAGGCGTGTAACTGCGAGGCGATCTGCCCGTGTCGCCGCATCGGCGGCCGCCCTGGCGGGCGCTCGACCTACGGAATCTGCCTCGGGGCTCTGTCCTGGGCGATCGAGGACGGCCGCGCCGGCGATGTCGACCTGACCGGCCGGCGAGTCGTGCTGGTCAGCCGCTACAACGACGACGAGCCAGGCTCGCCGTGGGACTTCTTCCTCTACCTCGACGAGTCGGCGGACGATCTTCAGCGGGAGGCGCTAACCGCGATCTTCCTCGGGCGGGCCGGCGGGACGCCGCTGCGGCAATTCCCGTGGGCGTTCAAGCCGAGCCGGCTGATCGAGGTTCGGAGCGCTCGCATCGAGCTCGACCATACGCCCCGTCGCGGCTGGTTCCGAGCCGGGCGCGACGTGGAGGTCCGCGTAGCCGCGCCGGTCGTCGATCAGGAGCCCGTCACCTGCATCATCCCGGGCCATCACCAGCCCGGGACGGAGGTCCGATGCGACGAGCTGCGCTCGACGGCCGCGCCGCTGGAATACGCGTTCAGCGGCCGCTGCGGCTACGAGGCGCTGTTCGCGTACTCGTCGGACGACGGCTGACATCAGCAAGTCCGCCGGACCCGCTGACGTCAGCCACTTCTCGGCTCAATCGATGCCTGCCGCCTTGCACGCCGCCTGGAAGGTGGACGTGCAGACCTGCGCCACGGTGTCGAACTGGTTCTTGATGACCGTGCTCTTGACGTTGCCCTTGGTCACCGCTATCGGCGTCAGGAGCACCGACGGCACGTTCTTCTTGCCGTTGTTCGTGTTGCTCGTGACGAGCCCCGCCGGCGGCTTCTCGCCCCTGGCCAGCGGAACGGCGATCTCAGCCGCGACCTGGGCTTCCTGCGTGACGTTCTTGTAGACCGTCATGTACTGATCGCCGGCGAGAATCCGCTGGATACCGGCGACCGTGGCGTCCTGACCGGTGGTCGGGCGCGTGGACGGGTTGATGCCGGCCGACATCATCGCCGTGATTGCACCACCGGCAATGTCGTCGTTGGCGTCGTAGACGCCCGCGAACCCGTTGTTGCCGAGAGCCGTGATCGCCTGCTGCGCCTCGGTATCTGCCGCGCTGCCACTGTATCCGGGGGTGTCGAACGACCGGGCGATCTTCACGTTGTTCGGCTTGAAGACACTGTTCGCGCCCTGCTTGAACAGGTGGGCGTTGTTGTCCGCCGGGTCCCCGTTGAGCATGATGATCGGCCCGTTGGGCTTGCCATTCGACTTGAGCTTGGCCAACAGGCTCTGGGCCTGCAGCGCGCCGACGCGGACGTTGTCGAACGAGACGTAGAAGTCGATGCTCGAGTTCGTGATCAGACGGTCGTAGCTGAGGACCGGCACGTTCTGGGCCTTCGCCTTGCTCACGATCGACCCCGCCGAGCCCGCGTCGACGGCGTCGAGCACGAGTACCTTCGCACCCTCGCTCAGAGCGGCATCGGCGTCGCTCTGCTGCTGCGTGGCGTCCCCGTTGGCGTTGGCGTAGTGAATGCTGCAGTTGCTACACAGCTGCTTGACCTTCTTCTCGAAGTCAGGCCTGTCGTGTGCCTCATACCGCGGCGTCTGGTTCTCGGGTAGCAGCAGCGCGATCGTAGGCCCACCGCGGCCACCACCTCCGCCGCAGCCGGCGACCGCCAGCACAGCGAGCGAGGCCGCCGCCGTAGCGGCCAGGAGAGTGATCGGTTTGCTGCGAGCCATGCTCGGTCCTTTGGTTGGGGGCGCTTCGTCTCGGCCCTCGCCAGGAGCGGCGGTAGCCGTTCGCATCACCGGTCATCTTGGCCCCGGGCGTACCGGTTGTCGTCGGCCCGAGAGCGACTCTTTCCGCTACCGCCTCCGAGGTGCGGCGACCCCTTGTCTACGCCCGTTGCGGTAGACGGAAACCGCCGGTTGCGGCGCTCGCCGACGGCGCGTAGAGTCGCATGAGGACAACTCGGAGGGAGGAAGAATGCCTACAGACACCCGCTCCGCAGAGACGGCCACCGACAACGAGTCGGCCTCTCGGCGCATCATCGAGGAGGGCTTCAACAAGGGCAATCTCGCCATCGCAGACGAGCTGATAGCCCCGGACGCAGTCGACCACGATCCGACGACGCCCCCGCATCTGCGAAACCTACGCGGGCCCGAGCTCTTCAGGCAGGCGGTCTCGATGTACAGGTCCGCCTTTCCCGACCTTCAGATCACCGTCGAGGACACGATCAGCCAGGGCGACAAGGTCGTGCTGCGCTGGCGCTCGGAGGGCACGCACCGCGGCGAGCTGATGGGTCTCGCGCCGACGAACACCAAGGGATCGGTCACCGGCATCACGATCGACCGCTTCGAGAACGGCAAGGTCGTCGAGACCTGGACCCAGTGGGACAACCTCGGCCTGGCCAGGCAGATCGGCGCCGCGCCTCCGGAGGGCAGCCGCGCCGAGCGGTTTGGCGCCCTGATGCAGCGACTGACGGCGCGGCGAATGAGGAAGCGGTCCGGCGTCGCCTGACCCGGTCCTCGACGTACTCGTCGTAGCCTGCGCGCTCACGGGCGGGCGCGAAGGCACATGACCGAGCACGCCAAGGACCCAGAATCGAGCGCCGAGAAGCGCCGGATGAGAGCGCGGCTGGCGGCCGCTGCCGCACGGCTCGACCGGCACCCGAAGCTCGTGCGGGCCGCCAAGCTCGCCCGAGAGCTGCTGCCCGGCGACAGCGAATTCGGCGATCCGCTCTCCACGGCCGGGAACGAGCAGCCCCACGTCGTCGGACGGCGCCTGTCGGCCTTGACCGCCGAGCGGCCCGGTCTGCTTCGGGAGGCCGGCTTGAGCGCCCTACAGGTCTGGCAGGCGCTCTCGGAGGCCCAGGGCCGCGGGCGCGGCGAGCGCGAGCTAGCGATCGTCTTCACCGATCTCGTCGAGTTCTCGCCCTGGGCGCTCGACGCGGGCGACGACGCCGCACTCGACCTGTTGCGCGATGTGGCGCGCGCCATCGAGCCGCCGATCAAGCAGAGGCGCGGCGAGGTCGTCAAGTGGCTCGGCGACGGCATGATGGCGGTCTTCGCCGAGCCGCGGGCCGCGCTGGACGCCACGCTCGATGCCTGCGGACGGGTGGCCGAGCTTCAAGTCGACGGCTACGAGCCGCGCCTTCGCGCCGGCGTCCACGTCGGCCGACCTCGGAAGGTGGGAGGCGATTACCTCGGCGTCGACGTGAACATCGCCGCCCGGGTCGCAGAGGAGGCGCGGCCGGGAGAGCTGCTCGTGTCGGACCGGGCCCTCGCCGGGCTCGACGTCGGCGCGCTCAAGGTTCGCAAGAAGCGGCTCTTCCGGGTGAAGGGCGTGCCGAAGGACGTGACTGCCTACTCGGTGGCTCTTGACGGATAGCAGGGCAGGGCAGCTTCAGGGTGTGCGCGGGGCGCGTCGGGTGCGCCACCTCCTGGCGTACCTGATCGACGTCGTCGTCGCCATCGTCGCGGTGCTCATCCTGGCCGGGATCCTTCTCGTCGCACTCGAGGCCAGCCGCGACAACTCGTTCGTCTCGGCGATGCTCGACACCGCGAAGTTCCTGGCCGGGCCGTTCGACGGCATGTTCGAGCCGAGCAACCGCAGGCTCGGAGTCGCCGTCAACTGGGGGATCGCCATCGCGGTCTACGTGTTCGTTGGTCGCTGGTTGACCGGTCGCCTGCGCAGGTAGCAAGCCGCGCCCCGTGAAGGTGCGACGGGCGAAGGGGCGGCCGCGCTACGTTTCGCGCAGGGAGGAACACCGTGGCTGAGCAGTCCACGAAGGAGCAGGCTCGCCCGTCCCGGACCAACACCGAGCCGGATCGGGAGCCCGAGAGCGAGCCGGCCGCCACCGCTACGGCGCGAGAGCGCTGGCAGCAACGCCTGCGGGCTGGCCTGCGTCTGCTCGCGCGCCTAGTTGGTCTCATCACAGGGATCCTCGTCGCGATCATCGTGCTGACGATCCTGTTCAAGGTGCTCGACGCCAACCGTGACAACTCGATCGTCACGGCTGCTTTCGACGTGTCGGACAAGCTGGTCGGTCCCCTCGACGACGTCTTCACGCTGAAGAACCGCAAGGCGGAAGTGGCCGTGAACTACGGGCTGGCGGCGCTCGTCTACCTGGTCGCGGGCCGGGTCCTGGCTCGGGCCCTGCGCCGGGCGGCGCAGTAAGAGACCAGCCGGCGCCGCTCGGGCTGATCTTGTTAAGGGGGTCTTGTTAAGGGGTCTGACCCCTCAATAACCGGGGGCGAAACGAGGCTGGCGATGTCTTCACGCAGGTATGCCTCGGAAGCTACGAGGAGAAGTCGAACGCGGTCTCTACCACGTGTACGCCCGCGGGAACGACCGACAGCGCATCTATGTCGACGACGTCGACCGTCGGACATATCTCGCGATCCTTGGTCGTGTTGTGGCGACGAAGCGGTGGCTCTGCCTGGCCTACTGCTTGATGGACAACCACGTTCACCTGCTCATCGAAACCATTGAGCCGAACCTGGCGGCTGGCATGCAGCAGCTTCATGGGAACTACGGGCAGATGCACAACCGCCGGCACCGGCGCTGTGGCCACCTCTTTCAGGGCCGCTACGGAGCGGTTCGGGTGACCTCGGACGAACAGACATGGTCTGTTGTGGCCTACATCGTGCGCAATCCCGTCGAGGCAGGACTCTGCGCTAATCCCGATGAATGGCCCTGGAGCAGCCACGCAGCGACGCTGGGCCGAGCTTCGCCGCCATGGTTGGATGTACGGCGCTTGCTGAGCTATTTCGAAGGCGCGGGTGGCGAGCCTGGACGGCGATACCTCGAGCTGACGACGATGGGCGCGGCTGGTTTCGAACCAGCGACCTCTCGCGTGTGAAGACACCGGCCAGCGGGCGGCGTCAGGACCCAGGTTCGGCTCCGTAGAGCGGCATGGGGACCTGGCGCCGCCCGAACGGACATACGTGGATAGCAGCCGATTCCGGTGGATTTCGGGCGATTTGGGCACCGGCGGCGGCTTGGTGCCCAATCACATTTGTCACGACGCGCGGGCTCTCACCGTCGGCAGGCGTCGGCAGGCCGAAATTACGCCGCAGGCGCCGCGCCGGCGAGAAGACGAAGTTACGCGTCGTCGCCTTCGATCCGTATCACGGGGGATTTGCCCAGCACTCGCGGCGCGGCGGGTTCGGCAGTCCGGCGGAAGCCGGAAGCCGGGACCGGGGGTTATACCGTGCAAACGTGCTTCCACCGTGCGGCGACACCACACGGCGCATGGACCGGCTCGTCACGTGTGATCCGAGCGAGCCGACCATCCGGGGCTAGCGCGTCGCATGGCAGGGCAGCACCCGGGCGCCGCGAGCTCGTGCTTTTCGCGCGAAGCAGGAGCGAGGATCACGACGCGTCATGTGCGAACCCGCCTCGGTAATCGACTGAAACGAGGGCGTGCGCTCAGTGCGACCGCTGGGCTCGGGCACGAGCACGCCGCAACGCGGCCCGGCGACTGACGGACCAGAGCCGGTCGGCGCCGGCCCACCCCGCGAAGAACAGGCCACCAACCGTCCCCGTCACGGTCATCAGCACCCCGGCGGCCGCCGCCGCCGCCACCCCGTCGTTGCCGAGGATGAGCACCGCGGCCGCGGCGCCGACGCCGGGACCGACCGGAAGCTGAGCGAGCGTTACCACCGCGATCAGCACCGCGGTCGCGTCGAAGAGGGAGGCATCGACGCCGACCGCATGAAGCAGGAGCCAATTGCGGAAGATCTGCGCGAACACGGCCACCAGCACGAAGCCGATTACGCGGCCTCCGCCGTTCAGGCTGCGGAGGACGGCGAGGCCCCTCCACAGCTCGCGGCCCTTCCGGAGGGCGAGCTGTCGCAGGCCGGCGCTGGCCGTCCCGATCACCGCAAGGCCGATGAGCGGCAGCCACCACGGCAGGCCGAGCGGCCCGACGAGGGTGAACGACGCCAGCGCGGCCAGCATCGCCACGACGGCGTGGAGCGGAAACTCCGCGCCGAGCAGCGGCGGCACCTGCGGACGCACGTCAGGGGACGAGCGGCGGAGCGCGGCGATCCGCGCGGCGACCGCCGCCTGCGCGTTGAGCAGGCCGCCCAGGACCCCCATGCTCGACGCGCGGTAGAGGATGCGCCGGTTGACCGTCCCGCCCGCCGCCCGGATGGTCAGATGC
>JBKPHS010000002.1:0-25964 GCA_046729975.1 Actinomycetota bacterium
GGCCGCCTATACCGGGACGCGCCGCCCGGGGACCTGTTCCTCGTTCTCCACCGGCACCGGCGGGATGCGTTCCCCTCGACCGGCTGCCCGCACCTCGCGCAGACCGTCGTCTCGGTGATCGGCGACGGCGGGCGGCGCCGCCGGCTGCGGCTGCCGGGCCGCGGGGGCCGTTCGCCGGCCTAGCGCTAGGCCATCCGCTCCAGGCCGTCGAGGATCGGGTCGAGCCCGAACTCGTCGTCGCTAGGGATCCGCAGCTTCCTGGCGTCATAGCTGACGGTGGTCGTGGCAACGCCGAGCCGGCGAGCTACGTCTGAGCCCTTGCGCGATGAGCTGTCGAACTTGTTCCCGGGTCTCGCCCCTTGGGCATATGACGCCTTGGGTCACTGGTCGGTCGCCCTACTGCGTCGTCGCTATGCTCGACACCCATTTGCGGGGTCGAATAATGGAAATTCGCACGGCTCTGGACCGTGAAATCGGGGTTCGAGTCCCTGCCCCGCAGCTAGGTTCGCGCAGACAGAGAATTACGGCGGGCGCAACCTTGGCCGCCGCGCGGCAACCTCATCCGATCTAGCTGCTTGAGCGGGAATACGCGGCCCGCCGGACCGGTCATCCATAGGTAGGCGCCCGAGTCGTCCTGCCGACGGAAGGGAAGGGAAGGTGACCATGCAGAGCACGCCCGGTCTCATTCGCGTGAGCTTCGCCGCAGCCATGGCGGCGGTCCTCTTCGCGCTTGCCGCCTGCGGTGGCGACGACGACAACGGCGGAGGGGGAGGCGAGCCCGCGTCCTCCGGCACGCCGGCCGAAACCGTCGATGTGAAAGCCACGGACTTCAAGCTCACCCCGGCCGACCCCGCGGTCGACAAGACCGGGACGGTCAAATTCCGCCTGACCAACGACGGTGAGGTCGGCCATGCGCTCGAGGTCGAAGGCCCGAATGGCGAGGCCGAGACGGAGCAGATCCCGCCGGGTCAGTCTGCGACGGTCGACGTCGATCTCTCGAAGCCGGGCAAGTACGAGATGTACTGCCCGGTCGGCAATCACAAAGCCATGGGAATGACGGGCGAGATCACCGTTGCCGGCGGTTCGGGCTCCTCCGGCGGCTCGACCACCGAGGACAAGGGCGACGACAGCGGCGGCTCCGGCTACTAGGTCTGGTCCACTGAGTCGCGCCACTGCCCGGTTCTGCGGTTGCAGGGCAACCACTAAATCGAGCAGCGCCGCTTGTTCAGGCTCGGGGCGAAAACCCGTGAGCCCGGCGGATCCGGGCTACGCCGCGGCCTGCTCCGCCCAGTCGCTGTACAGCCGCGCGTACGCCCCGCCCGCCTCCACCAGCTCGTCGTGGGTGCCCTGCTCGGCGATCCTTCCGTGCTCGAGCACCACGATCCGGCCGGCGCTCCTGATCGTCGAGAGGCGGTGCGCGATCACGATCGCCGTCCGTCCCGAGAGCAGCCGTCGCAGTCCGTGCTCGATGCGAGCCTCGGTGTGGACGTCCACGTTGGACGTCGCCTCGTCGAGGATCAGGATGCGGGGGTCCGCGGCGGCGGCCCGCGCGAACGCCACGAGCTGGCGCTGCCCTGCGGAGAGGTGCCCGCCGCGCTCGCCGACCTCGGTGTCGTAGCCGTCGGGTAGGTCCTGGATGAACTCGTGCGCGCCCACCGCCCGCGCCGCGACCTCGACCTCCTCGTCGCCCGCGCCGGGTGCCCCGAACGCGATGTTGTCCCGGATCGTGCCCGAGAACAGGAAGCCCTCCTGCGGCACCATGCCGAGCTGCGACCGCAACGAGCGCTCGGTGACGTCGCGTAGGTCGTGGCCGTCGACGAGCACGCGGCCGCTGGTCGGATCGTGGAACCGGGCCACGAGCTTCGCGAGCGTCGACTTGCCCGCGCCGGTGGCCCCCACGAGGGCCACGGTCTGCCCCGGCGGCACGACCAGGTCGATGTCGTGCAGCGCCGGATCCGGGTCGTCGGGCCCCGCGTACCCGAACGTCACGTGGTCGAACCGGATCTCGCCGCCCACGCGCGGTAGCTCGACCGCCGCCTCGCCGTCGCGCAGCTCCGGCTCCTCGTCGAGCAGCTCGAATACCTTGTCGAGCGCCGCCATGCCGGCCTGGTAGGTCGTATAGAGCTGCGAGAGCTGCTGGATCGGGTCGAAGAAGCTGTTCAGATAGAAGACGAACGACGCCAGCACGCCGATCGTGACCCCGCCGCCGGAAACGACCTGGTTACCGCCGTAGATCAGGATGCCGGCGGTCGCGACAGCCGACAGGAGCTCGACCGACGGAAAGTAGGCGGCATTGAGGTGGACCGTCTTCATGTTGGCGTCGCGGTTCTCGTCGTTCAGGTCCGCGAAGCGAGCCTTGTGCCGCTCCTCCTGCCCGAACGCGCGCACGACCCGGATCCCGGACAGGGTCTCCTGGAGGTACGCGGTCACGAGGCCGATCTTCTCTCGCGTCAGACGGTAGGCCTCGGCGGACACGATCCGGAAGACGACGCTCCCGATCGCGAGCACAGGAAAGACGAGGAAGGTGATCAGCGCCAGTTCGGCGTCGAGCAGGAGCAGGATCGCCGCGGTGCCGATCAGGGTCAGGCTCGAGGAGAAGAGCGTCACGACGCCGTCCGTCACGAGCTGGTCGAGCGCCTGGACGTCGTTCGTCAGGCGTGAGATGAGCACGCCCGCCCGGTTGCGCGAGTAGAAGCCGACCGAAAGCCGCTGAAGGTGGCTGAAGATCCGCAACCGCAGGTCCTGGAGCGCCCGCTGTCCGACCCAGTTCACGAGATAGGTCTCCGCGTAGGTCGCTCCCCACGTGATCAGCGCGCTCGCGAGGAAGAGGATCACGATGACGGTTAGCGCGCCCGTGTCGCCGCCACGGATGCCGTCGTCGATCGCACGGCCGGCGAGATACGGAGGCGCGAGGCTGGCGGCGGTTCCCACCGCGAGCGCTGTGAACATCAGCAGGACGCGGCCGCGGTATGGCCGCAGCAGCTCGAGCAGGCCGCGCACCTTGCGGGTGCGCCCCACCTCGCCGCGCACGACCCGCCAGAGCGATGTCACCCGCGCGCTCACAGGCCGGCCACCTCGCGCTCGAGCGCCTTCCGCGTCAGGAACACCTGGTCGGGAAGGCCCTTCTCGGCAATCGCGGCGTAGAGGTTCGAGTCCTCCAGCAGCTCCTCATGGGTGCCGCGCGCGGCGATCGTGCCCTCGTCCAGCACCACGATCTCGTCTGCCAGCGCGATGGTCGAGAGGCGATGGGCGATCACGAACGTGGTCCGGTCCGCCATCAGCTCGCGGAGCGCCTGCTTGATCCGGTTCTCGGTCGTCGCGTCGACGCTCGAGGTCGCGTCGTCGAGGATCAGGATGCGCGGATTCATGATCAGGGCGCGCGCGATCGAGAGTCGCTGGCGCTGCCCGCCCGAGAGCGTGTATCCACGCTCGCCCACGCGGGTGTCGTAGCCGTCGGGGAGGGTCTCGATGAACTGGTGCGCGCCTGCGCGCCAGGCAGCCTGCTCGATCTCCTCCTCGCTCGCGTCGGGCCGCGCGTAGGCGATGTTCTCCCGCACGCTGGCCGAGAACAGGAACGGATCGTCGGACACCAGGGCGATCTGACTTCGCAGCGACCGCAGGTCGACGTCACGCAGATTGGCGCCGTCCACGAGCACCTGGCCCGAAGTCGGGTCGTACAGCCGCGGGATCAGCGCGACCAGGGTCGTCTTCCCGGAGCCGGTCGGACCGACGAGCGCGACGGTGCGGCCCGGCTCCACCGTCAGATCGACGTCGCTCAGGACGGGCGGGCCGTCTCCGTAGGCGAAGCTCACCCCGCGAAGCTCCACGCGCCCGCCGCCCTCCGGGAGCGGCCGCGCATCTGGCGGCTGCACGAGCCGAGGCTCGCGGTCGAGCAGCTCGAACACCCGCGCGCCGGAGGCGACCGCGCGCTGTGCCATCCCGAGCGCGATGCCGAGCATCCGCACCGGAGACGTGAGCAGGGTGACGTACCCGTAGAAGGCCACGAACTCGCCGACCGTGATCGAGCCGTTCGCCGCCTGGCGGCCCCCGATCAGGAGGACCGCGGCGAGGCTCAGGTTCGGGAGGAAGCCGATGAACGGGTTGTAATAGGCGCGCAGCCGGGTGGAGACCATCGACTGGTCGAAGACCCTCCTCACGGAGCGCCGGAAGCGCGCGAGCTGGCGGGCCTCCTGCGCGAACGCCTTCACCACGCGGACGCCCGAGATGTTCTCCTCGGCCTCCGCCGTCAGCTCCGCGATCCGCTGCTGCACCTCTTGCGATGCGGGCCGGTTGCGCTTCCCGTACCTGTACGCGACCCAGATCACGAACGGCGTGGGGGCCAGCGCGACCACCGCGAGCTCGGGCTCCAGGGCGAGCATCACGCCCGCCGCCACCAGGATGGTGATCGCCGACTGGAGGATGAAGATCAGGCCGTAGCCGAGGAAGAAGCGGACCGACTGCAGGTCGACAGTCGAGCGCGACATGAGCTGGCCGGTCTGCTGATCGTCGAAGAAGCCGAGCTCGAGCGACTGGAGATGGCCGTACATCCGGTTCCGGAGGTCGAACTCCACGCCGAGCGACACCCGGCCGGCCACGAGCCGGCGGGCGACGCTGAAGGCCAGACGGAGCACGCCCGCGCCGACGATCGCGATCGCGAGCGGCCACAGGTTCTCCTCGCCGGCGCGGATCTCGTCGACGGTACGGCCGACGAGATAGGGGACCACGACGCCGGCGCCCATGGCGACCGCGGCGAGCGCGAAGGATGCGATGACCCCCCGGCGGTAGGGCCGGAGGAAGCCAAGCAGTCGCCAGAAGACGTTCATGCCATTACTTTACTTTGTGAAGCTGAGGCCGCACAGGGTCGCGGCCTGCTCGTTCGCGTATCAGCAGCCCGCAACTCAGGGGCCGCCGTGGCGATGCACATGCTCGGGGCGGATCTTGAGGATCACGCGCACCTCGCCCTCCCTCAGCGGATACCGCTCCTCGCCCCTGTACTTCCGAGCGAGCTTGTGCATGTGCTCGTCGGCGCCCTCGTGGGTCTCCCCGGCCAGCCGGCCGCGAATCGCGACGTACTCCTCCGGGTCGTCCGTGTTCTGCACCGCGAGGGCGGCGCGCCCGTTGCGGCGCAGGTTGCGCGGCCACAGACGGCCCTCGGCGCTGTTCAGCAGGATGAGCCCGTCCTCGATGTCGACCCACGTGGGGTTGACCTGGGGGAAGCCGTCGGCGCGGACCGTTCCCACCTGTGCGTAGTTGTCCGCCTCGATGAGGCGGCGGCTGCGCTCGTCCAGCTGCTGGGGCATCGGATTCTCCTGGTTCTTCGGGGCGAGCGAAGCCTACGAGGCCCGCGCGTAGGCTTCTGCCCGTGCTGGGCTTACCCGACGAAGTGAACGCCTGCCTGTTCGACCTCGACGGAGTGCTGACCCAGACCGCCGCGCTGCACGCTGCCGCCTGGAAGCAGATGTTCGACGCCTACCTGGGGGACCGGGCGGCCGCGCAGGGCCAGGATTTCGTCGCCTTCGACCCGGTGGCGGACTACGACGATTACGTCGACGGGAAGCCCCGGCCCGAAGGCGTGCGCTCCTTCCTCGCCACACGCGGCATCGAGCTGCCACAGGGCACGCGCGACGATTCACCGGACGCCGAGACGATCGAGGGGCTCGGCAACCGCAAGAACGAGATCGTGCTGGCGTTGATCCACGAGCGGGGCGTGCAAGCCTACGAGGGATCTGTCCGCTACGTTCGGGCGGCGCGCGAGGCAGGGCTGCGGCGCGCCGTGGTCTCGTCGAGCACTAACTGCCGGGATGTTTTGGAGGCGGCGGGCATCGATGACCTCTTCGAGGTGGGCATCGACGGCGTGGTGGCCGAGCGCGAGCACCTGAGGGGGAAGCCGGCGCCGGATACGTTCCTAGCCGGCGCGCATGCCCTCGGCGTGGCTCCCGCTCAGGCGGCCGTGTTCGAGGATGCGCTGGCCGGGGTCGAGGCGGGGCACGCGGGTGGGTTCGGCTTCGTCGTCGGAGTCGATCGGGTAGGCCAGGCAGAGGCCCTGCGAGCTCGCGGGGCAGACATCGTCGTCCGAGATCTGTCCGACTTGCTGGAGCCGTCGTGATCCGTCAGTCCGCCATCGTCGTCGAGCCCTGGGCGGTGCGCGAGACCGAGCTGCGACTGGACATGCTCAGTCAGACGGAGTCGGTGTTCGCGCTGGCCAACGGGCACGTTGGCCTGCGGGCGAACCTCGATGAGGGCGAGCCCTACGGCCTGCCCGGGACGTACCTCAACTCGTTCTACGAGGTGCGGCCCCTTCCCTACGCCGAGGCGGGCTACGGCAACCCCGAGGCCGGCCAGAGCGTCGTGAACGTGACGAATGGAAAGATCATCCGCCTGCTGGTCGACGACGAGCCGTTCGACGTCCGGTACGGGGAGCTGCGAGCGCACGAGCGCGTGCTGGACCTTCGGGCCGGTCTCCTTCGGCGGAGCGTCGAATGGGTCTCGCCGACGAGGCGTCCGGTGCGAATCAGCTCGGTGCGCCTCGTCTCGTTCTCCCAGCGCGCGGTCGCCGCGATCCTCTACGAGGTGGAGCCGCTGGAGGGAAGGACCCCGGTCGTGGTGCAGTCCGAGCTCGTCGCAAACGAGCCGCTGCCGCCCCCCGACGGCGACCCGCGCGCCGCGGCGGCGCTCGGCTCTCCGCTCCAGTCCGAGTACTTCGCCGATCGCGACGCGAGGGCCATACTCGTGCACACAACGCGGGCGAGCGCGCTGCGGATGGGCGCGGCCATGGACCACGTGATCGATGGACCGCCGGGCACCGAGTGGTCGGCGGAGAGCTTCGAGGACCTTGGGCGCGTAACGGTCACCGCCGAGCTCGACGCCGGGGAGCGCCTGCGGGTGGTGAAGTTCCTGGCATACGGCTGGTCGGGCCGACGGTCGATGTCGGCGATCCGCGACCAGGTCGGCGGCGCTCTGGCCGAGGCGCGGCACACCGGCTGGGACGGGCTCGTCGCCGACCAGCGCGGCTATCTCGACGACTTCTGGGACCGCGCCGATGTCGAGATCGAAGGAGACGCAGAGCTCCAGCAGGCGATTCGCTTCAGTCTCTTCCACACCCTCCAGGCCGGCGCCCGGGCCGAGCAGCGAGCCATCGCCGCGAAGGGGCTGACCGGCCCGGGCTACGACGGGCACACCTTCTGGGACACCGAGACCTTCGTGCTGCCGGTGCTGACCTACACGGTCCCCGAGGCCGCCGCCGACGCCCTGCGCTGGCGACAGGTGACGCTCGACCACGCGCGTGAGCGGGCAAAGGTGCTCGGCCTTTCGGGCGCGGCCTTTCCGTGGCGCACCATTCGCGGCCAGGAGTCCTCCGGCTACTGGCCGGCCGGAACGGCCGCATTCCACATCGGAGCCGACGTCGCAGATGCCGTGGTGCGCTACCGGGGGGCGACCGATGACGAGGCCTTCGAGCGGGACGTAGGGCTGGAGCTCCTGGTCGAGACGGCGAGGTTGTGGCGCTCGCTTGGGCACCACGACACCGAGGGGCGCTTTCGCATCGACGGTGTGACCGGTCCCGACGAATACAGCGCCATCGCCGACAACAACGTCTACACGAATCTCATGGCCCAGCGGAACCTCCGGGAGGCAGCGGACGCCGCCGAGCGACATGTGGACCGCGCCGCCGAGCTCGGCGTCGACGAGGAGGAGACCGCGAGCTGGCGGGACGCGGCCCAGGCGATCCTCATCCCGTACGACGAGGACCTGCGGGTCCACAGTCAGGCCGAGGAATTCACCGAGCACGAGCTCTGGAACTTCGAAGCGACGAGCGCCGACCAGTATCCGCTGATGCTGCACTTTCCCTACTTCGACCTCTACCGCAAGCAGGTGGTCAAGCAGGCGGACCTGGTGCTCGCCCTCCATCTGCGCGGCGACGCCTTCAGCGAGGAGGAGAAGGCCCGCAACTTCGCCTACTACGAGCGCTTGACCGTCCGCGATTCTTCGCTGTCCGCCTGTACGCAGGCAGTGATTGCGGCCGAGGTCGGCCACCTGGAGCTGGCCTACGACTACTTCGGCCAGGCGGCGCTCCTGGATCTGGCCGATTTCGAGCACAACACCCGCGACGGCGTCCACATCGCATCCCTGGCGGGGGCATGGATCGCGGCCGTCGCCGGTTTCGGCGGCATGCGCGACCACGACGGTGTCCTCAGCTTCAAGCCATGCCTGCCGCAGGCCCTGACCGGGCTGACGTTCCGGCTCATGTTCCGGGGACGACGGCTACGCGTCCAGATCCGGCACGCACGGGCGACCTACACGCTGCTCGACGGCCCGCCGCTCGAGATCACCCATCACGGCGAGCCCGCGACGGTCACCTCCGACCGGCCGCTGCGACGTCCCATTCCGCCGTCGCCTGCTCGCGAGCCTCCGATACAGCCGCCGGGCCGGGCGCCGGCGCGCCGCCGCCCCGCGAAGTAGCTCCGGGTGGATTCGAACCACCGACCTCACCATTATGAGTGGTGCGCTCTAACCGCTGAGCTACGGAGCCTCGGCTTACGCGACGATTCTAGGCGGTGACTCCGCCGCCGATCCTGCTTGCTGCTCCCAACGTCAGCGAGGGCCGCGACCGCTCGGCCGTCGAGGCGATAGGCACAGCCTTCGCGCCGGCGCGGCTGCTGGACGTCCACTCGGACGCCGACCACAACCGCAGCGTCTTCACGCTGATAGCCCCTCAGGGCGAGCTGGCCGCCGCGCTGGTGCGCGGCGCCCGGGAGGCCGTGGCTCGGATCGACCTACGGCGCCACGACGGGCTGCATCCGCACGTAGGCGCGCTCGACGTGGCTCCCGTCGTCTACCTGGACGAGGGCGCCCGTGGCGCAGCCGTCGCCGAGGCCCTGACGGCCGGCGCGCTGATCGGAGAGGAGCTCGAGCTGCCCGTGCTCCTCTACGGGCAACTCGCAACGGCTGAGGAGGCACGCGAGCGCGCCGCGATCCGCGCTGGCGGGCCGGCCGCGCTCGCGCGGCGCATCGAGGGCGGCGAGCTGCGGCCCGACTATGGGCCGGCGCGGGCGCACCCGAGCGCGGGCGCCGTGCTTGTCACGGCCCGGCCACCGCTCATCGCGTTCAATGTCGAGCTCGCCACCGCCGACCTGGAGCTGGCGCGCTCCGTGGCCGCGGCCCTGCGCGAGTCGGGCGGCGGGCTGCCCGGGGTGAAGGCGATCGGGCTCTACCTGGCCGCCAGCGGCCGCGCGCAGGTCTCCTTCAACGTCGAGGATCACCGCGCGGTCCCGCTGCGAGAGCTGGTCGAGGCGGTCAGGGCGCGGGCGCCGATCGCCGAGGCGGAGCTGGTCGGACTGGCGCCGGCCGCGGCCCTCGAAGGCTTCCCTGAAGACGTGCCGCTGCGCGGCTTCGACCCCTCCCGGCACCTGATAGAGAACGCAGTAGCCTCAGGATGACCGACCCCGACCGACGCACCCCTGGATGACGCTGCAAACCTTCGCCGGCCCGCGTCCTCGGGCTCGTCCATACATTTCATGTATGAACTTCACCCTGCGTCCTCGTCCGGCTCGGTTTTCGCGCCCCCAGGGGCACGTCGGCCGGAATCGGCCATCCTCAGGGCGGTAAATGGCTCAGACCAGGAGGAAGCGCAAGCGCAAGCACCGCGGCACGCCGGCGGGCACGATCGAGCGCGCCAGCAGCGACCGGGAGCGGCGGCGGCACCCGCAGACCAGGGAGGACCGGAAGGCCGAGGCCCGCCGCCGGCGAGCCGCGCGGCTCGATCGCCCGCCGTCCTGGAGCTCCGCGTTCCAGCGCGCCGGCATCGCGGCGGCGCTGTTCGCCGTCGTCGTGGTCGCCGCCTTCGGCGAGCCGATGCAGAACGCGGTGGTGCTCGCCGCCTTCATGCTGCTGATCTACGTGCCGTTCGGCTACTTCTTCGACTCGGTCGTCTACAGGCGCCGGCAGGCCAAGAAGGCCGCAGGCGGCAGCTAGATGGCTGATCCCACGACCCCGCGCACGCGGATGACGCACGGATGCCTTCGCCGGATCGGGGTCATCGGGCTCGCCGATACCTTCGGGTATCGGCGTCGCCCTGCTTCCCCCGCCCGGCTCGGTCCCGTGCGCCCCCGCGCACACGCGGCCGTGGGATCAACCATCTAGGCTCGACGCATGGACGTCCGCATGTTCACGGTAGGCCTGGTGCAGGAGAACTGCTACCTGGTTCGCCGGCCAGACTCGGACAGGGCCGTGATCATCGACCCAGGGGACGAGTCCGAGAAGCTGCTCGGCGCGATCGACGCGCTGGGGCTCACGCTCGACGGCATCCTGCTGACGCACACGCACTTCGACCACGTCGGCGCCGTCGCCCCTGTCGCGAAGGCGACCGGCGCCGAGGTCTGGGTCCCCGAGCTCGAGCGCCAGGTGCTCGCCGACATCATGAGCTACGTCCCGTGGCAGGGCTTCGGCCCCTTCGAGAGCTACGAGGCCGAGCACACGCTCTCCGGCGGCGAGAAGCTCGAGCTGGCCGGATTCGAGATCGACGTGATCTTCACACCCGGGCACAGCCCCGGACACGTGAGCTTCTCGATTCCCGAGAAGGCCGCGCTGTTCTCCGGTGACGTGCTGTTCCAGGGCTCGGTCGGGCGGACGGATCTGCCGGGCGGCGACTGGCCAACCCTGCTCAAGTCGATCCGGACGCTGATCGAGTCCCTGCCCGAGGAGACGACCGTGCACCCGGGTCACATGGGCGTGACGACGCTGGCAGCCGAGCGCGCCGCCAATCCGTTCCTCGCCGAGCTCGCGCGGTAGGCCGTGGCCGGCGAGAATCTCAGGGCCCCGCGGGGCACGTTCGACGTGCTGCCGGAGGACGGACGCCGGCGCCGGGACCTCTGGCGCCTCAGCGAGGAGCTGCTGGAGCCGGCCGGGTACGGCACGGCGTTCACCCCGATCTTCGAGAGCACCGAGCTCTTCGCGCGCGGAGTGGGGGAGACGACGGACATCGTCCAGAAGGAGATGTTCACGTTCGAGGACCAGGGCGGCCGCTCGCTGACGCTGCGTCCCGAGGGGACCGCGGGCATCTGCCGCGCGTACATCGAGCATGGGATGCACAAGCTGCCGCAGCCGGTCAAGCTCTGGTACTGGGGGCCATTCTTCCGCCACGAGGCACCCCAGGCCGGCCGCTACCGCCAATTCACGCAGGTGGGCGCGGAGGCGCTCGGGTCCGACGATCCGACGATCGACGCCGAGCTGATCCTGCTCCTGTCCGAGCTCCTCGAGCGCGCCGGGGCACGTGGGATCAGGCTGCGACTGTCGAGCCTTGGGACCCCGGAGACGCGGCGCGCGTACTCCGACGAGCTTCGCGCATACCTGGGGGGCCGCGAGTCGGAGCTGTCGGAGGAGGTTCGCAACCGGATCGACGCGAACCCGCTGCGCGCATTCGACTCGGACGACCCCGGCACGAAGAGGGTCCTCGAGGGCGCGCCGCGGCTGATCGACCGGCTGGCGCCGGAGGATGCCGAGCACTTCGAGGCCGTGCGCGCGCTGCTCGAGGACGCGGGCCAGCCCTATGAGCTCGACGGGACGCTCGTGCGCGGGCTCGACTACTACACGCGCACGGTGTTCGAGTTCGAGAGCACCGAGCTCGGCGCGCAGAGCGCGCTCGGAGGCGGCGGTCGCTACGACCTGCTGGTCGAGCAGCTCGGTGGTCCGCCCACGCCGGGCGTCGGCTGGGCGGCCGGTGTCGAGCGCATCCTGCTCGCGTCGGGCGGCGAGGCGGCCGCGCAGGCGCCGCAGGCGTTCATTGCGGTCGAGTCGGATCCCCGCGCGGCTTTCGCCCTGCTTCGCCGGCTGCGCGAGAAGGGCGTGCAGGCACAGATGGAGCAGGCCGGCCGGTCGCTCAAGGGGCAGCTCAAGCACGCTGATCGCCTCGGGGCGCGCTCGGTAGTGATCGTCGGGGACGACGGCCTGCGCGTCCGCGACATGCAGAGCGGCGAGCAGCGTGATGCGTCCGATGCGGACGAGGCCGTGCGCCTCGTGCTGGACTACGAGCCGTGAAGCCTCCGCGGCCGAATCGCTACCGGAGCGCCTGGGCCGGCGAACAGCGCAGCGCGAGCATCGGCGAGGAGATCCGCGTGGCGGGGTGGGTCCACCGCCGGCGCGACCACGGCGGCCTGATCTTCATCGACCTTCGGGACCGGACGGGGCTGCTGCAGCTCGTCTTCCGTCCCGAGGAGGCGGCCGAGGCTCACGCGGCGGCGGAGTCGCTGCGGCCGGAGGACGTGATCACCGCGGCCGGCACGCTCGTCCCGCGCGAGGAGGGCGCGGTCAACCCCAACCTGCCGACCGGCGAGGTGGAGCTGAACGTCTCGCACGTCCAGCACCTGGCCGACGCGGAGACCCCGCCGTTCGAGGTGGAGCAGGACAAGCCGGTCGACGAGACCCTGCGCCTGCGCTACCGCTATCTCGACCTGCGCCGCGAGCGCATGAAGGACGCGATGATCCTTCGCCACGACGTCGCCCAGGCGATCAGGCGCCACCTGAACTCGGAGGGGTTCCTCGAGCTGGAGACGCCGATCCTCACCCGCTCCACCCCGGAGGGGGCGCGTGACTACCTCGTTCCCAGCCGCCTCTTCCGCGGCTCCTTCTATGCGCTGCCGCAGTCGCCGCAGCTCTTCAAGCAGCTCCTCATGGTCGCCGGCTTCGAGCGCTACTACCAGATCGTCCGTTGCTTCCGGGACGAGGACGCGCGAGCGGACCGGCTGCCCGAGTTCACCCAGCTCGACATGGAGATGTCGTTCGTCGAGGAGGACGACGTGATGGCGGTCGTCGAGGGGCTGCTCGAGGAGGTTCTGGCCGTGGGTGGAGCGGACATCGCGCTGCCTCTCGAGCGGGTGCCCTATGACGAGCTCTTGCTGCGCTACGGGACCGACCGGCCCGACCGCAGGATCGGGATGGAGATCCACGAGCTCGGTCCGGCGTTCCGTGGCTCGGAGTTCAACGTCTTCTCGGCGGCGCTCGAGGCGGGCGGGGTGGTTCGCGGCTTCCGCGTCCGGGCCGGGGAAGCGGATCTTCCCCGTCGCCGCCTCGACGAGCTGACCGAGCAGGCGAAGCGGCTGGGCGCGAAGGGCCTCGTCTGGGCGGTGGTCGAGCAGGACGTGTGGCGCTCGCCGGTCGCCAAATTCCTCACGAGTGACGAGATGGAGGCCGCGGCCGAGGAGCTCTCGGCGCACGAGGGCGACACCCTGCTCATCGTTGCCGACGACCGGCGGGTCGCCGCTCGCGTGCTAGGCGAGCTCCGGCTCGAGGTCGCCGGCGCGGCACCGGGCAGCGGTGGCGTGAGACCCGCCGCCGAACAGCAGAACGACCTCTTCTGGGCAGTCGACTTCCCGATGTTCGAGTGGAACGAGGACGAGGGTCGATTCGACCCCATGCACCACCCATTCACCTCTCCGCTCGGAGACCTCGACGCCGATCCCGGGAGCTGGCGCAGCCGCGCATACGACGTGATCTGGAATGGCAGCGAGATCGGCGGCGGCTCGATCCGAATCAACCGGCCCGACGTGCAGTCGCGGGTGTTCGACGCGCTCGGGATCGGGCCCGAGGAGGCGCGCGAGCGCTTCGGCTTCCTGCTCGACGCGCTGCACTACGGCGCGCCGCCGCACGGCGGCATCGCCTTCGGGCTGGACCGGATAGTCGCCCTGCTCGCGGGACGCGACTCCATCCGCGAGGTGATCCCGTTCCCGAAGCTCGCGAGCGGAGCGGACCCCCTCACCGGCGCGCCCGCCCCCGTCGACGAGGTGCAGCTGCGGGAGCTCGGGCTGCAGGTCGAAGCTCCGCCGAAGGCCGCCTCCTGACAGGGGCGGCGAGCTGTACTAACGTTGGCCCTGGCCCGAGCTTGTGCGCCAGCCGTTCACGCGTTTTGAGCCAACACGAAGGGAAGGGAGTCCGGCTCGGGGCGGGTCGTGGCCCGTCTCGGAGGACACCCAGGCTTGCATAGGCAGGCTCATTCCCCCGGACGGCAGCGGCGAGCTGGGGCCGTACTCTCTCTGACGTGTCCCCGCTCTCGAGCTTCGACGACCACCTCTCCGCTCCGCGCGGACTGGGACGGCTGCGCGACCGAGGGCACACCGGCGCCGCGGGCGGCAACGCCTGCGGTGACCTGATCCGTGTCTCGCTGCGGATCGAGTCGGGGGCCGTGGCCGAGGCGGGCTTCGGCGCCGATGGATGCGGCGCGCTGACGGCAGCTGGAAGCGCCGCCGTGGAGCTCGTCGAGGAGAGGCCGTTGCTCGACGCCGCCCGGGTCGGGCCGGCGCAGCTCGAGGCCGAGCTCGGCGGCCTGATCCCGCCCAAGCGGCACGCCGCGGCGCTCGCGGCGGACGCGCTTCACCGCGCGCTCGCGTCCGCCTGCGCGGACGGCGCGCTGCGGCTCGAGCCGAGCCCGAGGCGCACGCTCGTGGCGATGAGCGGCGGCGTGGACAGCGCGGTCGCCGCCCTGCTCGCGCTCGAAGCGGGCGACGAGGTCGTGGCCGTCACGCTCGAGCTGTGGGCGGATCCCGCCCACGACGGAAACCGCAGCTGCTGCTCGCCGCAGGCCGTCATTGGCGCTCGCGCGCTGGCCCACAGCATGGGCATCCCACACCTGACGCTCGACCTGCGTGACCGCTTCCGCGCGGACGTCGTGGACCACTTCGTCGCCGGCCACGAGGCGGGCGAGACGCCCAATCCATGCGTCCGGTGCAACGGCCTCGTGCGCTTCGACGCGATGCTCGCGCTCGCGGAGCGACTGGGCGCGGCCCGCCTTGCCACCGGGCACTACGCACGCGTGGACCGTGACGCGGCCGGGCCGATGCTCGCTGCGGCGGCAGATCCCGCGAAGGACCAGACGTACATGCTCGCACGCCTGTCGTCCGCCGAGCTCGACCGGGTCCGGTTCCCGCTCGGCGACCTCACGAAGGAGCAGGTACGGGCGATCGCCCGCGACGCGGCCCTGCCGGTCGCCGACAAGCCCGAGAGCCAGGATCTCTGCTTCCTAGCGGGCGTGGACCGTCCGCGGTTCCTGCGGGACCGCGCTCCAGGGCTCGCGATGTCGGGTCCTGGCGAGATCGTGGGCCTCGACGGACGCGTGCTCGGCCGGCACGACGGTCACGAGCGCTTCACCGTGGGACAGCGGCGCGGTCTGCGCATCGCGGTGGGCGACCCGCTGTACGTCGTGCGGAAGGATGCTGCGACAAACCGCGTCACGGTCGGCCCGCGCACCGCGCTGGCGACGCGCGAGGTGATGCTGCGCGACGCGGGCCTCAGCCGTCCCGGCCCGGCGGTCGACAGGGTGAGGCTCCGCTACCGCTCGTCTCCCGTACCCTGCCGGGTGGCCGGAACGCCGGGTGCCGGAGCTCACGAGCGGCTCGCGCTCGAGCTCGCGCGGCCGGTCGAAGGAGTGGCGCCAGGCCAGACCGCGTGCCTTATGCAGGGGGAACGGATAATCGGATGGGCGACGATCGCCGCACCCAGCGGGGGGACGGCGGCGACAGCCCCGGCAGAGGAGACCCATGCCGCCTGAGACCATCGAGCTCGTCACACCCCTCGGCCGGGCCTGGGAGCCGGTCATCCGCCTCGTCCTCGGAGGGATCGCCGATCGGCTCGACCTCGGCTTCGAGGAGCTCGACGACCTCCAGCTGGCGGTCGAGCGGCTGCTCATGGAGGCCGGCGGCCAGGAGAGCGTGCGGATGTCGTTCGAGGTGACCGACCGCGCCGTGCGAACGCGCATCGGCCCGCTCGAGGCCGGTGCGATCGCCGACGCGCTCCAAGGCCCCGAACCGCAGCCTGGAGAGTTGACGCTGCGCCGCATCCTCGAGACCGTCGTCGACTCGTTCGGCATCGAGGAGGTGGCCGAGGACGGCCAGCTCGTCGTCAGGCTCGAGAAGGTGGTGCGGGGAACCTGAACGCGCTGCCGCCGCCCGGGTCGCGAGCCAGCGCCGATCGCGAGCTGCTGCGCCGCTATCACGAGCAGGGCGACGAGACCGCCCGTGAGCAGCTGGTCGAGCGTCACCTGCCGCTGGTGCGCTCCCTGGCACGGCGCTACTCGGGACGGGGCGAGGCGCTCGAGGACATCGAGCAGGTCGGGGCGATTGGCCTGCTGAAGGCCATCGACCGCTACGAGCTCTCGCGCGACGTTGCGCTCACGACTTACGCCACCCCGAACGTGGTCGGCGAGATCAAGCGCCACTTCCGTGACAAGGGCTGGGCCATTCGCATACCGCGCGGCCTCCAGGAGCTGAACGCGAAGATGTCCGCGACCGTAGAGCGCCTGACCGGCCGGCTGGGGCGCTCGCCGACGATCTCCGAGATAGCCGTGGAGCTCGAGGCGACGCCCGAGCAGGTGCTCGAGGCCATGGAGGCCGGCTCCGCCTACTCGCCCGCTTCGTTGTCGGCGGGCGGCGGGAACGAGGGCGAGCTCGACCCGATGGAGACGATTGGCTCGCTGGACGAGGAGTACGAGCGATCCGAGCAACGCGCGTCGCTCCAGCCGGCACTCAGGGCGCTGCCCGACCGTGAACGAGAGATTCTGCGAATGCGCTTCGAGGAGGGCATGACCCAGACCGAGATCGCCGAGCAGGTCGGCGTCTCTCAGATGCACGTCTCCCGCCTGATCCGCAAGAGCCTTGCGCGGATGCGGCAGGAGCTCGCCTGATCGGGCTTAACGCAGGAGTCACACGCGAGTGGTTGAATCCCGGACCGGCGATGGGCAGTCGCCACGGTGCATACACGCGTAGCGTTGAGTCGAGGAGGGATTTGATGAAGAAGCTCGGGCGATGGCCTCTGGTCGCGCTCCTTGCCACGACGGCCACGTTCGGCGTCTCCGCATGCGGTGGCGACGACGATGAGGGCGGTGGCGGCGGAGGCAAGGGCGGCGGCACCATCAACATCGGGACCGTCGGACCTGACAGCTACGACCCCGTCCTGTTCCAGACCGTGCAGGCGGTACAGGCCATGCACCTCGTCTACACCCCGCTCGTGGTCTACAAGAGCGCAACGGGGAACGCGGGCACCGAGATCATCCCCGGCCTCGCGGAGGAAGTTCCCGAGCCCACCAAGGGAGGCAAGACCTACACGTTCAAGCTGCGCGACGGACTCAAGTACAGCGACGGGACCGCGGTCAAGGCCAGCGACTTCGAGAACACGATTAAGCGGCTGCTCAAGCTCGGCAGCGCCTGGTCGTCGTTCTACTCAGGCATCGAGGGTGCCTCGGAATTCCAGGAGAAGGGCGATTTCAAGGCGGACATCCCCGGGATCGAGACGAATGATCGAACCGGCGAGGTAACGATCAATCTGACTGAGCCCGACACGAAGATCCTGTTCGCGCTTGCCGAGCCGTACGCGTCTCCCACCCCGGCCGCCAAGTCACCGGCAAAGACGCTGACCAAGAACCCGCCACCGGGCGTCGGCCCCTACACGCTCGACGTCGTGGACCCGAGCCGGCGGTACGTTCTGCGGAAGAACCCGAACTTCGACGTCCCGGGGATCCCGAAGGGCAACTTCGACACGATCAACGGCGTCGTGATGGACAGCGTGCCCAGGATGACCCAGGACGTGATCAGCGGGAAGCTCGACTTCATGACGGAGGACCCGGCCGGTGACCTGCTGCCCCAGGTAAGGCAGAAGTACGCCGACCGGTACAGCGAGGCGCCCAACCCGCCGAACTCGTACTACTTCTTCTTGAACGTCACGATGCCGCCGTTCGACAAGCAGGAGGCACGCGAGGCGGTGAACTACGCGATCGACAGCAACGCGCTCGTGCGCATCTTCGGTGGGCGGCTCGTGCCAGGCTGTACGTTGCTCCCGCCCGCTCTAACGGGCTTCAAGGACTTCAAGTGCAAGTACGGCGACCCGAAGGGCAAGCCCGACATCGAGAAGGCCAAGCAGCTCGTGAAGCAGGCCGGTTACGAGGGCGAGAACGTCACCGTCTGGACCAACAACAAGGACCCGCGGCCGGCGATCGCCGACTACTACCGCGATCTGCTGAACCAGATCGGCTTCAAGGCGAAGACCAAGACGCTCGACCAGCAGGTGTACTTCGAGCAGATCGGCCTGAAGCGGAGCAAGGCCCAGACCGGCTTCACCGACTGGTATCAGGACTACCCGCACCCGGGCGACTTCCTCGAGGTGTTGCTCAGCACGCGGGCCCTCGACGCCGAGGTAACCTTCAACCAAGGCTTCGTGAGCGACAAGCAGTTCGACAAGCGGCTCGACGAGCTCAGGCCCGAGGACCCCAAGGACGTCGCCGGCGACTGGGGCGATCTCGACGAGTACGTCGTGAACCAGAAGGCCTACATCGCCCCGTACGGCTACGAGGAGTCGAGCTCGTTCTTCTCGGAGCGCATGGATGCCAAGGACTGCAAGGGCATCCACCCCGTCTACAAGAACGACTGGCTTCTGTTCTGCAAGAAGTAGGAAACGAGCCCTGGACGGGAGGGCGATGCATCGCCCTCCCGTCCATGCTCAGTCGGATCCTCTGAGTCGTGGCGCTCGAGCCCGCTACCGAACTCTCGCTCGAGGCACCGGCGGCCTTCGAGGAGGTCGCGAGGCGCGAGCGCGTCGCCGGGCTCGGGCCATGGCGCTTGGCGGGCCGCCGACTGCGCCGCGATCGGACGGCGCTGGTCTTCGGCGGGGTCTTCGTCCTGCTCGTCGCGATCTGCCTGGCCGCTCCGATCTGGGCGAACAATTTCGCCCACACGGACCCGTTCAAGAACCACCTGACAGACACGGTCACTGTCGACGGAAAGGAGAAGGACGTCGTCTCGCCCGACGGCGTGCCCATCGGCCCGACGTGGCAGGGCCAGTTCTTCCTCGGCGCCGACACCAACGGCCGCGATACCGCCGTGCGGTTGCTCTACGGCGGGCGCAACTCCCTGCTGATCGGTGTCGCGGCGGCGCTGATCACCACCTTCCTCTCGGTGCTCGCCGGGACGCTCGCGGGGTACGCCCGCGGCTTCACGGACACCGTGATCTCACGCGCCCTGGATGTGATCTGGGCGTTCCCGGTGGTTCTGCTCGGCGTGGCACTGGGCACCGCCCTCAGCATCGGGGGGCTCGAGATCGGACCGATCAAGATCAGCGGGGAGTCGAAGCTGATCCCGATCCTGATCATCGCCGTGGTGTACGTGCCCTACATGGCGCGGCCGCTGCGCGGGCAGGTGCTCGGCCTCCGCGAGCGGGAGTTCGTCGAGGCCGCCCGCGCTCAGGGCGCGGGGCCGCTTCGGATCATGCTCGCGGAGATCCTCCCGAACCTGTCGTCGACGATCGTCGTCTTCTTCCCGCTGATGGTGGCCAACGCGATCCTGCTGGAGGCGGCACTTGGCTTCCTCGGCGTCGGGGTGCGGCCGCCCGAGCCGTCCTGGGGCAACATGATCGGGGACGGCGTCAAGCACATCCTGACCGGCCCACACCTCGCGATCGTCCCTGGCCTGATGCTCGTGATCACGGTGCTGGCGCTGAACGCGTTCGGCGACGGGGTCCGGGACGCGTTCGACCCGCGGGCCCGGATCCACCTGGAGCACTGAGGGGATGGCGCGCTTCATCGTCCGGCGGCTGCTCTCGATGGTGGTGGTGCTGTTCGCGATATCCGTCCTGACGTTCCTGATCTTCAACGTCATCCCGGGCGGAGATCCCGCGCTGAGGATGGCCGGCCGGCAACCGGACCCGGGACAGCTCGAGCGCATCCGTGAGGACTGGGGCTTCAACGACCCGCTCTACGTCCAGTACGTGAAGACGATGGGGCAGGTGTTCTCGGGGGACCTCGTCTCGTACACGACGCAGCTGAACGTCACCGAGGAGATCTCGAAGCGCGTGGGCCGGACGTTCTCGCTGGCGATCGGGGCCGCGATCATGTGGATGCTGTTCGCGACGGCCCTCGGCCTGTTCACGGCGGTGCGCGCCGGCCGCTTCTCCGATCGCTTCCTGACGATCCTCGCCCTTGTCGGGATCTCGATGCCCGTCTTCTGGGTGGGGGCGTTGATGAACTACTACCTGGGGTTCAAGGCCGGGATCTTCCCGAACGGCGGCTACGTTCCGCTCGGCGAGGACCCGGTCGACTGGCTGTATCACCTGATCATGCCCTGGACGGCGCTATCGCTTCTGTTCATCGGTATCTACTCGCGCATTCTGCGGTCGAACGTGCTCGACACGCTGGGCGAGGACTACGTCCGCACGGCGCGCGCGAAGGGGCTCTCCGAGCGCCGCGTGCTCGTGAAGCACGTGCTGCGCAACTCGGTCATCCCGATCGTGACCCTTTGGGGCCTGGACTTCGGGGCTGTTCTGGGCGGCGGCGCGATCCTCACGGAGACGGTCTTCGACCTCCAGGGCGTCGGGCAGTACGCCGCCGAGTCGATCGGCGAGCTCGACGTCCCGCCGGTCCTCGCCATCACGATGTTCGGGGCGTTCTTCATCGTCTTGCTGAACGCCGTCGTCGACATCGTCTACGCGGCCCTCGACCCCAGGATCCGCCTCTAGCGATGGCGGACGCCCTGCTTCAGGTCGAGGATCTTCACGTCTCGTTCCGCACCGACGAGGGAACCGTGCACGCCGTCGACGGCCTCTCGTTCAGCCTCGCCCGCGGCGAGGTGCTGGCGATCGTGGGGGAGTCAGGCTCGGGGAAATCCGTCACCGCCCAGACGCTGATGGGCCTCACGCGCGCGCCCAACGCGGAGTTCGCCGGGCGGATCTTCTACGACGGCCAGGAGCTGCTCTCCGCCAGCGACGAGCAGCTCAGGCGCCTGCGCGGCGACGAGATCGCGATGATCTTCCAGGACCCGATGACCTCTCTCGATCCGGTCTACCGGGTCGGAGACCAGATCGTCGAGCAGATCCAGGCGCACCGCAACGCCTCGAAGACCGATGCGCGCGAGCGGACCGTCGAGCTTCTCGAGCGGGTCGGGATCCCGCGGGCGGCGGAGCGCGTCGACGCCTATCCGCATGAGTTCTCCGGCGGGATGCGCCAGCGGGTGATGATCGCGATGGCGCTGTCCCTCGATCCGAGCATCCTGATTGCGGACGAGCCCACCACGGCGCTCGACGTGACGATCCAGGCGCAGATCCTCGAGCGCATCAAGGAGCTCCGCGAGCAGGCTTCCGCGGGGGTCATCCTCGTGACCCACGACCTGGGCGTCGTTGCCGAGATCGCCGACCGGGTGGCCGTCATGTACGCCGGCCGCATCGTCGAGCAGGGAACGCTGGACGAGGTCTTCTACGACCCGCAGCACCCCTACACGTGGGGCCTGCTCGGTTCGATCGCTCGGGTGGACCGGCCACGCCCCGAGCGGCTCCCCTCGATCGCCGGCCAGCCACCCTCGCTGATCAACCGCCCTGAGGGTTGTCACTTCCGCCCCCGCTGCCCGCACGAGTTCGCCAAGTGCCGCACCGTCCCGCCGCTCGAGTCCAGGGTGCCCGAAGCTCCTGGCCACCAGGACCGCTGCTGGCTGTCGCTCGACGACAAGCGGGCGCGCCGCCTGGTCGAGGGCCAGATCGGCCTGGAGGGAAAGGGCGCCGCGGCATGAGCGAGAACGGCACGCCGCTGCTCGAGGCCGAGCACGTCAAGGAGTACTTCCCGATCAAGAGCGGTGTGCTGATCGACCGCGAGGTGGGCCAGGTGCACGCGGTCGACGACGTCACGTTCGCCCTCGCCGAGGGCGAGACCCTCGGACTCGTGGGCGAGTCCGGCTGTGGCAAGACCACGCTCTCGCGGACCCTTCTCCGGCTACTCGAGCCCACGGGCGGCGCGATCCGCTTTCACGGCAGGGACATCAGCCACATGAGCCAGCGCGAGCTGCGGCCGCTCCGCGCCGAGATGCAGATGGTCTTCCAGGACCCCTTCGCGTCGCTCAACCCGCGCAAGCGCGTCTCGCAGATCATCGGGGCCCCGCTGAAGCTGCACGGCGTCGAGAAGGACCAGGTCGAGACGCGTGTGCGAGAGCTCCTCGAGCGGGTGGGCCTCCAGCCCGAGCACGTCAACCGCTTCCCGCACGAGTTCTCGGGTGGGCAGCGCCAGCGGATCGGCATCGCCCGCGCGCTGGCCCTCGAGCCCCGGCTGATCCTGCTCGACGAGCCCGTCTCGGCGCTCGACGTCTCGATCCAGGCCCAGATCATCAACCTGCTCGACGATCTCCAGGACGACTTCGGCCTCTCATATCTGATCGTCGCGCACGACCTGAGCGTCGTGCGCCACGTCTCGGACCGGATCGCCGTCATGTACCTCGGCAAGTTCATGGAGATCTCGCCCTCCGAGGAGCTGTACGTGAAGCCGATCCATCCGTACACGAACGCGCTCCTCTCGGCGCTCCCGATCCCAGATCCGGAGGAGAACCGCTCCCGGGAGCGCATAGTGCTGACCGGGGAGGTGCCGAGCCCGATCAACCCGCCTCCGGCCTGTCGCTTCCACACGCGCTGCCCGCGGGCCACGGAGGTCTGCTCGCAGGTCGAGCCGCCGCTCGTCGACTACGGCAACGGTCATCTCGCCGCCTGCCATCACCCGGTGGGCGTGAGCGAGGACGAGTTGCGCGCCGCGAAGGTCTCGCCCCAGTCGCCGGTCGGCTCGGGCCACGAGGTGCCGCCTCCCAGCGAGGCGAGCCGCGTCTCGGCCGCATAAACCGTCAACCGGCTTCGCCGCGGGCGATCGGTGCACGGGCTTTGCACGGATTCCTGCACCCCAATTTAGGTATTGACAGCCTGGGGTCCCCGGATTACGTTCGCTTTGCACGGATTTCCGCGGAGGAAACCGTGCAGGGTTGGTGTACTCCGACTCCAACACGAAGGAGCCTTCCATGCCCCATCGTGGCTAGGGACGTCGTGACGTATCCGAAAGGGACCGTGCGGAGCGCGGTCCCTTTCTGACTTCGTGACCGGGTCGGGTACCTTCTCGACCTGATGCGGCAAATCGTCGAGCTCCTGAGGGGGCCGCGGCAGACCCGGATCTTCTTCATCGCGTACGGGCAGTCGGCGCTCGGGACGGGGGCCGCGTACGTGGCGCTGCTGCTGCTCGCCTACGACCGGTTCAGGTCGCCATGGGCGATCGCGCTCGTCCTGATCGCCGACTTCCTGCCGCCGATGCTGCTGGGGCCGCTGTTCGGTGCCGCGGCGGACCGCTGGTCGCGGCGCGGATGTGCCGTTGTCGCAGACCTGGCGCGCGCGGCCGCCTTCATCGGCATTGGCTTGGTCGACGGCTTCGGGGCGACCCTTGCGCTCGCTCTCGTCGCGGGCGCGGGAACGGGCCTCTTCAGGCCGGCGATCATGGCCGGCCTGCCCAGCCTCGTCGAGCCGCGCCGTCTTGCCCCGGCGGTCGCTCTCTATAGCGCGCTGACTGAGATCGGCTTCGCCGTTGGACCCGGGTTGGCGGCCCTATTACTGCTGGTCGCGACCCCCGACACGGTGCTCGTCGTCAACGGTGCGACCTTCGCGTTGTCGGCGCTGCTCCTTGCCGGGCTGTCGTTCGGCGCGCGGCCGCCCCGCCCGGTGGGGCAGTCCAGCTCCATCCTCGCCGAGGCTCGCCGCGGCCTCGGCGCCACTGCCCGCATGCCGGCGGTGCGGACGGTGATCGTCGCGGCCGGCTCGCTCGTGCTCTTCGGCGGAATGATCAATGTCGCCGAGCTGCTGCTCGTGAAGGATCTCGGCGCGGGCGACGTGGCCTACTCGGTGCTGGTCGCGGCCTCCGGAGCCGGAGTAGCTCTCGGCACGCTGGTCGGCGCCGCCGGTGGCGGCCTGCCAGTGCTCAAGCGGCGCTATCTGCGGGGGATCGCCATCGACAGCGCCGGACTGCTGCTGGCCGGCGCGACGAGGATCCTCGCTGTCGCGGTCGGCGGGGTCGCAGTCGCCGGGCTCGGCAACGGGACCGTCATGGTCCACGAGCGGCTGATCATCCAGGCGACCGTCGAGGACGGCCTGCGTGGCCGTGTCTTCGGCGTCCAGTACGCGCTCGACAGCGCCGCGTTCGGGGCCGCGTTCGTGCTCGCAGGAGCCATCCTCACGCTGATCGGCCCCCGGTCGCTCTTCCTCCTGGCGGGCGTCGGGGCGCTGCTCGTCTGGGCAGCGTCGAGCTTGCTGCTGCGGCGCGCCTGGGATGGGGAGCCGCTTGCCGCCGAGCACCTCGAGGTGCCGGCGACAGCGGGCGAGCCGCTACCGACCGGGAGCCTCGACGCGCGCCGGTAGCTGCTGGCTTGCAAGCACGGTGCGCAGGTCGCCGTGCGACTCCGGCTCGAACCCGTCGCCCCGCCTCAGGACCTCGGCGAGCGCGGCGACGACGCGCGGGTCGAACTGCGTGCCGGCGTTGCCCCACAGCTCCTCGAGGGCGGTCTCCTCGCTCATCGCCGCGCGATAGGGGCGGTCGGTCGTCATGGCGCTGTAGGCGTCGCAGCAGAACACGATGCGCGCCTCGAGTGGAATGTCGTAGCCAGAGAGGCCGTCGGGGTAGCCGCTTCCGTCCCAGCGCTCGTGGCACGAGCGAACAATCTGCCCGACGCGCCCCAGCAGGCCGCCGACCCTGTTCAACAGGACCTGACCCTCGATCGTATGCGTCTTCATCAGGGCGAACTCCTCGTCGGTCAACGGGCCGGGCTTGTTGAGGATCTCCTTGGGAATGACGATCTTGCCGACGTCGTGCAGCAGGGCGGCGAACTCGAGCTCCTGCCGTGCGTCCGCGTCGATGCCCAACTCGTCGGCGACGGCGTTCACGAGGCTGACGACCGAGCGGCAATGGTCGGCCGTGTAGCTGTCGTCCGCCTCCACGACGTCCGACAGCAGCATCACGGTGCCGCGATAGGCGCGGTTCAGCTCGAGCGCTCCCGTGTAGCGCTCCTTGCGCTCGCGCGCGAACGTGTGCAGGAGCCAGACCAGTGGCACGACGCCCACCAGCGCGGCCGGCTCCTGGTAGGCCTCGTCGGCCGCCATGAACGCGATCGGCGAGAGGATCGCGTCGATCCGGTAGATCCAGACCGCCTCGCTCAGGCTCTGGATCAGCGTGACGCCCCGGGCCAGCCTGCCGCCGATGGCGAGCGCGAAGAAGTCGGTCGCGAACTGGGCGAGCAGCGCGAAGAGATAGATGTCCAGATGGTCGAGGTGGGGCGGACCGGGCACGAGCAGGCCGAGCACCACGACCGGGCCGATCGTGAACCAGGAGTCGGAGAAGACGTACGGCCAGCGGTCGGGATGGACGTTGCCCTGGGCGAAGTCCACCGTGCGGTCGATCAGGTAGGCGAGCGGGACGAGCAGCGGAACGAGGGGAAGCGGCAGGACGAACAGCATCGGGACGAACACGAGCTGGATCGCCACGGCCGTCGTGCTGCCGATCTCGAACTCGATCCTCGAGACGACCGCGAACATGACGACGAACGCCGCGACGAGCAGCGCGTCGGGGCTGCGCTCCCAGGGGAGCAGGAACGCGATCGCAACCGCGGCGACGACGTACGAGGCGGCCAGGCCGAGGACAACCGCCCGCTCGCGCGGGTCCATGCTGCGCGGCTGCCGCGCACGCGCATCGCCGACCAGTCGCTCGACCCTTTCCATCCTCGTACTTGATCGGAAACTGCGCGCGCGCACGCGAGGACGTGCAGGCTTTGCACCGCTTTTCCCTCCGAACATGCCCGCCCGGCTGGAGAGTTTCGGCCGTGGCCGGGTCCTAGACTCCCGGTCGTGACGGCCGACGAGATCCGCGAGGCGTTCCTCTCCTTCTTCGAGCAGCGCGACCACAGGCGCATGCCCTCCGCTTCGCTCGTACCGTCCACGTACGACCCCTCGGTGCTCCTGACCACCGCCGGGATGCAGCCCTTCAAGCCGTACTTCCGCGGCGAGGAGGAGCCGCCGTACCCGAGGCTGACCTCGTGCCAGAAGGTCTTCCGGACGACCGACATCGAGAACGTCGGCCTGACGGCCCGACACCTCACGTTCTTCGAGATGCTGGGCAACTTCTCGTTCGGCGACTACTTCAAGCAGGGGGCGGTCGAGTACGC
>JBKPHS010000003.1:0-2869 GCA_046729975.1 Actinomycetota bacterium
CGATCCCCTGCTGCCACCGCGGCTGCTGACCAACCGCAACCTCGCGACCGCGAGCGCGATCGCGTTCCTGTTCACCGCGACGTTCGGCTCGGTCCTGTACTTCCTCACGCTCTACTTCCAGGAGGTGCACGGCTACGACGCCCTACAGACCGGCGCCGGGTTCCTGTTGCCGACCGGGTTCGTGCTCGTCGGCTCGGCGCTCGCCGGTCGGCTCGTGACGCGATGCGGTCTGAGGCCGACCCTGGTCGCCGCGCTCGCGGTCGGAGCGGGCGGCGCGCTCGCGCTCGGCCTGGCGATGTCCCCCGACGGCTCCTACGCCGCGCTGATCCCGGGCCTGGTCCTGCTCAGCATCGCCGATGGCGTCGTCTTCACGACGATGTTCATCGCCGCGGGAACCGGGGTCGCCGATCGCGAGCAGGGCGTCGCATCGGCCATCGCCACGACCAGCACCGCCGTCGGCGCCGCGGTCGGCCTCGCCATGCTCGTCATAGTCGCGAACGCCGGGACCGACGGGCTCGCCGGCGAGGCGTTGCGAACCGCCACCGCCGACGGCCTCGGCTCCGCCGTGCTCGTCGTCGCGGCCGGCATCGCGGCGACCGCACTCGTCGCGCTCAACCTCCGTCCCGACCCGGGCGCACGAGGTCAGACCCCGTGCCCGCGCCGGCTGGCCGCGCCGGTGCAGCTGCAGCCTGAGCGGAGCTGATTGCGGCCGTCAGGCGTGCAGGTGATGCAACTTCGAGCCCGCGGCGGTCTGCCGGCTGTGCTCGAGCAGGTGCGGGAAGTCGGTGGCGATGCCCCCGAGGAGAGCTTCGACCGCACGCTCGATCTCGAGATCGCTCGTGGGCGCATGGCCGAACAGCGCCCGGTAGTGGATGAACGACGCCACCAGATCGAGGATCAGCCCGAGATCGACGTCGGCGCGCAGATCGCCCCGCGCGAGGGCCCGGTCGAGCGTCTCTCTCACCGCCGCGCGCGGCGGGTCGAACAGCGCGCTCATGAACGCTGCGCGCAGCTCGCGATCACCGGCGCAGTCCGCGAACAGCGCAGCCACCACCCCGGGAGGCATGCGACGGAAGGCCGCCACGAACACCTTCAGGCACTCGTCGAGATCGCACAGCGTGCAGCCGGTGTCCGGCGCCCGCGCTTCACCAAGACGCTCGCTCAACGCGGCCAGCACCAACTGCTGACGCCCGGCCCAGCGACGGTAGATCGCGGGCTTCGTCGTCCCGGCGCGACGCGCGACCTCCTCGAGCGTCAGCCGGCCATAGCCCGACTCATCGAGCACCGAGAGCGTCGCACCGAGGACCGCAGCATCGATCTGCCGATCACGCGGCCTACCGACCCGCGCCTCCCGAACGACCTGGCGTGCGGCTTCCGTCACACCTCACAGTCTAAACGAAAGCGTTATGTGCCGGGCCGAAACGTAAGCACCCGAAGACAATCCATCAACCTCGTTTGATGCATTGAGGCGCGGGTAGCGCGATGACCATGGCACCCACAACGAACCTCCGCACCAACGTCCTCCTGCGCAGCGAGCAATCTGGCGATCGCGTCTCGGTGATGGAGAACGTGGTCCCCGCGCACAACCCCGGCCCGCCCCTCCACATGCACGACTTCGACGAGGCGTTCTACATGCTCGAAGGCGAGCTGATCTTCCAGGTCGCCGACGAGCTCTTCCCCAAGGGCGCAGGCGAGCTCGCGTTCGCCCCGCGCAACGTTCCCCACGCGCTCGCCAACCACAGCGACGCGGACGCGCGCTATCTGCTCGTCTGCACGCCGGCCGGGCTCGAGCGCCACTTCGTACGGGCGGCCGCCGCCTCGGAGGGCGTCGACCCGCCCGACTGGGCGCTGAAGCCGAGCCCCGAGGTCATCGAGGTCGGCCCGCAGATCGCGTCGGACGCGATCAGCCGATCTGCTCCGCCAGCTCGATGATGATCCCCTCCGGGCCGCGGATGTAGCAGAGCCGGAAGATGTCCTCGTAGCGCTCCACCTCGCCGACGAGCTCAGCGCCGCGGCCTTGCAGGCGGGCAACGACGGCGTCGATGTCCTCAACGACGAATGCGAGGTGGCGGATACCCCGCGTGTTCGCCGGCGCGTGCCCGTTGTCGCCCTCGCTGGGCGGCAAGTGGAACTTCACCAGCTCGAGTCGTCCGTTGCCGTCCGGAGTCTGCATCATCGCGAAGTCCACCCGTACGTCCTGCAGCCCCACGATGCGGTCCACCCAGCGACCCGCGACGTCCCCCTTGCCCTGCTGCTCGAGTCCGAGCTCGACGAAGAACTCGGTCGCGGCTGCGAGGTCGTCGACCACGATGCCGACGTGGTCCATTCGTTGGATCGTCATGCGTTCGATGGTGAGGACAGCGGCGTGGCGAGCTCGACGAGCATCCCGAACGGGTCGCGCACCCAGCCGACGGGCTGGCCCTGCGGCTTGTCGACCGGCGCGGCGAGCGGCTCGCAGCCGGCATCGACCGCTACCTGATACGCCGCGTCCACGTCCTCGGCCACGAGCGCGATCTCCACATTCGGTGGCGGTCCGTCGCTCCCGGCCGGACGCACGCCGCCGTCGAAGTTGCTGCGCGCGAGCGTGTAGGTCGCGAAGCCGAGCTTCGTCGGCCCGGTGTCCATCTGCGCGTACTCGCCCGGGACGACGAAGTCCGTACGCAACCCGAAGGTGCGCTCGTAGAACGCGGCCGCCGCGGCGGGGTCGTCGACGTACGCGATCACCCATCCGAGCGTCATCTCGATCTCTGCCATGCCCGGCATTGTGCGGCGGCGACCGCACCGGGTCTTGAAGAAATCGGACGCGTGGTGCAGGTTCGCGAGGGGTGAGCGAGGGGACTCGAACCCCCGACCGCCTGGACCACAACCA
>JBKPHS010000004.1:0-8687 GCA_046729975.1 Actinomycetota bacterium
CCGGCCACCTACATGCCGACCAAGATCGTCCTGGAGCCGGGGGGCCGGCCCATGGACAGCCTCGAGGAGGGCGTAGCGGCGACGGCCCGGCTCGCGCTGTCACCGGACCTCGACGGCGTCAGCGGCCGCTACTTCGAGCGCGAGGTCGAGGCGCGGGCCGAGGACCAGGCGTACGACCGCGAGGCCCGGCGCCGCCTCTGGGACCTGAGCCTGCAGCTCACCGGCGAGCGCGAGTCGTCCTAGGCCCGGGCAGCCTCGGCGCGGGTCCACGCGAGCGTCCCCTCGAGCCCTTCCTCGAGGCCCACCCGCGGTTCCCAGCCAAGCTCCGCGCGCGCGCGTGTGATGTCGAGCGCGCTGTGGAGGATCTCGCCCGGCCGCTCCGGCTCGAACTCGGGCTCGAAAGGTCGGCCTGCGAGTCTCGCGAAGGCCGCCACCAGTTCGAGCACGCTCGTCTCGATGGCGAGCCCCACGTTGAATGGCCCGGTGGCGCTCGCCTCGGCGGCCTTCAGGTTCGCGTCGACCACGTCGTCAACGTGGATGTAGTCGCGCGTCTGCGTGCCATCGCCGAACACGGTTGGGCGCCCCCCTTCAACGACCTTGCCGCAGAAGATCGCGATCACGCCTGCCTCGCCGAGCGGATCCTGGCGCGGACCGTAAACGTTTCCGTAGCGCAGGGAGATCGTCGACAGGCCATACAGGCGGTTGAAAAGCTCCGCGTATCCCTCGGCCGCGTGCTTGGATTGACCGTAGGGGGCCGCGGGCTCGACCGCGTGGTCCTCCGGCGCGGGGCGTATGCGCGTCTCCCCGTAGATCGCCCCGCCGCTCGACGTGTTGACGAAGCGGCGAACCCCCGCGGCCCGGGCCGCCTCGAGCATGTCGATCGTGCCGCCGACGTTGACTTGCGCGTCGAATCCCGGATCGGCGACGGATCTGCGTACGTCGATCTGGGCGGCGAGGTGGAAAACGACCTCGGGCTCGGCATCCCGGACGAGCTCCCCGACTGCGTTGCTATCGCGGATGTCGGCCTCCAGGAGCCGCGCGCCGGCGGCTAGGGCGGCATCGAGGTTCTCGCGTCTCCCGGTCGAGAGGTCGTCGATGACCGTCACCTCATCGCCGCGTGCGAGCAGGCCGTCGACCAGATTCGAACCTATGAAGCCGGCCCCGCCGGTGACCAGCGCGCGCATTGGGCGGGCATCCTAAAGGTCCCCGGTGGCGCTGATACCGTCGCCTCCGATGCCGGGATTGTTCGTCACATTCGAGGGCATAGACCGCTCGGGCAAGACCACGCAGGCGCGTCTGCTGCGCGAGGCGCTCGGCGACGAGGCGCTCGCGGTGCGCGAGCCGGGCGGCACGGAGGTCGGCGAGCGCGTGCGCGATCTGCTGAAGGATCCGTCCGTCGACCTTGGGCCGGAGGCAGAGGCGCTTCTGTTCGCAGCGGCGCGGGCCGAGCTGGTCTCGCGCGTGATCCGCCCGGCGCTCGAGGAGGGCCGGGTGGTGGTGTCAGACCGCTTCCTCGACTCCTCGCTCGCGTACCAGGGCGCGGCCCGCGGCCTCGGCATCGACGAGGTGGCGGGCATCAACCGCTGGGCGACCGGTGGCCTCGTCCCCGACATCA
The DNA here is from genome assembly GCA_046729975.1 of Actinomycetota bacterium. GTDB lineage: Bacteria > Actinomycetota > Thermoleophilia > Solirubrobacterales > Thermoleophilaceae > JBKPHS01. The sequence goes on from JBKPHS010000004.1 coordinate 1,616, forward strand.
CCTTCCTGCTCGCGATCGATCCGGCCACCGCAGCCGGCCGTGGCGCCGAGGCCGACCGCTTCGAGACGGAGGGCCGGGGCCTCCAGCAGCGCGTGCTCGAGGCCTACGAGCAGCTTGCGGCCGCGGATCCCGAGCGCTGGCGTCGAATCGACGCCGACCGCTCCGCCGATGAGGTCCACGCCGACGTGCTCGCCGCCGTGGAGGCCGAGCGAGCGGCGAGGAAGGCGCCCGCATGAGCGCCCTGCGAGAGCTGGCGGGCACGGAGGACCATCCACATGCGCGCATGGTCCTCGGCACCGCGCTGGCGGGCGATCCGTCGCACGCCTACCTCTTCCATGGTCCCGCCGGCACGGGCAAGCGCACGGCCGCGCGCGCATTCGCTGCCGAGCTGCTCGCCGAGGGTCAGCCGGACCCGGACAACGTCCGCCATCGCGTGCTCGACGGCGCGCACCCGGACCTCACCTGGGTGCAGCCGACCGGCGCGCACGTGATGCGCGTCGGCGACGTCGACGAGGCGGTGGTCGGCGCCGCCTCGCGGACGCCGTTCGAGGCCACGCGGCGCGTGTTCGTGCTGGAGCGGGTCGACACGATGAACGACGAGGTCGCGAACCGGATGCTGAAGACGCTCGAGGAGCCACCGCCGTTCGTGCACCTGATCCTGCTCACCGACGCGCCCGGCCGGGTGCTGGAGACGGTGGTCTCGCGCTGTCAGCTCGTGCGCTTCGATCCGTTGCCGCCCGAGCGGATCGCTGCGGCGCTCGTCGCCGAAGGCGTCACTCCGGAGCTGGCCGAGGCGAGCGCGCGGCTGTCGCTCGGCAGCGCCGCCCGCGCGCGCGAGCTCGCATCCGAGGAGGGCGGCGAGCTGCGGGCGGAGGTCAGTCGCCTCGTGCAGGCCACGCTCGACGCCGGTGCCGCCGGGGCTGCCGCGGGCGCGGAGGAGCCATGGCGGGCACTGCTCGAGCGCGCCGAGGAGAGGCGCGGGCGGGCCGAGGAGGAGGTGGCGCGCAGAGCAGTCGAGCGGCTGGAGCTAGAGCCCAAGGGCCGTGAGCGCAAGGCCCTCGAGCGCGAGTTCGAGGAGACCGCCAAGCGCGAGGGCCGCCGCGCCCGCACGCAGGTGCTCGACCTCGGCCTCGAGCTCGCCGCGCTCGGCTTCCGCGACCTGGTCTGCGTGGCCGAGGGCGCGCCCGAGGCCGTGCTCGCGACGGACCGCCGCGACGAGCTGGCCGCCGCGGCTCACGGCCGCGACCCCCGCCGCCTGCGCGAGGCCGCCGAGCGCTGCGAGGACGTGCGGAGCGCGCTCGAGCTGAACGTGACCGAGGAGCTTGCGCTCTCGGCGCTCAGCTTCCGGCTGGCGCGGCTCGTCGCGCGCTGAGCCCGACCGCGAAGCGACTCGCGGCGCTATCAACGGGTGTTGCCTTCCCCATTGTGCGGTACTAGAGGACAGCCGATGGTTGTCAAGGCACCCAGCGGGAAGATGGCTGACGAGCTCGGCAAGTTCGACCTGGACGAGCTCGACCGGGCGCGCCGGCTGAGGAGCTGGATGTTCGAGCAGTACGAGGCCCGGGCGCACGGTCGCGCGGTCGAGATCGGGCCCGGACTCGGCGCGTTCAGCGAACGGCTGCTCGCGAACGGCGTGAGCCGGCTGCATCTGGTCGAGCCAGACGCGGCGTTCGCCCGCGTGCTCGAGCGCCGCTTCGGCCGCGACCCGAAGGTGACCCTGGCGCAGGAGGGCCTACCGGAGGCGCCGTCGCTGCGAGACCGAGGCAGCAAGTGGGACTTCATCCTCTGCCAAAACGTGCTCGAGCACGTCGAGGACGACCGGGCGGCCGTCGAGACGATGGCCGCGGCGCTGCGCGCGGGAGGGGGGTTGACGCTGGTCGTGCCGGCAGGCCCGCGGCTCTACGGATCGCTCGACCGGAGCTACGGCCACCACCGGCGCTACACGGCCGCAGTCGTGCGGGAGCTGATCGATGGGGCGGGGCTCGAGCTCGTCTCGCTCCACGCCTTCAACCTCCTGGGCGTCGTCGGCTGGTGGGCCAAGAGCCTTGCCGGCGCGTCGAGCCTCGGCTCCCGCTCGCTCCGCGCCTACGAGCTGATGTTGCCCCTGTGGCGCCCGATCGAGCGCCGGCTCGCACCGCCGCACGGCCTGAGTCTGATCGCCCACGCGCGCAGGTGAGCGCCGGCACGGAGGCCAGTGCGGCGAGGCCGCGGTGGCAGCTGTCGCCGCACTCGCGCCTGCTTGCCGTGGGACTGGTCATCGCGCTGGCGCTCGGGCTCCGCCTTCTGTTCATGGCCGCCACGCCGATCGAGCGATTCGAGGGCGACGCAGCCGACTACGACCGCCATGCCCGCTCGATCGCGAGTGGCCACGGCTACCCGTCCGCGGCGGCGCCGGGCCGGCCCACCGCCTACCGCCCGCCCGCCTACCCCTACTTCCTGGCGGGCGCCTACGAGTTGACCGGCGTCGAGCATGCCGCGGCGGTCACGCGCATTCGCGTCGCGCGCATCGCCCAGGCGCTGCTGGGGACGCTGGCCGTGGCCCTGACCGGACTGCTCGCCGCCCGCCTCTGGGAACGGCGCGCGGCACTCGCCACCCTCGTGGTCGGCGCGCTCTACCTGCCCATAGTGCTCGTCGGCGGAGCGGTCGTCGCAGAGCCGCTCTTCGTCGTCCTGACGCTCGCCGCTTTGCTCGCGGCCATCGAGCAGCGACGCTCGCCGCATGGCTATCGCTGGGCGGCGATCGCCGGCGTCCTGGCCGGGCTGGCGAGTCTCAGCCGCAGCAACGGGATAGTGCTGGTTGCGCCGCTGATGCTCGCGATATGGGGCGGGCCACCGAGGCTGTCGCTGCGGGCGGCGGCGCCGGCGGCCGTACTCGCGGCGGCCGCGTTCCTCACGATCTCGCCGTGGACCGTCCGCAATGCCGTCGTCCTCCACAGCTTCGTCCCGGTCACGACGCAGACCGGGGCGGCGCTGGCCGGCACCTACAACGACGTCTCCCGCAACGACCCGCAGAACCCCGGCGCGTGGAGGGTGCTGCGGGTGGTGCCGGACTACGCGCACATCTACCGCCGCAAGAGCGAAACCCCGGAGGCCGACCTCGATCGCCGTCTCCGCGAGGCCGCTTTGCGCTACGCGGCCGACCATCCGCTTTACGTCGCCGAGGTCGGGTTCCGCAACACCCTGCGGATGTTCGAGCTCGCTGGTCTCCGGCGCTCCCGAAGCACGGCGGAAGCGATCGGAATCGACCGCGGTTGGGCGGATGCCGGCGTCGTCTGCTTCTGGATCACCGGCGCGCTCGCGCTGCTCGGGGCGATCGTCGCTCCGGGGAGGGCCGCGGCGTGGCCGCTTTGGGCGGTGGCGGGGGTCCTGCTCCTGAGTGTGATCTTCCTGAACGTCGAGACGCCGCGCTTCCGCGCTCCGCTCGAACCGTTCGTCGTCATCCTCGCGGCGCTCGCCTTCAACGCCGCGCTCAACCGCGTCCGCGGCCGTGCGCGCCACCGCCTGCGCTGAGCGCGGCGGCGAAGCGCTCCCCGTCTCCCGGGGCGGCCTCCACGACGCAGCGAGCGGCCGCGCAGCTCACCACCCGATGTGGCGGCACCGAGCGCGCGAGCCGCAGCACACGTCCCCGCGCGTCCAGGAACAGCACGTCGAGCGGGAAGCGCATCCCGAAGGTGTGGATCGAGCGACAGCGCGGGATCAGGAGCCCGAGCCCGGGCGGCAGACGGTCGAGCAGCGCGAGACCGAGCGCCCGCGAGCGGCCCGAATGAGCCTCCGCGAGACGCAGCCCGCCCGGCAATTCGCGAGCGGGGAGCGACGCAAGTCGCGAGCAGTCCATGCCGATGAAAAGCGAGGCGCAACGGCGCTTCGCCCCTCGCATAGCCGGGGCTAGACTGGGGCGCCGACCCGCCGACGTAGCTCAGTTGGCCAGAGCACCGCTCTCGTAAAGCGGGGGTCGAGGGTTCGAATCCCTCCGTCGGCTTGCGCGGCTTGCACGCGTTTGTTGCTGGAAAGCCTCATGCGCGCTCGCTCCCGTCGGCCGCTGCTTCGCGCCGGAGGCGAAAGCGGCGCGCTTCAGTCGTTCGCGTCCGCTGGGCCTCGGCTTCTTACGTTGTCGCGCGACCGAGCCGGGGTCTCGCCCGGCTTGCCCTAGAGGAGGCGCTCCGCCAGGCCCGGGTCGAGCCCGGCGGCGCTCAGTCCCTGCTCCCAGGAGTAGAAGAAGCGGTCGCGAACCACGAGCCCGCTCTTGAGGGTGACCAGCTGAGAGAACGACTGCTGCCACTCGACGCCGCTCGCACGGGCCTTGCCGCGAAAACTGCCGAGGGCCAAGACCCGATCGCCGAAGTCGAGCGCGCGGGTCGGCCGGATCTCCCAGGAATCGAACGCCTCCGAGAACTGCTCGAGCCCCTCGACCAACCCGTCATGGCCCCGATAGCTGGGGGCGAACCCGAGCGTCTGGAACTCCTCGGGCATCTCCCAGACGACCTCGGGCGAGTAGCGGGCGAACATCAGCTCCCAGTCCTTTCGCGGCGCGGCAGCCCAGCCGGAGCGCAGCACGCGCCGAAGCCCGTCCCGCCGCACGCCCGAGCGCGGACTGAAGAGCCGAATCCCAAGCGCCAAGAACATTCGAGCGGTCCTCGGAAAGCGAACGGTCAACCGGTCGGCCAAGGTGCGCCCGGTTGGGACCGGCCCGCCGAACTCGACACGCGTAACGACCGGGTTCTGCATCCGGCGGGCAGTATCGCTGCCCTGACGCTGCCCGCTCGCCCGGTCGATCGGGCGGGTTCGACCACAAGCAGCTCCGCGCGATTCCGCTCCCGCTCTCGATGGTCTCGCCGTGACCTCTTGCGTCGCCGCAGCGCTGGGAGCGATGATCTACTGCGTCGACGGCCACGAGGGAATCAACTGGCTGCACGCGTTCACAAGCGAGCAACCGGCGCTGACGGCGGCGGAGGCCCGCGCTCGGTGAAGCGCGCCCGAGTGGTGGTGCTGGGCGGTGGTTTCGGCGGGGTCTACGCCGCGCTGAACCTCGAGCGCCTCGTCGCGAAGGGCGCACCCGTCGATGTCTCGCTGGTCAACCGCGAGAACTATCTGGTCTTCCAGCCCATGCTGCCGGAGGTCATCGCGGGGGACGTCGGCATCCTCGACACGGTCAGTCCGCTGCGGCAGTTGCTGCAGCGCACGCGCCTTTTCGTGCGGGAGATCGAAGGCGTCGATCTGGATCGACGGGTGGTGACCCTCGGCGCCGGGCTCACGCCCCGGACGCCGGAGTTGGCGTTTGATCACCTGGTCGTCGCGCTCGGGAGTGTCACCGACTTCCGGGGGATCCCGGGCCTACCCGAGCACGCCCTGCCGTTCAAGACGCTTGCCGACGCGGTGCGCATCCGCAATCACGTCATCCACGCGCTGGAGCAGTCGTCGGTGGAGCGCGACCCGGATCTGCGCCGGACGATGCTGACCTTCGTCGTGGCCGGCGGTGGCTTTTCGGGTACGGAGGTGGCCGCGGCCTTGAACGATTTCGTGCGGCGGGCCGTCCGCGACTACCCGTCGATCCCGCAGAACGACGTGCGCATCATCCTGGTGCACAGCGGTACGAATGTGCTCGAGCGTGAGCTCACGCCGCGACTGGCGACCTACGCCACCGCAGCGCTCGCCGACCAGGGCATCGAGCTCGTGCTCAATCAGCGTCTCGTGGCGGCGAGCCCGCTGAGTGCGGTGCTGTCGGGCGGACGGCGTATCCCGACGCCCACGCTCATCTCGACCGTGCCGTCCTCGCCGAACCCGGTCGTGGAGCAGCTGGGGCTGCCCACCGCGCGTGGGCGCGTGGAGTGCGACGCCACCATGGCGGTCAAGGGGTGCGACCGAGTGTGGGCCGTCGGGGACTGCGGACTGGTCCCCATGCCGAGCGGCGAGCCGTGCCCGCCCACGGCGCAGCACGCCATCCGCCAGGCGAAGGTGCTCGCCGCGAACATCGTGGCTTGCCACACTGGCGCACCGCTGCGCCGGTTCGCGTTCACCGGTCGCGGCAAGCTCAGCGCTCTCGGCCACCACCATGCCGTCGCCGAGCTGCCGGGTGGGGTGCGGCTGGCGGGCCTCACGGCCTGGCTGATGTGGCGCGGCGTCTACTGGTCCAAGCTCCCGGGAGCCAGTCGCAAGACCCGTGTCGCCATCTCGTGGCTGAGCGACCTGGTGCTTCCGCCCAACCCCGTCCAGCTCAATCTGGGTGGCGGCAGTGGCGCTAGCCATGCCCACTACGAGCCGGGGGAGACCGTGTTCAACGAGGGGGACGCCGGTGACAGCCTGTTCATGATCCTCTCCGGCCGCGTCGAGGTGCTGAAGCGCGTCGGTGCGGAGTCGCGGGTGGTCCGCATGCTTGGGCAGGGCGAGTACTTCGGTGAGATGGCGCTGCTCGGGCGTTATCCGCGCAGTGCCACGACCCGGGCGCTGACGCAGCTCGACGTGCTGGTGCTTCCCGGGTCGGACTTCTCGGCACTTGCAGAGACCCTCACGGAGTTCCGGAGGGGGTTCGAGGAGAGCGCGCGCCGGCGGGCCGAGTCGGACGCGGCGCTCGCGGCGTCGGACCCGCCGATTTGATCAGCGGCGGCTGATCGCCCGTGACCGGTCCGCGCGGGTCGGGGGATGGAGGGTTCGAATCCCTCCGTCCGTTTGGCTCGGGTGTCAACCGAGTCTCTCCGGGTCGCTGAACTCGACGCGACCCGCGATGAGCGTCGCGGCGACCAGCGGGACGCCGGGGCGGTACACGAGGTGCGTGTAAGAGGGACAGTCGAGGATCACTGCGTCGGCGCGCGAGCCGGGGGCGAGCCGGCCGATATCGTCGCGTCGCAGGGCCCGAGCTCCGCCGCGCGTCGCGGCTAGGAGCGCCTCCTCGGGGGTCATGCGGAGGTCGCGCACGGCGAGGGCGATGCAGAACGCTATCGAGGTCGTGTAGCTCGAACCAGGGTTGCAGTTGGTCGCGACTGCGACCTCGACGCCGGTGTCGATTGCCCGGCGGGCGTCGGGGTAGGGCTGCCGCGTGCAGAAGTCTGTGGCGGGCAGGAAGGTGGCAACGGTGTCG
>JBKPHS010000005.1:0-21212 GCA_046729975.1 Actinomycetota bacterium
CGGACCCAGCGGCCGCGTGGCCGACGCCATCTCGCGCCAGGGATCGGCTTCTCGCTCGAGACGGCGTGGGAGCGTCTGGAGCTTCCAGCGGTCGGGGCGCGCGCTCGCTTCGGCAAGCTCGTCCCAGTCGAGCGGCGTCGCGACCGGTGCCTTGGGACGCGGCCGCACGGAGTAGGGCGCAACGGCCGTGTGCGCGTAGGCGTTGCGCTGGATGTCGATGAGGATGCGTCCTTCGCGCTTCGCCTTGCGCTGCTCGGTGGTGAGCCGCTTCGGCTCACGTGCCGCGGCGACCCGTGCGAGGTCGCGAGCGAAGGCGCGCACCGCGTCGAAGTCCTGCCGGCGCTGGAGCGGCGCCACGACGTGATAGCCCCGCGAGCCTGTGGCCATGGCGAACGGCTCGAGCCCGACGTCGCGCAGCAGGGCGCCAAATTGGAGGGCGGCCCGGCGCACGTCGGCCGTGGTGCCGTCGCTCGGGTCGAGGTCGACGATCAGGCGGTCCGGGCGGTCGAGACGATCGGCGCGGCTGAGCCACCTGTGCAGGGTGATGCACGCCTGGTTCGCCAGGTACACGAGCGTGGCGGGGTCGGAGGCCATCACGTGTTCGACCGTGCCTCCTCGCTTGCCTACCTCGACTCGCTCGATCCAGTCCGGGAAATGGCCCGAGGCCTTCTGCTGGATGATGCGCTGGCCGTTGATGCCGTCGGGGTAGCGCTCGAGGTTGAGGGGGCGTCCTTCGACGTGGGGGAGCATGAAGTCCGCGACGGCCTCGTAGTAACGGGCGAGGTCCAGCTTCGTGATCCCGTCCGGGAACAGCGGCTTGTGGGGCCGCGAGATCTCGACCTCGCGGCCGGCACTCTCGATGGTCACGGTCACGCCGGCACCTCGCGGACGACCTCACGAGCCGGCTTGTCGGTGCGCAGCCCGAGATAGCGCGGGTGCCGGAGCTTGCCGTCGCGCGTCCACTCGGTGAAGCCGATCTGAGCCACGAGCTCGGGCTCCGCCCAGCGGGCAGCGCGCGGGAGCCTGTCTGCGGAGAACGGAGGGTCGGGCCGCTCGCGCTTCTCGAGCTCGTCGCCGAGGAGCTCGAGCGTCGCCGTGTCGAAGCCCGTCCCGACCTTGCCGGCGTAGCGCAGCTCGTCGCCGTCCCAGTAGCCCACGAGCAGCGCGCCGAACCGCTGCCGGCTGCCCTTCGGCGCCGTCCAGCCGCCGATCACGAGCTCCTGGGCGTGGGTGCACTTGAACTTCAGCCAGTCGCGGGAGCGCGTTGCCGCGTAGGGGCTGTCGGCCCGCTTGGCGATCACGCCCTCCCAGCCACGTTCGCAAGCCTGCTTGAAGTAGGTCTCGCCGTCGCCGGTCCGGTGAGCCGTGAAGCGGATGCGGCCGCGCCACTGGAGCGCGTCGCGGAGCTCGCGCTTGCGCTCGCGGAGCGGGCGCGGGCGCAGGTTGCGGCCGTCGAGCTCGAGCAGATCGAACACGTAGTAGTAGACGGCCACGCGACTGCGGCGCGCAAGCTCCCGGTCGCGTGTCTGCATGCGGTGCTGTAGGCGCTCGAAGCTCGTAGCCCCGTTCTTGAAGGCGACGACCTCGCCGTCGGCGATCAGATCGGGCCCGGCACTCGAGAGCGCGTCCACGAGCTCCGGATAGCTGCGGTCAAGCGTCTGGCCGCTGCGGGAGAGGAGCCGTACACGCCCGCCCGAACGGATCGCGCCGCAGCGGATGCCGTCGAACTTGCGCTCGAATATCCAGTTCGGATCGGAGAAGGCCCGATCGACGAGCACAGCCTTCATCGGGGAGTAGCCGCCCATCCCCACTGCGTTACCCACCCCTCACGCGATCACACCGCCTTTGGCTCAGTCGGCGTGCGCGCGGCGAAGGGCCGCGGCCTGGCCCCCGTCCATCCAGATCTCCCAGCGCCCCGAGTCCGACTCGCGCTCGCCAAAGAAGCGGTAGGGACGGCGCCCGCCGAACTCGGTGTGACGCAGGTGCGAGACACCTCCGAGAACCGATGCGATGCGCCGCCGCGGCCAGCCCAGTGCATCCTCCACATCGGGGAAGGTCCGCGCGACCCCGGGGGTCCGCGCCAGCTCGTCGAGCAGAGCTCCCATAAGCTGGCTGCAGCGGTCGCGAAACCGGGCGATCTCGCCGGCGTCCACCATCGCGTTGTGCGGCGCGTGCTCCGTGGTGAGAATTGTGCTCGCCGTCAACGGCACATCATGCGACGTCCCGGCGTCGAAGCAGGAACCCGGAAAGTGCGACGAAGCCGGCGATGAAGGCGACGAGCACCGTCAATGCCTGCATGCTGTCGACGAACGGCCCAGCGAAGGAGCCCGGCCCGCTCGACTCGATCGACGCCACCGAGGCTCCGAGCGACGTTGCGATCGAGTATCCGTTGGCGCGTAGGAAGACGTCGGTGAGCGGTTCAAGCACGCTGACGCTGTCGGCGAAAGCGCTCAAGAGTCCCTCGATCACGAGGGCGTAGAGGATGCCGACGCCGATCGCAAGCGACGTCCCGCGCGTGACGACGCCGAGCAGCACCCCCAGCGCCGCCCAAACCGCCAGGATCAGCCAGCCCGCCGCCACTGCACGCACGAGCAGCCAGGCGGACGGCCAGCTAACGGCTGCGTCCTCGATCTGCGCGATCACGTAACTGGCAACCGCGCCCGCGGCGAACAGCGTAAGTACGAACGGGACGAGCACGATGCCGAGCGCCACCAGCTTGGCGGTGAACACCCTAAGCCTGCCGGGACGTTGCGTGAACAGTGTCTTCAGCGTGCCCCAGCCGTACTCGCTGCCGAGCGCAAACACCCCGAGCATCAGCGCGAAGACTCCGCCGAAGAACGGGAACCCTTCGATCAGGTTCCCGGCCAGGGACTGGGGCAGCAATTGACCGACTCCGCCCGGGGCGTCCTCCGGATCGAGCGCGTACGGGATGACGTAGGCGAAGAAGACGCCGAGCGACGTCCAGATGCCGAGCAGGATCCAGGTCGCAGCGCGCTTTCGCAGCACCAATAGCTCGGCGGTCACGTTCCGTGTCATCGCTGATCGTCTCCACTCGTTGTCAGCTCGAGGAAGACATCCTCGAGCGAGGCTTTCTGGGCGTAGAGCTCTGACACCGCGATGCCCGCTTGAACGAGCATCTGGTTGATGGTCGGTGCCTCGGCGGTGTCGACGGCCACTTCGAGGAGGCCGTCGATGCGTGTGACCTCGTCGACCTCTGGAAGGGCGCCAATCAGGCGGGCCGCCTCGGCCAGTGGCTCGGCACGCACGCGCAGGCCGGCTTGGCCGCGCAGCTCCTCGACTGTTCCCTCGGCCACGAGCGAGCCGTCGCGGATGACGCCGACACGATCGGTTACCTGCTCGATCTCTCCCATCAGGTGGCTCGAGAGCAGGACCGTGCGCCCGCCCTTGCGGAGCGAGCGTATGAACTCGCGCATTTCGGCCATGCCGGACGGGTCGAGTCCGTTGGTCGGCTCGTCGAGGATCAGGAGCTCAGGGTCCTTGAGCAGAGCGGCAGCAACGCCGAGGCGTTGCTTCATCCCCTGCGAGTAGGTCGCGAACCCATCGCCCGCGCGGCCGCTCAACCGGACCTCGTCGAGCACCGCTTCGACGCGATCCTCCGGCGCCCCGGCGTAGCGAGCGAGCACTCGTAGGTTGTCGCGGCCCGAGAGGTAGGGGTAGAAGGCTGGTTCCTCGACCATCGCCCCGATGCGGGCGAGCCCCTGCGGCGAGCCGGGCGGGGCGGCGAGGACCGTTGCCTGGCCCGATGTCGGTCGCACGAGGCCGAGCAGCATCCGCAGCGTGGTCGTCTTGCCGGCGCCATTCGGCCCGAGGAAGCCGTACACCTCCCCGCGCCGCACGCGCAGCTCGAGGTCATCGACGGCGACGATCGCATCGCCGTAGTGCTTAGTGAGCGCGCGTGTCTCGATCACCAGGCCGTTGTCCGTCGTCTGCGAGTTCTTCGGTGTCATGCCGGCAACGGTAGGCGCGGCAGCGTGTTCCGAAAACGCCTCAGGAGAGGATTTCGTCGTACCCCCTGGGAGGGACCAGCGGTCCACCGTGGGGACGACTTCGGCGCGCCAGGCGAGCGCTACGCTCGACTCGAAGTGACCGCGTCAGCTCCAACCCGCAAGAACCTGCTGCTCGACGCCGCGATCGCCGTCGGGGTGTTCGCGGCGTCGCTCGGGGTGCTGGCGGCGCCGGAGACCTCGGGCGACGTCGATGCGATCGGGGTGCTCCTCAGCGCGCTCGCCTCGCTGCCATTGGCCGCTCGACGCATCGCGCCGCTTTCCGTGTTCGTGCTGACGGCTGTCTCCAGCACCGCGCTGTACGGAATCGCTGCACCGGCCGGGCCGCCAATCGGGCCGACGCTCGCGCTCTACTGGCTGGCAGCTGCCGGCGCGGAATCACGCGCCCGCGCCCGGCTCACGTTGGCGCTCGTGATCGTCCTGCTGGCCGCGCATGTCGCTGCGTCCGGGCTGGCCACGGATTCCTTCCCCGGCCCGGAGATCCTGTTCGGGGTCCTCCTATGGGGCGGGGCGTGGCTTGCCGGCGAACGGACCCGTCTGCGTCGCGAGCGAATGGCCGCCCTCGAGGAACGCGCCCTGCGCGCGGAGCGCGAGGCCGAGCGCGAGCGCCGGCTGGCCGCGGCCGAAGAGCGCGGGCGCATCGCCCGCGACCTGCACGACTCGGCAGGGCACGCGATCAACACGATCCTCGTCCACGCGGGACTGGGGCGCCTTCAGACCGAACGCGACCCCGAGGGCGCGCGCGAAGCCTTCCAGACCATCGAGGAGCTCGCGCGCGAGACCTTGGGGGAGATCGACCAGATGGTGCGTGTCCTGCGCGATGACGCCTCGCCCTCAGAGGGCCGCGACGATGTGGAGCCGCCACCCGGCCTCGCCGCCCTCGACGGGCTCGTCGAGCGACACACGGCGGCAGGCCTCCGCGTGACGACCACGATCCACGGGGATCGCCGTCCGCTCCCCCCGGGCGTCGACCGAGGCGCCTACCGCATCATCCAGGAGGCGCTCACCAACTCTGCCCGCCACGGCGACGGCAGTGCGCAGGTTGAGCTTGCCTTCGGGCCGAGCGCGCTCGAGGTCACCGTCGCTAATCCGCTCAGCAGCGATCGGGCTGCCCGCGCCAACGGGGGCGGACACGGAGTCATCGGCATGCGCGAGCGCGCGGCCCTACTCGGCGGCAGTCTGGAGGCGGGCGCCCATAACGGCCGTTTCGAGGTGCACGCGCGCCTCCCCTTCGTCGATAACCGGGCATGAGCCAGCCGCGCGTGCGAGTGCTGATCGTCGACGACGACGACCTGATGCGCGCCGGCCTCCGCGGGGTGCTCTCGAGCGACGAGGCGATCGACGTGGTCGGCGAGGCGGCCGACGGACGCGACGCGGCATACCGCACGCGGCTGCTGCAGCCAGACATCGTCCTGATGGACGTTCGCATGCCCGACCTCGACGGTATCTCCGCCACCCGCGAGCTGCTGGCCACCTTCCCGGAGCTGAAGGTCGTGATCCTGACCACCTTCGAGCAGGACGAGTACATCTTCGGCGCCCTCAGCGCCGGCGCCTCAGGATTCCTCCTCAAGCGAACCAAGCCGGAGGAGCTGATCGCCGCCATCCATACGATCGCCGCCGGCGACTCGCTGCTCTCGCCGTCGGTCACCAGCCGCGTCATCGAGCGTATGGCCGGGGAGCCTCCGCCCGACGCGGTACGCGATGCCCGCCTGGCCGACCTCACACCGCGTGAGCGCGAGGTGCTCGCGCTCGTAGCACGAGGCCTCTCGAACGCAGAGATCGCCGGCGCGCTCGTCATCGAGGAATCGACGGTCAAGACCCACGTCAAGCGCATACTCGCCAAGCTGCGCGTCCGCGACCGCGTCCAAGCCGTGATCTTCGCCTACGAGAGCGGCCTGACCCAGGCGGGCTCCGACCGGCACGGCTGAGCGGCGATCTCTGTGAGGGCCGGACATACTTCGCGCCCAACGGCGGCTCCGCGCGGGTCGAGAACGAGAGGGAGGGACGATGCCGCTCTATCTATCGAGGTTCAGCTACACGCCGGAGACGTGGGCCAGGCTGATCGCCAATCCAGAGGACCGCCGAAAGGCCGCCCAGTCATACATCGAGTCGGTCGGCGGGAAGCTCCACGGATTCTGGTACGCGTTCGGCGAACACGACGGTTACAACCTGTGGGAGGCCCCCGACAACGTGTCGATGGCTGCGGTTGCGCTGGCGATCAGCGGCGGCGGTGCGCTCAGCTCGCTCGAAACGACTGTCCTCCTGACAGTCGACGAAACGATGGATGCCCTGCGCAAGGCCGAGCAAGTCCAGTATCGAGCGCCCGGCGAGTAGCGGCGCTTAGCGGTCGCCGCCGGTGAGCGTGTCGCCGGGCGGGGTTGGGTGATCGACCGCCGCCTGCTTCCTCGCGAGCTTCTTGGCCTGCTTCTCCTGCCGCCGCTCGATGAGCCTGCGTTCGCGGTTGAGCTTCGCCATCGTGGTCTTTCTCTTGCTGCTCGAGGCCATGGGTGTTCTCCTATGTGTCGAGTTTCGAGCGCGTCGATGACGCGCAAGTCATTCGGGATGGAGCCCGGGCGCAGATCGCGTCCCCTAGTTCTGCGGATGCGTCCCGGTCCTGCTGCGTACGGAGCTGCCGCGGCGGGCGCACGCGGGTCTCCGTCGCTGGTCGAGTGAGGGGGACTCTAGTGCGCTGGACGTTCGCGGGTGCCAGGACCTCGGCCCCCTCACCCGTACGGCGCATAGCGGTGGTGCAGCATCAGGTCGTTTCCATCTGGATCGGTGAAGAACGCCATGTGGCAGACGCCGGTATCGAGCGTCTCACCGGCGAAGGTGACTCCCTTGGCCTCCAGGTCGGCGCGCGCAGCGTCGACGTCCTCGACATGAAGCGCAAGGTGTCCGTTCTTCTGGGGCGCGAACTGCATGCCGACTCGCTCCGGCTCCCAGATGCCTAGGCAGGTATCGCCCGCCCAGAACTCGAACTGTGCGCGCTCATCGGAGCGTAGCCCGAGGGTTTCGCCGTAGAAGCGCCGTGAGCGCTCCGAGTCCTGTGACGGGATGGCGACGAAGTCGAGCTTGGTGATCATCGGTTGATCGTCCTTTCGTTGCGGGAAGCCACCTAGGTCATGCCATGATCTCGTCGATGTACCGCGAGTACCCGGCTCCCAAGGCGCTCGCAGGGTTGGTCGAGTGCTTTTGGCGGCACGAGCTCCTGGATGCCGCATCCGACCAGAGCGGCGTGATCCTGCCCGACGGACGCGTCGACGTAGTCTGGACGGGAGGCGGGCAGCCGCTTCTAGCCGGACCGCAGACCCGGTTCTTGCCGCGACCGCTCCAGCCGCCGTTCTCCGCGATCGGTGCGCGTTTCTACCCGGGCGTAGGTCCGCCACTGCTCGGCCTGCCGGCGTATGAGCTCGTAGACATGCATGTTCCGCTTACGGCGCTCGACACTGATCCTGCCGTGGCTCTGAGCGAGAGGCTCGCCTCGCTTGACGCCGCTCCGGGACAGGCGACGGTCGCAACCCTCAGCGACGCCCTCGTCAAGCTGGTGGATCGGGTCGAGACGCTAGATCCTCTTGTCCGCGGCGCCGCTCGCCTTCTCGACGCCTCCCGTACCACGGTCAGCCATATCGCGCACGAGCTGGCGCTGAGCGAAAGGCAGCTGGAACGGCGCTTTCGCGAGTCGGTTGGCTACGGGCCGAAGACGCTACACCGGATCCTGCGCTTCCGGCGCTTCCTCGCCGAGCTGTCGCAGCGCCGTGACGGCTCGGACGGTCTAGCCAGGATCGCCGCTACGGCCGGCTATGCCGATCAGGCGCACCTGACCCGTGAGAGCCGCCGGCTCTCCGGATTCAGCCCCTCGCAGCTCGACCAGCTAAGCGCCCGTTCGCCTTCAGGATCGTGAGCGCGCGAACGGTCACGTAACCGCGCCACTCGACGGCGGCCGCCGGCGAGAAGACCTTCCAGTCGACATCCCATCCGCCGTCATCCCGCTGCCCGGCGGCGAGACGGTCCAGAAACGCCGTGACGACCTCCAACGCGAACAGCTCTCGCAGCGGGCTGTCGGGGCTGGGCGAGAAGTCGAGCAGCCGCAGCTCCTCCCCCTCTGCGCCGCCCTCCACGGGCAACGCGCCGGACTCGGGAATGAAGGGGCGCAGGCGCTCGAGCTCGCGAGCCGCATCGGCGTCCTCCTCGGAGAGAGCGTCGAGGAACTGCAGGACGAAGCCAAACTCGTACGCGCCCCGCGGCCGGTCCAGACTGGCGATCTCTCCTTTGCAGTAATCCGTCGCACGGGCGAGCCACCGGTGCTCGGCAACGGCCGGATCGTGGTGGGCGACCCGGTGGGCGATCGCGCAGACGGCGCTCGTGATGTGCAGCGACGACCGCGAGTGATCGGCACCGGCCCAGTGCGGCGCCGAGCCTGGCCCGTCGGCACCCGGCAGGGCGAACGGGAGGCCGCCGTCGGCGAGTGAGACCGACTCGAGCCAGTCGCACAGCCTGGCGGCGAGCAGGCTGGTGGACGGTGCGATCTCCTCGAGGACCTCGAATGCGTGCAGGGCCCCCACGGGCTGGCTGCGCGGACCGCGGAGGTCGGGCTCGAGCGCCCAGCCGAAGCCGCCATCGCCATTCGCATACCCGCTCAGGGCGGCGACTGCGCCGTCCGCGTCGCCCTGCCCGAATAGGAGGTCGAAGCGGCGGCGGTCGATCAGCCTCGCGTGGGTGTCCATGAACTCCGACGTCTCCTGAAGGTCGATCATGGGCCGGAGGCTGCCGCACCTTTCGCAGGCGGTCTTGAAGATTCCCGACGTCCTGGGTCCGAGGCGCGTATCAGTGGGGTATTCGCTGCTCGCGCGGGCACCAGCAGGCCGTTCGGCCGGCCACCGTGGTGCGACGCAGCCTGGCGTCGCAGTGCGGGCAGCGAGCGCCGCGCTTGTCGCGAACGCCGGTGAGCCAGCCGGGCTCCGTGGGGATTCGCGCCCTGCGGTTGGAGGTCGCGATCACGTAGTGGAGCTCGCGGCTGAGGCTGTCGAGCCGCCGCCGCGAGAGGCCGCTTGCGCTTCGGCTCGGATGGATCCGCGCGCGCCACAGCACCTCGTCCGACAGGAGGTTGCCGATGCCCGCGATCAGCCGCTGGTCCATCAGCGCCGCCTTTATTCCGCCCCGGCGACGCAACAGTAGCTCGCCGAGCTGCTCGCGATCCACGGTCGTCGCATCCGGGCCGAGCGGCCCGGTCACATCCTCGATGCTGACGCCCGGGCGCGCCAGCCACACGCCTCCGAACTTGCGCATGTCCCGGTAGCGGAGCTCACCGCCGTCCAGCTCGAACACGATCCGGTCGTAAGGATGGAGCTCCCCACCGGCGGCCGTCCAGTGGAGCAGCCCGGTCATGCCGAAGTGGATCAGGACGCTCGGTCCCTCCGCCGGCGCGATCAGCCACTTGCCCCGGCGGGTAGGCCTCTCGAAGCGCCGTCCCGCCAGCGCGCGGCTCAGGGCCGGCCCGCTCGTGTTGCGGACGAGCGCGGCATCGCGCGCCCGCACGCTCCGTAGCCGTCTGCCTTCGGCGTAGCGGGCGAAGTAGCGGCGAAAGCCCTCCACGTCGGGCAGCTCCGGCATGCCGGGATCACCCCCCTAGCGGGCCGCGCCGCGGTGCACCCGCTGCCAGTCCGGAATCGAGTCCGTGGCGGCGTTTTGCGTCAGCTGCGTCGGGTCCTTCCCGTTCGCGCGCATCGAGAAGATCTCGAAGTCCCCGTCGCGATTCGACGCGAACGCGATCAACCGGCCATCCGGCGACCAGGAGGCGTTGCGGTCGTCCGCCGGGTTCGGCGTCAGGTTGCGCGCCCCGCCGCCGCGCGAGCTGCTCACCCAGATGTCCTGCGTCCCGGCTCGGTTGCTCGTGAAGGCGAGCCGCTGGCCGTCAGGAGACCACGACGGGTTGAGGTCGGCGGCGGGATTCTCCGTGACGTTCCGCTGTTCCGAGCCGTCGGGTCGCATCAGGAACACGTCGGCGTCTCCTGTCCGGCTGCTCTCGAAGGCGAGCCAGCGGCCGTTCGGCGAGAACGCGACGACCGAGTCGACGCCCGGCGAGCTCGTGAGCTGAAGCGGCGCGCCTCCGCCGGCCGCTACGACGTAGACCTCGAAGTCGCCCGAGCGATCGCTGTTGAACGCCAGCATGCGCCCGTCCGGCGACCAGGCGGGGTTGAAGTCGCTGCCGGCGTCATTCGTCGCCTGGACGAGGTTCCCGCCGCCGACGTCCATGGCGTAGATCTCGAAGTCGCCGTCGCGGTTCGACATGAAGGCGAGCCGCGTCCCGTCCGGGGACCAGACCGGCTTGCGATCGCTCGCTGGGTCGCTGGTGCGCTGGGTCTGCCCCGAGCCGTCGGCGCGCATCGTGAAGAGCTCGAAGTCGCCGTCGCGGTCGGAGTTGAACGCGAGCAGGCCGTTGGCGCCCGGGAACGCGGCGTGCGACGGAGCCGCGAGGGCGAGCGTCGCGACGGCGGCGCACGCGCCGGCGAGCCGTCCGGTCCGTGACCTGCTCACCCGACCCACCCTAACCCGGGTGGTACTGGTTCGGGCGCTGGGTCAGAAGCTGACGCTGACCTGCGGCGAGCACGTCGCCGTACCCGCTTCGCAGACCTTGTAGCCGTAGGTCCCGCTGCCCTTCCGGTTGATAGCGTCGGTGTGGAAGCCGTCGTTGGCGGTCGTGGCGGTCCTCACGCCGCTGCGAAAGACGTCAACGGTGCTCGAGCTGGCGCCGCTCCAGCTCAGGTCGACCCGCTGGAGTCCCTTGACCTTGTAGCCGCGGGCGCTGAGCGTGATCGCGGGCGGCGGCGGCGTGCCGCTGACCAGCGCGGCCACGCGGTCGCGGATCGAGGGCAGCGCGCCATAGAGCGAGCCGCCGGGGCACTCGGTCGCGTTCAGGTCACGGTGGCCGGCGATGTTCGGGAATGTCTTCTGCGACCCGTTCACAGGATTCGTGTAGAGGGCCGAGCCGTGGGGGTCGAGCGCGTGCCGCTCGGACTCCCAGGCCAGGAAGCGCTCGAGCGAGTCGCGGGCGGCCGCGGTCGGGGCCTGGCTCGTGAAGGTGCCGAGCAGCGCGACCCCGACCGTGCCGGAGTTGAAGCCCTGGGCATGTGCCGCGGTCACGCCGTTGCCTGCGGTGTCATCGCCGCTCGGGGACTCCCCGGGCGCGTACTGCCGCGAGAAGCGGCCCTCGTAGACCCTGCCCGACTCGTCGACGAGGAAGTTGTAGCCGATGTCCCCCCAGCCCTGGGTGACCGCGTGGTAGTAGTAGATCGACCTGATCGTGGCCGCCGGATTCGGGTCGTTGTTCTGCCCTGCGGTGTGGTGGACGATCAGCTTCTGCACCGGGTAGAACGCGGGCGGCCAGACCTCCTTGCCGGTCGAGTCGAAGCGGAGCGACTCGTCGGCTCCCCAGCCGGCCCTGTCGATCACCGCCGGCTGCGAGACGCTGGAGCGCGCCGGCGCAAGTCCGCCCCGGTCGCGCAGCGACAGCACCGCGACGTCGCGCAGGAAGCGGTCGGTCGCCACGCGCACGGCCCGCGCGCCGCGGACCGCGATGACCGCTCCGTATGTCCGCCCGTCGCGCGCCTGCTCGCCCACCTCGTCGAGCTGGACCCGCCGCCACGGGCCGTAGCGACCGCTCTTGCGCTTGAAGGCCACGCGGACGCTCGCGGCCTCGGAGCCGCGCCAGTGCACGGCGACGTGCGTCACTCCGGCGGCGAGCGCAAAGGTGCGCTTGCCGTTGACGGCCGCCGAGGCCTCATGGGCGGAGGTGCGTGCCGGCGCGCCGGCCGAAGCAGCGGCAGGAAGGGCGATCGCGGCCGCCACGAGGGCCGCCGCGAGCATGCGAAACAGGCGGTGGAGGGCGAGGGTCACCGGCTTTCGACGCTATACGCGGTGCCCGGGTCCCGTCAACCCCGAGTTGAAGGACTCGCTCTGCGGGCCGCGAAACCCGGGGCGATGGCGACCGTCGAGGTCTCGCGGACACTCGTTAAATCGCCGCCTGAGCTGTGGGCGGAGCTCGAGGGCGACTGCCTCTCGAGGGCCGTGGGCGACGTGAAGATCACCGCCACGGAGCCCGAGCGTGCGCTCAGGTGGGAGGCGGAGGGCGCCTCCGGAACCGCCGTGCTCGAGCCGGCCGGCTGGGGCACGAAGCTGACGCTGACGGCCCAGATCGAGGAGCAGGTGGCGACGCTCGGCTTCTGGGCGCGAATGCGCGGAGAGGCCCCGCCCACGCCAACGCGCCCGGACATGGAGCGGCGGCTGGGCGAGCTGCTCGACGACCTCGGCTCCGCGCACCGCAAGCCGTTCGTGCGCGAGGACTAGGCGGACCGCCTCAGCGCCTGAGTGTGAGCCGCCGGCTGAGCGTGAGCCGGTTGCCCGCGCTGTCGCTGATGACAGTACGCAGCGTGAGCCGGACCGAGCGCCGCTTCGCGAGCGCGCGCCGGGCACGGCGCTTGAATCTGACGACCGCGGTACGCGAACCGCCGGCGGGCAGGCCCGCCGTGGCGCGTCCTACCTCCACACTTCGGGCAAGCCCGACGCTGCGAGCGTCGCGCGCGGACAGGAGGAGTCGCAGGTCCGCCGCGCACGGCTCCGCACAGCCGATCCGGAAACGTAGGCCACGCGCGAGCGCGGTGCCAAGACGCGCGCTCCCGCCCCCGGTTACGGAGGCACCCATTACTGCAAGGTCGGGGAGAGGCACCAGCGGCGTACTCAGCTGTGTCTGCTGCTGCGCAGCCTGGTCCTGCTGGGTCGGTCCTGCAGCCCCCGCAACGGGAGCGATGGCCACTGTCCAGATCCGCTGCGCGGGAGTCGGGTCCGTGTTGCCGGCGGCGTCCGTGGCGCGAACCTCGAAGGTGTGCGGTCCATCCGCGAGGCCGGCGTAGGAAACCGGCGACGCGCAGCCCGAGAACCCGACCGAGTCGAGCTGGCACTGGAAGCTCGAGCCGCCCTCGTCCGCGTGGAACGTGAACGTCGCGGTTGTGGAGGACACGGTCCCCGACGGCCCCGAGTCGAGGATCGTGTCCGGCGGCGTCGTGTCGTCAGCGGTCAGGTCGATGGCGAACGTTGTGTCCTGGGGGCTCGTGCCGGTATTGCCCGCACTGTCCCCCTGCTGGGCCTGCGCGGTGTAGGTCCCCTCGTCCAGCGCGGGCGACGGCGTGGTCGACCAGCTCGAGCCCGAACGTGTCGGCGTGAGCGTCTGGACGAGCGTGCCGCCGACGGCCGAGCCGCTGTAGATCTTTACGGTCACGGTGCTCGCGTC
Source organism: Actinomycetota bacterium (assembly GCA_046729975.1). Taxonomy (GTDB): domain Bacteria; phylum Actinomycetota; class Thermoleophilia; order Solirubrobacterales; family Thermoleophilaceae; genus JBKPHS01. Next base: position 13,309 of record JBKPHS010000005.1, read on the forward strand.
GCCTGTCGCGTTGCCCGCCGCGCCCGACAGAGTTGGCGTCGAGTCGTTCGTGGTGCTGCCGTCGGCGGGGGTGACGATCGTCACGTCCGGTGGGTTCGTGTCGACCGTGAAAGAGCGGGTCGCCGGCGTCGGATCGGTGTTGTTCGCCGCGTCCTTGGCCTCCACCTCGAACGTGTGCGGCCCGTCGGCGAGGGCTGGGCTGACCGTGTGCGGCGAGGTGCAGCCCGCGAAGGAGCCGGCGTCCACCACGTGGCACTGGAACGTCGAGCCCGCCTCGCTGGAGCTGAAGCCAAAGGTCGGGGTCGAGTCGTTCGTCGGGCCAGAGGGACCCGAGTTGATCGTCGTCTCAGGCGGCGTCGTGTCCGGCGCGGTGCACTGGACCTGCACCCGGAAGGGCACGATCTCGTTGCCCTGCCCGGTGTCGAACGCCAGCCGGAAGTCGACGAAAGAGCCGCATGGCACCTCGCTGTCGATCGCAGCCTGGAACGGGGTGCTGTTGCTGCCCGAACCGGAGGCCCCGATGTTCGGATAGGCCGAGGAGCCCTGGGTGATGGTCACCGCGGGAACTGGCGAGCTCAGCGTGCCGGTCACTCCGGTCGCGCCGACCGAGCTCGTGTTCTGCACCTGCTCGGTGATCTGCATCGTCTCCCCGGGCTCGGCCGTGCCGTCGCCGTCGCCCGTGCCCGGAGCCTCGGCCACCGTCGACGACTGATGCACGAGCTGGAGACTCGGCGAGCTGGAGACGTACGTGAACGCCTCGCCGTCGCCGGTGCCGCTGCTGTTGTCGGTCCAGGCCGGGAAAGCGGCGCCCTCGGTCGCGTCGAGCCCCTCGTAGTCGCCGTAGTCGTTTCCGAAGGTGCAGCATGGCTTGCTGCTGTAGTCGGAGGCTCCCGAGGACACCTTCGTCAGCGAGCCGAGCGTGTGCCCGCCGCCGCTCGGAGTGACCGAGCGGGCGTAGAAGTTCGTCGTCTGGCGCGTCGAGTCGTCCCGCGTCGAATAGAGGTCGGCCCATGCCTGGCCGCTCGTCTGGTCGACCGCCAGCCACGCGAACCAGTCGTCGGAGTTCGACTGGCCGCCGCCCTCGCCGTCCGTGATCAGCTTCGTGCCGACCGATGCCGACGGGCTCGTGGACGCCGGCAGCGCTCCCGCCGCTGAGCCCACGAAGCTGTCCCACGTGAGGTGCGTCGTCGCGGGTGCCAGGTTGTCGTCGCAGCGAGTGGAGCCGCTGCCCGGCCGCAGGTCGCTCCAGGTCACGTAGACGCGGCCGTTGCTGGCGCCGCCCGAGTGGTCGACGTCGACCTGCGGCGTGGGCGCATCCCGTCCGCCGGGCTGCGCGACGATCGGGCACGCGAACGGGATCGGCTGGCCGCCGGTGCTGTCGAGCGTGGCGATCGTCTGCGGCGTGCCCCAGCCCGCGGCGCTCGCGCAATTCTGGCTCGCCGGGTTGCACACGAGGCCGCGGATCGCGTTGTTCGACGAGTAGTCCCACCAGGTCGCGTAGACCTTCCCGTCAGGACCGACCGCGACGTCCGCGTAGATGTAGCTGCCGGTCGCGGGGGTCACGTCGACCGGCGCCGTCCAGTTGTCGGCGTTGTCGCAGTGGCCCGCGTTCGGGAACTTGCCGGGGAGCGTGCGCGTGTCGCACTGCGAGATGACGATGTTGATGCCGCCGGCGCTCGGCTCGTCCCAAACCACGTACAGGCGGCCGTAAGTGGGGCTCGACGGCGAGTCGTCGATCGTCATCATCGGCTTGTCCTGCGTGCCGCTCGTGCGCTGCTGGAGGCCGACCGTTTGCGCCTGGAACGTGTTCGTCCCGGCGGCGATCCGGTTCACGACGATCCGGCTCGGGCGGGTGCCGCCGTTGCTCTGGGCCAAACCGCCGAACCAGATGTTGCCGAGGCTGTCCGAGGCGAACATCGGGTCGCAGCAGATGTTTCCGGACTCTGGCGAGCCCTCGCCGGGAGCGTCGAGCGACTCGGGAAGCACCCGCGATACCCAGTTCTGTCCGCGGTCCCCGCTGATCCAGGCGGCCATGCTGGCGGAGAACCAGTTGACCCCGACGGCGATGCGGTCGCTGTCGCCGTGCGTCACCGCGATGAAGGTCTCCGATTCCTCTGAGGAGTCCCCAGTAGCGTTCTCGGCGACGCCGGGCGACGAGAGCCGGCCGAATGGCCCCTCTTGCTCTTCTGGTCCCTCGCGGGCGGGAGCGTAGAAGACGACGCGCGCGACACCGGCGCGCCGCACGCGTCCGTCGGAATACCGCCACGAGAACGGCAGCCGGTAGGTCCCCGCCGGGATGCCGACATCGGTCACGTCGAAGCTCGCCAACTGGCCTGAGGCCGCGCTGTCGAAAGCGAGTTCGACGGTTCGCCCCGCCCGGCGCAGGCGCGCGTGCCCGTTCGCGCGCCGCCGGAGCAGTGGCGCCCGCGTGGTGGGCAGTCCGCTCACCCCACGCGCGAGCCACGCCCGCGGCAGCGTGACCAGGAGCGAAGCGTCGTCGGCCGGGCGCTCGAGCTCGACCGTGAAACGGAGCTTCTGACCGGAGCGCGCGGCCACGAGCTCGGTCGGCGAGATCCGCAGCTCGCCGACCGGAACGCCGAAGCGGCCGCGCGGATGCGACTCGATGCCGGCCTCCTCGCGGGCCTGCTCGAGCGGGGTGCCCCGGTCGAGCTCCTGCTTGGGCTCGGCCACCGCCAGAGCTGGCAATGCAAGACTCGCTGCGAGCGCAGCGAGCGCGACTCTGACCCCATAGCGGACGCCCACCGAGCCAGCCTAGCCCCGCCACCGGGCGACGGCCACTCGCGCGGCCGCCTGCGCTACCTCCTGAGCGTGATCCTCTTCGTCGGCACCGTCCGCGAGTTGCGGGCGACGTCGGTGGCGGTCGCGCGCAGGAACACGCTCACCCGCCGCGCCCGCCGCAGCCGACTCTTGGCCTTGCGCGTCAGGCGAACCGTCACGCGGCCTGTCCCGGCGCTCGCCAATGCGAGCCTGCCGCGTCCGATCGTCACCGGCCGCCTGCCCTGCGAGACGATCCCGAGCCGCCGCGCGGTCCGCCGCGCCATCAGGAGCCTGAAGCTGATCGTGCACGCCTCGTTGCACCGCGCACGCCCGCGCATGCCGCGCCGCCGCACGACCGCGATGCGGTAACTGCGCGAGAAGAACAGCGTGACTTCCGGAGGGAGGTCGGGCGGCGCAACGGCGCCCGGGCCGGCACCGGCTCCACCGGCGGCGCCTCCGGTGGCTCCACCACCGCTTGGCGCCGCGGGACGGGTGTGCATGTACAGCTCCATGTCGCCGCCGTGCGAGACGCGACCGTCGGACCAGGACGGGAAGAACTGGCCCTGCGCCGAGTCGGCGCCCTCGTAGTCGCCGTAGTCGAAGCCGTCGCTGAACGGAACGCTGTAGTCGGTCTGCTCGGTCGTGATCTGCTGCATCGCGGCGTACGACGCCCCGGAGTCGGTCGAACGGACGTAGTACTGGTGGGTCGCCTGACCGGTCGGGTCGTGTTTGGTGCTGTAGAGGTTCGTCTGAACCTCATTGGTCGAGTCGTCGACCGTCAGCGTCGGGAAGAAGTGGTCGTTGAGCGCGGTCGGGCCGTCGTCACTGAGGCGGATGCCAGTGTTCGCCGCCGGGAACGCGTTCGGCGTGGCACCGCGGGCGATGAAGCTCTCGAACGTCTTGTCCGAGCCGGACGCCGTACAGCGCGTCGTGCCGTTGTCGCGCAGGTCGCTGTAGGCGACGTAGACGCGGCCGTCGGGACCAACGTCCACGTAGCTGATCGCACCGACGCGCCCGCCCGGCGCGGCGATGATCGGGCAGAAGAAGGGAAGCGGCTCCAGCGCGGGATCCCCGTCGTCGTTGAACTCATCGAGGTTCTGAATCGTGCCCTCCTCGTTCCAGGCGGGGCCGAGGGTGCAGTCGTCCCCCGCCTGGCAGCGGTCTCTCTCGATGGCGTTGTGGCCCGCCCCGGCGCCCGCGTCCCACCACGTCACGTAGACATCACCGTTCGGGGCGGTGGCAACGGATGAGTACGTGTACGTGCTGCTCGAACCCGTGACGAGTTGCGGCTCCGACCAGTTATTCGGGTTGTCGCAGTTCGCGGGGTTCGAGACTCCGCCCGGCCGCGTCTGGCACTGCGAGATCACGACATTCTGTCCCGGGTTCTCCGTCCAGACCATGTAGAGCGTCCCGTACTTCGGGCTCGACGGGTTGTCGTCGATTGTCAGCATGTTCTTGTCCTGGTCTCCCGTCGTGAAGCGCGGGATGGCCGTGTTGCTCGCCTGGAGCGTGTTCGAGCCGACGGCGACACGGTTGATGACGATGTGGCTGTCGGAACCGGTGCTGAGCGCGGAGAACCAGAGGTTGCCCAGGTCGTCGGCAGCCAGGGCCGGGTCGCAGCAGATGTCGAGCGACGACGTGCCGCCGCCCTCGTCTGTGGGCATCAGGGTGCTGTCTGGCATCGTCCGCAGCACGCTCGTCCCGGGGCGCATGAAGTCGCTCGAGATCGCCGCATGCGGGTTGCTCGTGCCGGGATCGTCGGGGTTGACCGCGGCGATGACGCGAGCGGCGTTGTTCGGCTGCACGGCCGCATGGGTCTCGGCCTGGTTGCCGAACAGGTTCGTCAGGTTCTGGTTCACCTCGTCGCCCGCAAATGCGCGGGTGTCCTTAGTCATCAGCTCGCGGGAGAAGGGGCCGGAGCGGCCGTCGGGCGAGACGCCAGCGGGTAGGCGGTGCTGGGCGTACACGACGAACTCGCCGCGCTCGACGAGCGTTGTCTCGCCACTCGGGTCCCGCGCCAGGAAGTCGAGGCGGTAGGTGCCTGGTGGCGCGGCGTCCGGCGAGAGGGACAGGGAGCGCCGCGAGCCGGCGCTGACGCCGGAGAGGTCGAGCGTCTCGACGGGAGCGGAGAACGCGTCGATGTTGCGGCCGGTCGTCGGGCTGTCCGGCAGGGAGGGCCGCCAGAGCTTGACGAGCAGGCGGGCAGCGCTCGGCTCGCGATCGAACTCGAAGCTCACGCGTACGTCCTGGCCGGGCGCCGCGGCAACCGCGGTCGAGCGTGTGAGGGTTGCCCGCCCGAACGGCAGCTCGTGCACGCGCGACGGCGCGGAACGAGTCACCAGCGGCTGAGTGGGCGCATCGGCCTTCGGGCCGTGAGCGCGCCCGGAGGGCTCTGCCGCTGCCGAGGGCACGATCGAGAGCGCTGCAACCGCGGAGGCCACTCCCACTGCGCTTCGAACGGATCGATTCACGACGAGCACCCCCACTGACGAGTCCTGCCCCGGCCGGCCCGGGCTTCGCGCGCGAAGCTAACACGACACGCCCGACGGGACAACCTTCCCGTCAGCGGCTAGGGCGCGCGCGTCGACGGCACCCCCTCGAAGCGCTGCCGCACCAGCTCGAACGCGGGTTTGCGGCCGCCGGCCAGGTCGATCAGCCCCTTTCGGCTGTAGGGCGGATCGGGGCGCGGGTTGCCGCCGCGCCAGCCGGGCCGCACGGCGTAGTCGCGCAGCAGCCAGGCGCAGGCGCCGTTCAGGTAGGGCGTCGAGTCAGCGGTCGCGAGGTAGCTGTCGAGGAAGCTCGTCTGGAACGCGTAGGTGCCCTTCTGCGAGGCCGGGCCCGCGCGGCTGGCTTCGGCCCCGAACTCAGTCAGGAACAGGCCCACGCGGGGGAAGCGCGCCCGAAGCTCGTCGAGCGAGGCGCGAAGGTCCGAGGTGCGACCGGCGTACCAGCCTAGGTAGCCGCTCAGGCCGAGCACGTCGAGCAGGCGGTAGTGGGCCGGGACCTGGTCGACGGGCGAGATGGACTTGTCGATGCCGACCAGGCGGGTCCTGTCGAGCCTGTCGATCAAGCGGCGCGCTTCCTCGATGTAGCGCCTTTCGGCGGGGCCCCCGCGCAGCAGCTCGTTGCCGATGCTCCAGGTCATGATCGACGCGTGGTTGCGATCGCGGATGATCGTCTGACGCAGCCGCGCGAGCGCCTCGCGCCGCAGGCGCCCGGAGCGCAGGTGCGAGCCCCGGAGCCGGTACACCGGGATCTGCTCCCACATCACGATCCCCATGCGGTCGAAGGCCTCGAGCAGGCGCGGATGCGGCGGGTAGTGCTGGCGCGTGAAGTCGGCGCCGAGCGCGGCGAGCGAGCCGGCTATGCCGTCCAGCTGCGACGGCCGCAGCGCCGCTCCCACGCGCGGCGCGTCCTCGTGGAAGCTCGCGCCGCGCAGCGACAGCGGCCGGCCGTTGAGGAAGACGCCGCCGCGGCGATCGACCTGCCAGTTACGCACGCCGAAGTGCGTCCGCGTCACCTGCCCTCCGGGAACCGTGAGGCTCAGCGCGTAGAGCTCGGGGCTCTCCGGGCTCCAGTTGTGTGCTGCGGGGATCTCGAAGAGCCGCTCTATCCGAGCCAGGCCGCCGGGCCGGATGTTGCCGAAGTCGAGCGGCTCCGAGAGCGTGAAGCCACCTGGACCCGAAATGTCGAGCTGAACCGGCAGATGTAGCGGCTGGCGCGTCGTGTTGCGGACGACGGCGCGCACGATGCCCTGCGCCGGGACGCCCGGGACCGCGTCCACCTGGAGGTCCGCCAGGTCGAACTGCCCGACGCGGCGCAGGTAGACCTCGCGGAGCAGCCCGCCGTAGTTCCACCAGCCGCGGTCCCGCCCGGCCGGCGGGATGTCGGTCCTGCCCTCGCGGCCGTCGACGCGCACGACGAGCTCGTTCGCGCCGCGCCTCCGCGCCCCGACGGCCGCCAGCTCGAACGGAAGGTGCGCGCCCTCGTGCGATCCGAGCCGGCGCCCGTTCAGCCAGACGGAGCCGCGGTTCGCCACCGACTCGAAGCGCAGCTTCCAGCCCGTCGCGTCGCGACCGAGCGGGAGCTCGAAGCGCAGCCGGTACCACTGCACGCGCGAGCGGAAGCCGTCGCGATCGAGCGTGCGGGCGTTGAAGGCGTGGGGAACGCTCACGCGGCGAAAGCCGGCGTCACGGCCCGGTCGCTGCCAGCGCTCCCGCAGCCCGGCGTTGGCCGGGTCGGCCCGCGTGGTCCAGCCGCTGTCGAGCAGGTGGCGGCCGCTCGGGCCGTCGTCGTAGAGCGCGCGCTCGGCGGGCGGGGCGGCGCTCGCGGGCGCCGTGGCGACCAGCGCGAGCGCAGCCACCAGCGCGATGACGGTGGGGCGACTCATCACGCGAGTCCTAACACGCCGCGGCCGGGGGCGATCCGCCGGTCATAGAATGCGCGCCCCAATGCGACGAAAGGTTCCGGAGACCTACGAGGAGAAGCTGGCGCAGCTACAGGAGCTGCGCGAGGCCGCCATCCATTCGGCCTCCGAGCAGGCCGTCGAGAAGCAGCACGCGAAGGGCAAGCTCACCGCGCGCGAGCGGATCGACAAGCTGCTCGACCCCGGTTCCTTCCAGGAGCTCGACACCTTCGTCCGCCACCGCACGTCCGACTTCGACATGCTCAAGAACCGGCCCTGGGGCGACGCCGTGGTCACGGGCCACGGGCTGATCGACGGCCGGACGGTGTGTGTCTTCTCGCAGGACTTCACCGTCTTCGGCGGCTCGCTCGGCGAGGTGATGGCCGAGAAGATGGTGAAGATCATGGACCTGGCGGCGAAGATCGGCTGCCCGGTCATCGGGATCAACGACTCGGGCGGCGCGCGCATCCAGGAGGGCGTCGTCTCGCTGGGCGCCTACGGGGACGTGTTCGTGCGCAACGTCCAGTGCTCGGGCGTGATCCCGCAGATCTCGCTGATCATGGGTCCCTGCGCCGGCGGGGCCGTCTACTCCCCGGCCATGACCGACTTCATCTTCATGGTCAAGGAGACCTCGCACATGTTCATCACGGGTCCCGACGTGATCAAGACGGTCACCGGCGAGGAGCCGACGTTCGAGGAGCTCGGCGGCGCGATGACGCAC
>JBKPHS010000006.1:0-4372 GCA_046729975.1 Actinomycetota bacterium
GCAATGCGCGATTTCCAGAAGCGCCGGCGGCCAGACGCCTGCTCGTCGCCCATCGCGAGCGTGTGGCGCGCGGGGGGCCTACATACCTGCTCGTGGCGCGACGCGGGCGTCCACGCAACATCCCGGCCAGCGACGCCTTGACGCGCTGGAGGTTCACGGGACCCTCCAGTCCCAACCGCTACGCACCAAGAGCCCGTGACCTGAGCGGCGTTTCGCGCCTCACACAGCGATGACGATCTTTCCTTGGGTGTGTCCTTCTCCCTGGTGTCGAAGTGCTTCGGGGGTCTCGCTCAACTCGTAGCGCCTATCGATGACCGGCGCGACCTTTTCGGCCTCGACGAGCTCCTTCAGAACAGCCAGGTCCTCCCTGTTGTGCCTCACCACGAACACCCGCATCCGCTGGCGCACGAATGGCGACAGCAGTAGCGCTTTGCTCTGACGAGCGAGCCCAAACCAACGACCGAGGTCCCGCACGCCGACCAGGACGTACGTTCCCCGCCGGGTCAGCGCTCGCCGGCAGTCCGACAGCGAACGGCTCCCGATCAGGTCAAGCATCACGTCGTAGCGCTGCTCGCTCTGGGTGAAGTCCTCCTTCGTGTAGTCGATGACGTGGTCGGCGCCGATCGATCGGACCAGGTCCACGTTCCTCGTGCTGCAGACGCCGGTCACGTCGGCTCCGAACGACTTCGCGATCTGCACGGCGAACGTGCCGACGCCGCCCGACGCACCGTTGATCAACACCCTCTGCCCATCCTGCACCTTCCCCTGATCGCGAACGGCGGCGAGGGCGGTGAACGCGGAGTCTCCGACGGCCGCCGATTGCTCGAACGGTAGGTTGGCCGGCCTCGGCAGGAGGTTGTTCTCCGCGGCGCGGGCATACTCGGCGAAGGCGCCCCGGCACCAGCCGAACACCTCATGGCCCGGTCGAAACTGCTCGACGTTTCTGCCGACCGCCTCGATCTGACCGGCGATATCGAGTCCCGGTACAGCGCGCCTGGGCTTACGCACGCCGGTCACCGCGCGCATGACGTACGGCACGCCCCTCACGAGGTGCCAGTCGCCGATATTGACGGCCGCCGCCCGCACGCGTACGAGCACCTCGTCGTCCTTGACGACCGGCTTGTCGATGGTTCGGAGCTCCAGGACGTCAGGGGAGCCGTACTTGTCTTGGACGATCGCCTTCATCGCGTTCTCCTGGCCATCGCCAAACCTAGTGCTACGTCTCCTTGGAAGTCCCAGATACCGCTGGCTCGATGGTTGGCCCGACTCTACCCAGCAGAGGCTTCCGGCCCGCTCGGCGGCCGCCCGCTTGGAGCGTCAGGCAACTGCTCGGACTAGGTACTCGTTACGCATGCGAGGGGCCCCGCCTCCACGGGGCCCCTCGTGTCTCGCTTGCGTTTCGCGCGCCGAAGCTCGATCGCGGACCTCAGCGCGACACCGTTCCCCGCCCGAGGGCGGGGCTTCCCACCGGGCGGCGCGCGCGGTGCTGGGCCTCGCGCACCGGCCTGCCCGGCCACCACACCCGCTCGCCGAGCTTTGCGCTAATCGCGGGGACCAGCATGGTGGCCATCAGGAAGGCTGAAAGGACGATCCCGCTCGAGACCGCGAAGCCGATCTGGATGAACGAGCTGACGCCCGAGATCATCAGCGACGCGAAGGTCCCCGCGAGGATGAGCGCGGCGGCCGCGACCGTCGGTCCGGCCGTCTGAAGCGCGCTCGCCACGGCCTCTCGTGTGGTCTTGCCGTCGGCAACCTCCTCACGCACCCTCGCCGTGACCAGGATGTTGTACGTCCGTGCCGCTCGTCGCCGAGCAGCGCGGCAAAGCAGGCCGCCGAGTCAAAGCGGGGCAGGCAGAGCCAGTCGATCGAGCCGTCTCGCCCAACGAGCGCGGCCGTGTGCAGATTGCCGATGAGGCCGTAATCCTCGATTCGCAGTTTGGACACGCGCCAATGGTGGGGGCGCGCCGCTTCCACTCGCACCGGCGATTTCGCCGGGTTTCAAGCGCGTTCGGTACCGCGACACGAGCCCGCCGTGACAAGGCGGTGACAACAAACGCTCTGCGGAATAGGACGAGGCTCGCGAGCCACTCGTCGAGCGCCTCTCAGGCGTCATGCCCGGGGGAAAGCGCTAACTCGCGGCGGAGGTCTAGTGGTGGGCCGAGGTCCCCGTCAATCAGGTGGCCGTAGGTGTCGAGCGTAAACGCGGGCGAGTGGTGGCCCATCCAGCGCTGCAGACGCAACGGAGAGAGACCTGATTCGATCAGCATCGAGGCGCAGGTGTGGCGCATGGTGTGGAACCCGACTCCGTTTATGCCGGCCCGCCCGGCAGCCGGCAGCAGTACGCGCCGGCGCAGACTGCCCTGGTCCGATGCGCCGCCGTGGCGCCCCGGGAACACGAACGTGTCATCAGCGACGTCGCTGGGCCGGTGACCCTTGAGCATGGCGGCTAGGTCTGGGGTGAGCGGGATCAGGCGGGCGCCGTGGCGCGACTTCGGCGCGACTTCGACGCCCTTGACGATCGCGCGCCGCACCCGCAGGTGCGGCTGCTCGCCAGCCAGCGCAAGGTCGCTCCAGCGCAGCCCGACCGCCTCCGAGATCCGCAGTCCGGTCGCGGCGAGCAGCTCGAACAGCGGCCGCCACTTCGCCGGTACCTCGTCGAGCAGCCGCGCGAGCTCCGTCCGCGTCAGGTAGCGTCGCTCGCGCGTCGACCATGCGCGACCCGCCCGCCGTCGCGGCAGCACGACCTGTCCGACCGGGTTGGCCTCCAGCAGCCCGTCCGCGACCGCCGCGTCAAGCGCAAGCCGCAGCGGCGTGAGCACGTTGGCGATCGACCGGTCGGACAGCCGCCCGTCACGGCCCGGGCGTGTCGTCAGCCAGTCCACGAAGTGCTGCACGGCGGCGCGATCGAGATCCCGCACCCGGACCTCGCGGTCGAAGTAGGTCAGCGCGAAGTTGACCAGCAGGCGACGATACTCGCGGCGGGTGTTGGCGCGCACGCTGTCGTGCCCGGTGCCGGCGTAGCGATCCAGCCACGAGAGGCTGAACCCATGCAACGTGGGGCCGCGCCGCAGTGCCCGCCCTTCGGCGTCCCGCTTGCGCTTGATGGCCCGAGCCTGGGCCAACGTGTCGGCGTACTGCTTGCGCTGCCGGCCCGCGACGCGGTAGACCACCACGTACTTCGAACCACGCCGGTATATGCCCGGCGCATCGGTCCGCTCGAGGGGCAACCTGCTCACTGTTGCCCCGTTGCCCCCGGTGTTGCCATCCAGCGCCGTTCGCCGCGGCCTGGAAATGCCCTCCAGAACTAGGAGTCGGGAGGCGCGCCCGTCAGGATTCGAACCTGAGACCTTCGGTTCCGTAGGAAATCCCTGCACCGCGGCCGATTCCGAGCGGACACGAGCGGACACGAGGAGCCACCAGGGGACACGATTTGTTCCCACCCTGTTCCCACCTGCAGGTCCGGTCGGCCGTCCACTCGCGCGGTCCTTCGAGCAGCTCCTCCACCGCAGTCCGCACGCGGCAGATGGTCCGTCACGATCCCCGGACGCGTTCGAGGTCAATGTCGAGGTAGACCTGCCCGGCGGTGTTGCGGAAGCCGTAGGCCTCCCGCCATCGGATACAGAGCACTCGGACGCGCGAATTGCTACTGGACGACAAGCGCTACCGATTTCGAAACTACTGAGTCAGAATGGGGTCAGTTCACCCTCGGCCGACAGGGTGCGGTGTGGAGTTCCGGGTTCTCGGCCCGCTAGTGGTGTCGCAGGGCGACCGGCTGGTCCGGGTGGGCGGCGCGCGCCAGCGATCGCTGCTGGCACTGCTGTTGATCCGCGCTAACGAGCTTGTCTCGAGTGACCAGTTGATCGAGGAGTTGTGGGGCGAGCGCCCTCCCTCCGAGGCCGCGAATGCGCTGCAGGCGGCCGTATCGAGACTGCGGCGGTCGCTCGGCGTCGGGCATGCCAACGGAGGGCCGGGCGGTCGCATTCTGACGCGCTCACCGGGATACGTCTTCGAGGTCGATCCCGACTTGATCGATGCTCGCCGTTTCGAGCGGCTGGCGCGCGCAGGCCGCGACGCACTCGCGCAAGGCGGTGCGGAGAGCGCGGCAGCCCACTTGGCGGATGCGCTCGGGCTTTGGAGGGGCGAGCCGTTCGCGGATTTCGTGTATGAGCCCTTCGCTCAGAGCGAGATCGCGCGTCTGGAAGAGCTGCGCCTGGTGGCCACGGAGGACCGGATCGAAGCCGCTCTCAATCTTGGTCGCGAGCTCGATGTCGTCTCAGAGCTGGAGGCTCTCGTCGCCCGCCATCCGTTCCGTGAGCGGCTGCGTGGCGAGTTGATGCTCGCCCTCTACAGGACCGGCCGGCAGGCCGACGCC
>JBKPHS010000007.1:0-6547 GCA_046729975.1 Actinomycetota bacterium
AGCGCTTCGGGCGGCGAGCCGAGCGGCAACGCGGCCGGTCCCGGCAACTCCGCGGCCTCGAGCGGCACGAACACCGCGGTGCCGCTGGCGCAAGCGGCCAGGCGCATCGTGCTCACCAAGCGCTACGCGCTCCTCAAGCTCCGGTGCGTCGCCCACGATGAGGCGTGCCGCGGCACCGTGACGCTCAGGACCAAGGCCGCCAGGCTCGGCTCGGCGAGGTTCGAGATCGCGACCGGCAGCACGGCCACGATCAAGGTCAAGCTGACCACGAAGGCGCGCCGGATGCTCGCTCGCCTGTCCAACCGCCGCGTGGCCAAGCTCCAGATCGCCGCGACGGCCGCGATCGGGACGCAGAGGACGACCTTCACGCTCGGCGCCAGGCGCTGAGGAAGCGCCGTGCCTTCAAGATCGCGCCGAGCTGATCTAGCCGCCGGCCAGGACCGCGTCGTAGCCCTCGGCGCGGAGCACGTCCATGACGACGTCCCGGTGGTCACCCTGCAACTCGATCACGCCGTCCTTGACCGAGCCGCCAACGCCACAGCGCTTCTTGAGCTTGCCGGCGAGCTGACGAAGACCATCGTCGTCCAGCGGGACGTTCGCGATCGTCGTCACGCCTTTGCCACGGCGGCCGGCGACCTCGCGACGAACCTTCACCCGACCACCGTCGGAGCGAATGACCTTCCGAGGGTCGCGCGCACGGCGGAGGTCGCCGTCGGAGGTGGAGTAGACGAGGTCTGGGTCGCGGCGCGCCATCGAGGAACGGTATCTCGCGCTCGACGATGAGTTCTCGCCTTGCTATCGGTCACTAGCGGTGGCAGAGCAGCCTGCGGAAGGAAGGAGAGCCATGCTGATCTACTCGATGGGCGTCTCGGTGGACGGCTTCATCGCCGACCGCGAAGGCGCGTTCGACTGGACGGTCCCTAGCGACGAGCTGTTTCGCTTTCACCTCGCGCAGGTAAGCGAGCTCGGCGGGTATCTACTCGGCCGCAGGCTCTACGAGACGATGCTCGTGTGGGAGACGGATCCGTCCCTGCGCGACAACGAAGCCAGGTCCGCGTTCGCCGATGTCTGGTGCGCCATCCCGAAGATCGTCTTCAGTCGCACGCTCGACAGCGTTCACGGCAACGCCCGGCTCGCCGAGGGCTCGGTGGCCGAGGAGGTCACCGCGGCGCTCGACGCGACCGACAAAGACGTCTCGATCGGCGGTGCCGGACTGGCCGCGGCGGCGATCGAGCTCGGCCTCGTCGATGAGCTGCGCATGTTCCGCTATCCCGTCCTCGTCGGGGGCGGCACGCCGTTCCTGCCGCCGGTCACCGAAGACGTGCCGCTGGACCTGATCGAGACCAGGACCTTCGGCTCGCGCGTGATCTACGAACGCTACGGGCGCGCCCGCGATGAGTCGGACTGACACCGCCCTTGGGGTCAGGCACGGTCGGCAATGAGTGCCTGAACCTGTGTCGCTGGCACTGCTGCCTCGCTTGGGGTGCTGAGCGGGCTCACGTTGGCGGCGCCGGCGGCGCAACCACCGCGGCCGAGGTCGACGGGGCGAGCCCGATGCGGATGTACTGGCGTGTCGTCTTCCGGATGGTGCGCCCCGTGACGTGGACGGTGGCGATCCTGACCGGCCTGTTCGTCTGGAACGACCTGTTCGTCTCGCTCGTGTTCCTGTCGGGAACCTGCGACGCGACACTGCCCGTCGCGCTGTACTCGTTCGCCGAGGTGTCGCTTGGCCAGTGGCAGCTCGTGTTCGCGGCGGTGGCGATCGCGATCCTTCCCGCGCTCGTGTTCTACGTGCTCGCGCAGCGCCGGATCGTGGCCAGGTTCGCGGGCGGCATCAAGGGCTAGCGTCCTCGAAGGACGCGATCGGGTGGTTGTCGCGTACGTATTCGGCGAAGAGGGGGACGGTGAAGTCGAGCTGGCCTCGGCGGGGGCTCCAGATCAGGCCCTTGCTGATGAGCGACTCGCGGTGGACGGAGACGCCGCGCTGGTCGCGAGCACCGTACGCGCGGGCGACGTCAGCGGTGCGGTAGGGCGGGTCATCGAGTGAGGCCATCGCGGCGAGGAAGCGCTGCTCGGCGTCGGTGGCCATCTGGAAGCGGGTGCCGAAGAAGTTGCGGGCCAGCGAGTCGGTGACGATCTCGCGGACGGCATCGACGTCGCCGAGGGTGATCGGCGAGGTCTCGGCGTGGTTCCAGAGCTCCAGGCCGTACTCCTGGAGGAAGTAGGGGTAGCCGGCCGCTTCGCGAACGACCCGGAGGGCCGCCCGCTCCTCGTAGTCGACACCCCGCGTCACCGCCGGCGCGACGAGCGCACTGCGTGCAGCCGCTTCCGGGAGGCGGCCGAGCTCGTGGTACTGGAAGAGGCGGTCGGCGTAGGGCTTGGCCGACATGAGACGCACTTGAAGGACCGGCAGCCCGGCCGCCGCCATGGCGACGGGAAGTCCGGCACGACTGACGGCTTGGAACGCGATGCAGATCGCTGCGAGCGATGCGGCGTCGAGGTTGTGCATCTCGTCGATCAAGAAGAGGGCGCCCGAGCCGGTTGCCTGAGCCACCTCGCCGATCTCGCGGATGAGGTCGGTGAGGTCCTGCTCTGGGTCGCCGGAGTCGGCGAGACCCGAGGCCGCCTCGACGTCGAGCTTCAGCGACACCACTCCGGGCACGGCGACGCTGAAGGCCTTGACCACGCCGAGCGCCCGCTCCACGCGCTCCTTGACGCGGTGGCGACTGCTCATCTCGCGCAGCAAACGCGCGGCCATCCTGGCGAAGGTCACGCGAAAGTCGGGCTGTGAGCCGACCTCCTGCACGTCCGTGGTCGCCCAGCCGGCCTCCGTGGCGAGCACATCGAACTCCATCAGGAGCACCGTCTTGCCGACGCCGCGCAGGCCGGAGTAGATGAGACTGCGCTCGTAGCCGCCAGTCGCGACGCGCTCGGTCAGCGCTTGGAAGTTCTCGAGGTCAGCGTCGCGCCCCGCGAGGTTCGGCGGCTAGGTTCGGCGGCTTGCGGCCCGCGCCGGGCGTGTATGGGTTATCGCGCTTGTTCACGCGGGCGGTTCCTCACCGATTCTAAGGACCCTAGATACCGCATTAGAAATCCGCAGACTACCGACGCTCGCGGACGGATCGAGCTTCTAAAAATCAGTTTAGAAAACTACAGAACCAGTGGCCGGAGCCGGGTCAGCGAGCGACTTCCGGCGCGCTGCAAGCCCGAACGACGCGGGCAGCCGGCGCCCGTCGTCCGTCGGTCACGACCGCACGAGCACGACGCCGCCGACGACGCATGCGGCGCCGACGAGCCGCAACGGCGTCAGCGGGTGCTCGGGCACGCTCATTAGCCCGACCTGATCGAAGATGAGCGATCCCAGCATCTGGCCGGCCACGATGAGCGCCAGCGTGGTGGCGGCGCCGAGGCGCGGGACCATCACCGCTGAGATGCCGATGAAGGTCGCGCCGAAGAGCCCGCCGGTCCACGACAGCCAGGACGTGCGCTCGATGCTCGAGCTCGTCGGCCATGGCCCGCCCGTCCCGATGAGGATCGCCAGGAACACCAGCGTTCCTCCCAGGTAGCTGATGAGGCCGGCCCACCACGGAGAGCTCAGCGCGGTCCGCAGATCGGCGTTGAGCACCTGCTGCAGCGCCACGCTCATGCCGGCGAGCACGACCAGGAGGTATGACAAGCGCGCGTCCCTTCATTCCGCTGGCGGGGCGTGGCGAGGCTCGCAGCGCGCCGGACGTCGCGTCTAGAACGCCTGTGACGAGCGCGAGCCGTGCCGGTAGCGGCCCGGGGTGACCCCGAAGGCCCGGCGAAACCAGCGTCCCAGGTGACTCTGGTCGGCGAATCCGCTCTGAGCTGCCGCCGCTGCGATCCCCTCTCCGCCCCGCAGCAGCTCGCGTGCGTCGTTGAGCTGCGCGGCTCGCCGGTAAGAGGCCGGCGGCATGCCGTAGCGCGCCGCGAACGCGCGGGAGTAGCCCTCGCGGCTCATGCCGGCGTCCGCCGCCGCCTCGGCCACACGCGCGTGGCGACGAAGGACGCCGGCCGGGCACGGCGGCGGCTCCGTGCCCGCGGGAAGCCGGTGGCGCTGCACGGCGGCCGCGAGGCTGCGGGCATCGAGACGATGCCGCGCCGCCCACTGCAGCTCGACGCTGCGCACGATCGCGGCCCCGTCGTACTCGCCGGCGCGCAGATAGACGTTGACGCACTCGACGCCCCCGGGCTCGGCCATCGAGCGATGCGGGACGCGAGCCGGGATCCAGGCGCCAGCCCCAGCCGACACGACGACCGCGCGGTCCCCGACGACGAACCTCCGCCGACCGCAGAGCACGAACGTCAGCTGGTGCTCCTCGTGGAAGTGTGCGGGCAAGGCGACCTCGTGGCCGGTCACCGCGCCCATCTCGACCACGCCTTCGGCAGCCCCGCGCCAGTACGTCCACGCGCCGCCGGAGTCCGGCCCCGCCCTGTCGGCGCGCCGGCTCAGCCCCCGTACCGGTGGTAGGCGGTCTTGACCTGGGTGTAGCGAAGCAGGCCCCACTTGCCGTCCTCGCCGCCGATCCCCGACTCCTTGAACCCGGCGTGGTGGGCGTGGATCGACTCGCCCAGCGTTCGGTTGATGTAGATCTCGCCGAACTGGAGCTCGTCGACCGTGCGCATCACCGTGGGATAATCGCGGCTGAAGAAGTAGGCCGAGAGGCCGTAGCGCGAGTCGTTGGCCACGCCCAGCGCCTCGTCGAGCGAGTCGATGCCGAGGATCGGCGTCACCGGGGCGAAGGTCTCGTCGCGCATGACCGCCATGTCCGGCCGCACGTCGCGCAGGACGGTCGGGGCGTGCCAGTAGCCGGCTGCGAAGCCGTCGCCGTCGGGGCGCCCGCCGCCGGTCACCACCGATGCGCCCTCCTCGATCGCCTTCGCCACCGCGGCCGTCGCCTTCTCGAGTTGGGCAGAGCTGACGAGCGGCCCCATGTCGGCGCCGTCTCCGGGCGACCCGACTTGCAGCGCCTCGGCGGCCGCCACGTAGCGATCGGTGAAGGCCTCCAGGACGTCCTGGTGCACGAGCACCCGCTCGGCGCTCGTGCACACCTGCCCGGCGTTGGCGTGGCGCGCGGAGATGATGGCCGGCACGGCGAGGTCGAGATCGGCGTCCTTCCAGACGATCGCCGGCGCCTTCCCGCCGAGCTCCAGCGACACGCGCGTGAGGTTCTCCGATGCCACGGCCATCACTCGCTTGCCGGTGTTGGCGTGGCCGGTGAACGAGACGAGCCCGGTCATTGGCGAGCGCACCATCGCCTCGCCGGTCGGCCCGGCGCCGGTCACGAGGTTGATCACGCCGGGCGGCAGGTCGAGGTGCTCGTCCCACAGCGCCACCAACTCGATCGTGCCCAGCGGTGACACCTCGCTGGGCTTGATGACCACGGTGTTGCCCGTGACGAGCGCGGGCCCGAGCTTGCGGCACAGCACCGCAAGCGGGAAGTTCCACGGGCAGATCGCCGCGACGACGCCGATCGGCGCGCGCAGCAGGTGGATGACCTCACCCGCGTTCTCGCTCGGCAGGATCTCCCCCTCCAGGCGCCGGTCCCATTCGGCGTTGTAGCGCAGGAAGCCCTCCGCGAACGCGACCTCGCCCTCGGCTTCGTGGCGCGGCTTGCCGACCTCCTGGACGATCAGGCCGGCCAGGTCATCCGCGTGGTCGGCGATCACGTCGGCCATCGCGCGCAGATGACCGCCCCGGATCGGCGCCGGCGTCGCGGCCCAGCCCCGCTGCGCGCGGCGCGCGCAAGCCAGCGCGGCCTCGACGTCGTCGGCGGAGGCGCTGGCGGGACTCGCCAGGACCTGCTCGTTGGTCGGGTCGAAGACGTCGAGCGGCGCACCGCTCGCCGCACGCCATTCGGCGTCGATGTAGAGCGTCGTCGCAGCGACGCGGTCCGCGAGAGGGGCAGAGAGAGGCACGGGTGGCTCGCTTTCGAAACGGGGTGCGGGTGGCTGGATCATTGCATGATCGCCTATACGATCCGTGCTCGCCATGGACGACGCGGCCCCGCCCTCGCCGCCGAAGTTCCCCAGCGACCCGCGCGCGTCGAGCTTCGCGCGAATCCCGAAGGCCCGCTCGGCGTTCGGAAGCGGACGAGGTCTGGCGCCGCTAGTCCTGTGAACCGAAAATGCCGTGCAGGCGAGGACTCGATGCAGGGAGGTGCCCGATGAAGGCGATCGTGGTGACGGACGAGGCCGCGGGAACGGCCGGGATGAAGCTGGTGGAGCGGCCCGAGCCGCCGGCAGCGATAAATGACGTCATCGTTCAGATTCATGCGTCGGGATTCGTCCCGACTGAGATGGCGTGGCCCTCGACCTGGACCGATCGCGGCAACCGTGACCGAACACCGTCGATCCCTGGGCACGAGCTGGCCGGAGAGGTCAGCGCTCTCGGCTACGGCACGACGGGGCTGTCGGTGGGACAGCGGGTGTTCGGCCTCGCGGACTGGCATCGCGACGGCACCCTGGCGGAGTATGTGGCGATCGAGGCACGCAACCTCGCGCCGCTGCCGGGCGACGTCGACTT
>JBKPHS010000008.1:0-11574 GCA_046729975.1 Actinomycetota bacterium
CCTGCGCGCCGTCCGGGGAGCCGGTTCCCTGCTGCGCCGGTGCGCCGGTGCTGCCCGTTCCGGCGCTCGCGCCCCCGGCCGGCGCCACCGGTTCGATCGTAGGCTCCGCGAGCCCGCCGGCCGCCGGCCGCTCCGGGAGGCGAACGTCGACGTAGGTCGCCCCGCGCGCCTGCGCGTCGGCGAGAACGCGGGTGGCGGCCGCCCACTTGGCGCCGAGGCGCGTGAGGTCGCCGAACAGGAGCCGCGGCCCGCGCCGCAGGCGCACGACGACGCCAGCCTCGCGGTCCTGGTCCACCCGCAGTACCCGCGCGGCGATAGCGCCGGGCGCGGCGCCGATCACTCGCAGCGACCGCAGCGCACGCTCGTCGGTCAGCCGCCCGCCGGTGGCCGCGCCGCGAGCCTCCAGCACCGGCAGGCGGCCCTCCACCGGCAGCCCGCTCAACACGGTGCCGTCGGCAGCCACCGGGACCCGACCGGACCTGGTCGCGACTAGCGCCGCGGGCCTGTGCTCGACCACGCGGATCGTGAGCCGATGCGGAAAGTCGGCCTGGACCTCGAGCGTGCGGACCACCCGGAAGCCGGCCACCGCCTGCTCGAGCTCTCCGTGGCGCACGTGCAGCGTCGTCATGTCGCGAGCCGCCTCCGTCAGGGCCGCGCGCACGCGCGCTTCGTCGCGGGTGGTGAGGCCGGTGACCTCCACGCGCTCGACCGCTACGAGGCCGGAGTCCCTGAACCAGCCGATGTACGCGGCGGCGAGCAGCACCACGACCGCCGCGAGCGCAACCAGCCTCCGCCGCAGCCGGGGCGGCACGTGCGCCGCGGCCCGAGGCACCAGCGCCGCCGCCCTCGGCAGCGTGCGCAGCGTGAGCGCGGCGGCGTGCCTCACGACCGGAGCGCCTCCGCGTCGATCCGACCAAGGAACTGGACTTCCGGCTCGAGCTCGACCCGGAAGCGCTCGCGGACGCGGCGCCGTCCCTCTGCCATCAACGCGATCACGTCCGCCGTCGTTGCGTCACCCCGGTTCTCCACGAAGTTCGCGTGCTTCTCCGAGAAGCGCGCGCCACCGACCTCGAGGCCGCGGCAGCCGGCCGCCTCGAGCAGCTGGCCGGCGGTGCGCCCCTCGGCGCGTGGATCGTCCGGGTTCTTGAAGGTGGAGCCGAAGGTCTTGATGCCTGACGGCTGCGCCTCGCGCCGCGCGGCGCGCATCTGCGCCAGCGTCGCCTTCACGCGCGCCGGCTCTTCCGGCTCGAGGCGGAACGAGGCACGAGCCACGATCTCGCGCGGGCCGAGGTTCGAGCGGCGGTAGGAGAAGCCGAGATCCCGGGGCTCGCGGCGGTCGGGGCCGGCCGGTGTGGCGACCTCCACCCATTCCAGCACGCGCGCGAGGTCGCCTCCGTACGCGTTGGCGTTCATCTTCACGGCGCCACCGACCGTGCCCGGGATGTTGACGCCGAACTCGAGCCCACGTAGACCGAGCCGGGCGGCCTCGGCCGACGCCTTGGGCAGCCGTGCGCCCCCGCCGCAGAGCAGGCGGTCCTCGTCGCGCTCGATCAGCGCGAGCTCGTCGTCCAGCTTCAGCACAAGTCCGCGAAAACCCTCATCGGCCACCAACAGGTTCGAGCCGGACCCGACCACTCCTACATCGAGGTCCTCGGCGTCCGCCCAGGCGAGCAGCTCCGCGAGTCGCTCGTCCGACCCGGCGGTGGCGAACCAGTCCGCCGGGCCGCCGGTGCGCACGGTGGTGAGTCGGGCGAGCTCGTAGCCCTGCCGGACGCCCGCCGGCGGAGCCGCGCTCAAGCGCTTGCCTCCACGGCGGCGCCCTGCTCGACGAGCCGCGCGGCCATGTGGTCCACGTCACCCGCACCCAGCGTGATCAACACGTCGCCGTCGGAGAGCTCCTCGCGCAGAAAGGCCTCGGCGTCGTCCATCCGCGGAAGCCAGTAGACCGGCCGGCCGGGTGCCGCGTCCGCGGCTGCGGCGGCAATCAGCCAGCCGCTCACGCCCGGCCAGTCCTCGGCCCGCTCCCGAGCCGGATAGACGTCCAGGACGACCACGATGTCCGCCAGCGCGAGCGCTCGCCCGAACTCACGTGCAAGGTGCCTCGTGCGCGAGTAGAGGTGGGGCTGGAAGCAGGCGATCACTCGGCCGACCGCGCCGAGCGTTCGCGCGGCCTCGAGCGTTGCCCGCACCTCGGTTGGATGGTGGGCGTAGTCGTCGAACACCGCCGCGCCCGAGGGGGTGCTGCCGCGCCGCTCGAAGCGGCGGGCGACACCGCTGAAGTCGCGGAGCGCCGCCGCGGCGTCCTCGACCGCGACACCCGTCTCGCGGCACGCTGCAAGCGCGGCGAGCGCGTTCAGGACGTTGTGCTCGCCCGGAACGGAGAGCTCCACGCCGACGCCGTCGACCGTGAATCGCGAGCCGAGCGGCACGAGCTCGACGTCAAGCGCCGCGAAGTCCCCATCGCCGAGTCCGAATGTCACGGTTCGGGCGTCCACCCGCGCCGTCAGGGGCACGTCCGCGCGCTCCCAGAGGAGCCTGATGGGCGCCCGGTCGAGGAACTCCGCCATCGCGCGCTCGAGCTCGAGCAGCGAGCGGTAGGTCGCGTGATGATCGAGATCCACATTGGTGACGAGCGCGACCTCGGGGTCGAGCTTCAGGAAGGAGCGGTCCGACTCGTCGGCCTCGACGACGATCCACTCCCCGCTTCCCCATGCGGCGCCCCTCCCGGTCGAGCGCAGCTCGCCGCCGATCACGTACGCGGGGTCGCGACCGGACGCGACGAGCGCGTGGGCAACCATGGCCGCGACCGTGGTCTTGCCGTGCGTGCCCGTGACGGCCACGCAGCGCTTGAGCGCCGCCACCTCGGCGAGCAGGTCTCCGCGGTGAAGCACTGGGGCGCCGGCCGAGCGGGCCGCGACGAGCTCAGGATTGTCGTCCGCGATCGCCGTCGAGACGACGACTTCGGCGCCGGGCGGCAGGTTGGCGGCGTCGTGCCCGATCGCCGGCTCGATGCCGTCCTCTCGCAGCCGCGCGCTGTACGACGACTCCGCCCTGTCCGAGCCGCTGACCTCGGCGCCGAGCGTGCGGGCGACCAGCGCGAGCCCGCTCATGCCCGCGCCGCCGATCCCGACGAAGTGCAGCCGCCGGCCGTCCCAGGCGCTCACGCGAGCGACGATACCGTCAGGATCGGTGGATCCAGGCTCAGATGGCGGGCGGCGGCTCGGGCGTGGGAGGCCGCGGGTCCGGAACTCCGGGACCGCCTGGAGGGCTTGGCGTCGGCGGCGCGGGATCCGGCGCCGGGGGTCGCGGATCGGGACCGGGCGGCCCCGGCCGAGGTGGGTGCTCGCCGGTCGCGCTCATACCTTGACGGTAGCGGTTAGGCGGGGCGCCGAACTGGTAGAAGTGCCTTTAGGAGAGATCAGCCCTCTCCGCGCAGGGACTACGAAAGGAGACTCCATGCCGTACGAGGTTCCGCCTCTTCCATATGACTACGACGCGCTCGAGCCGCACATCGACGAGCAGACGATGCATCTCCACCACGACAAGCACCACCAGGCCTACGTCGACAAGGCGAACGGGGCGCTCGAGGGCACCGAGTGGGCCGACGCGCCCGTCGAGGACGTGCTGCGCAGCCTGGACCGGCTTCCCGACTCGATTCTTACCGTGGTCCGCAACAACGCCGGCGGACACGCGAACCACAGCTTCTTCTGGCAGATCATGAGCCCCGACGGAGGCGGCGAGCCGGATGGTGACCTGGCCCAGGCCATCGGCGATGCCTTCGGAGACTTCGACAGCTTCAAGAAGCAGATGACTGACGCAGGGGTCAACCGCTTCGGGAGCGGCTGGGCATGGCTGGTGCACGACGGGAGCGGTCTCGCGATAACGAGCACGGCGAACCAGGACTCCCCGATCTCGGATGGTCAGACGCCGCTGCTCGGCGTGGACGTGTGGGAGCACTCCTACTACCTGAAGTACCAGAACCGGCGTCCGGAGTACCTCGAGGCGTGGTGGAACGTCGTCAACTGGGACGAGGTGGCGCGCCGCTACGGAGACGCCGGCGGGTAAGCCCCCGACAAGGGTACGGACTGGCCCTTCGCGGCTTGATTGACTATCGTGCGCGACGGATTCGCGCATGAAGATCTTTGGGATGGAAACCGACGGGTCTGGCGGTGTCGTGCGCGTCGCGCTCAACGGCGAGTTCGACATCTCCTGCGCGCGCCGGGTCGAGGAGGAGCTGCGACGGGTCGAGGACGGCAAGCCGCAGACGCTGGTGCTCGACCTGCGCGGCCTGAGCTTCATGGACTCGACAGGGCTGAGGGTGATTCTCTCGGCAGACGCGCGGGCTCAGAAGGACGGCCGCCGAATGGCGATCATCCAGGGCCCGGAGGCCGTGCAGCGCGTGTTCCAGATCACGCGCCTCGACGAGCGACTCGACATCGTCGATGATCCATCGGCCGTCCTGCCGGCGCGCTGAGCGTCGCGGGCGAGAGCTGAGGCTGAGGCTCAGCCGGCCAGCGCGGCGCTGCGCTGGAGACTCGCGTTCCGGTCGATCTCGAGCCAGACGCAGGTAGCTGCGCCCTGGCGGCCCGCGCCCCAGCGGTCCGCGATCGTGTCGACCAGGAAGAGACCCCATCCGCCGTCGACACCGAGCTGGGGCTCGGCGTAGCGGTCGGCGTCGAACCCGGGCCCCCCGTCCAGGACCTCGACCAGCACCGAGGCGGTCGAGACCCGGACCCGGATCGTGATCTCCCCCGCGGGGCCTACTCCGGCGTGGCGGATGCTGTTGGTCACGAGCTCGGTGACGAGTAGCCGCAGGTCGTCGAGCAGCGGCTCCCTCAGCTGACCCTCGAGCCCGTCGAGCGACCTCCTGGCCGCCGCTGAGGCCTCAGGGCCGCCGGCGATCCGCAGAGCCAGCTCGGCGGTGCGGTTGGACGTACCGCCCTCGCGTTGAGGCCGGGCGATGGAGGCTCCCTGCGGCCTCCCGGTTGCGGATCGAAGCGACATGATCGGGCGGTCGGGCTTGCTCCCTGCTCCTGGCTTGTTCCCGGTTCCCACCCAAATGAGTCGGGCGGATCGGAAAAATTCAACCTGCCGTCGGAGACCCCGCGCAGGCGATCGCCAGGACCTTGCGCGCGATGCGCGCGGCGGCGTCCGGAGTGGATGCCGCGCGGGCCGCTCGGGCCATCGCTGCGAGCCGTTCCGGAGTGCCCAGAAGCGAGGCGACCTCTCGCGCGAGCCGCGGGCCGTCGAGCTCCGCATCCGGGACGACCAGGGCGGCGCCCGCCCTCTCCATCCAGCGGGCATTCGACGTCTGGTGATCGGCCGTGGCGTGTGGATAGGGGACGAGGATGGCCGGCAGCCCGGCGGCCGCGAGCTCGAGGACCGAGCCGCCGGCCCGCGCAACCGCGAGATCGGCCGCCGCGAGGGCCTCCGCAAAGGGCTCGACATAGGGCTCGATGCGGTAGTGGGACGGCGACCCGAGCTCGCCGAGCCTGCGCTGCAGCTGGTCGTAGTCCCGCCTGCCGGACACGTGCAGCACCGCGCCGGGCGACGCCGATCCGAAGGCGTCGAGCGCCGCCTCGTTGAGCGACCGCGCTCCGAGCGAGCCCCCGAACACGAGCAGGACGGGCTCCTCCTCCCGGATGCCGAAGCGCCTCCTCGCCGCGGCACGGTCCACGGCCCCGGTTCCGGCCGGCACGGGCCGCCCGCTCACGACCCATTTCCGACCCTCCCGGCCGGGGATCGGGAACGCGAGGAACACCCGTCGGGCAAGTGGCGCCAGCAGGCGGTTGGCGATCCCGAGTCGGCTGTCGGCTTCGGTCAGCACGAGCGGGATGCCGAGGCTGCGGGCGGCCAGTCCCACCGGTCCGGCCACGTACCCACCGCCCCCGACGACAGCGCCGGGCCGGATGCGCTTCAGAAGCCGGCGCGCCTTGACGGTGGCCAGTCCGGCGAGCCCCACGGCTCTCAGCGCGCGCAGCGGATTGCGGCGATCGATGCCGCGGACCTCCAGCGGATGGAAGGGGTACCCGGCGGCAGGCACGAGCTCCGCCTCGGCGCGCTCACCGCCGACGAACTCGACCTCGGCGCCCTCAGCCCGTAGCGCGTCGGCGATTGCCAGCGCCGGAACGACGTGCCCGGCGGTCCCGCCGGCCGCGATCACGACTCTCGGCACGGCTGCCCTTCCCTCCGTCGATCGCCCGCAGCGGGCGAGCTCGCCGCGCGCTCGATCGGCCGCCGGTGGCGGCGACGTTCATCAACAGACCCATGCCGGCGAGCATGACGACCAGGTTCGTGTTGCCGTACGAGATGAACGGCAGCGGCACCCCGGTGAGCGGAGCCAGGCCGAGGACGGCGAAGAAGTTGAGCGTCGCCTGACAGAGGATCAGCGAGGTGATGCCGGCCGCCAGCAGCTTCGAGTAGCGGTCGCGAGCGAGCTTGGCGGCGCGGAAGCCGGCGTAGGCGATCATCCCGTACAGCGCAGCGACGGCCGAGACGCCGAGCACTCCGAGCTCCTCGCCGATGATCGCCAGGATCATGTCGGTGTGGGCCTCGGGCAGGTAGAAGATCTTCTGCACCGACTCCCCGAGGCCGACGCCGAAGAAGCCGCCGGAGCCGATCGCGATCATCGCCTGGACCGACTGGAAGCCGCTGTCGCCGGCGTCCTGCCACGGATCCAGGAACGACATCAGCCGGGCGCGGCGGTAGGGCTCGATCAGCGCGAACACGAGCGCCAGGAGCACGCCCGCGGCGGCGATCGTCCCGAGGTGGCGCCACGAGGCTCCGGCGGCGATCAGCACGGCGCTGATCGACAGGCACACGACGATCGTGGTGCCCATGTCCGGCTGCTTCATGAGCAGGGCGCAGGCGGCGCCGACCACCACGAGCAGCGGCTTGCAGACTCCGCCAAGGGTCCGCAGGGCCGACGGTCGAGCGGCTAGAAGCTGCGCGGCGTAGAGGACGAGCGAGAGCTTGAGCAGCTCGGAGGGCTGAAACTGGACCCACCCGGCGCCCAGCCAGCGGGTCGCGCCGTTCACCTCCACCCCGATGCCGGGGAGCATGACGGCGGCGGTGAGCGCGAACGACGCGGCGAGGAGCACCGGCGTGATCGCCTTTACGAGCCGAAGGCCGTTGCGCGAGAGGAAGTGCAGCGCCGCGAGCCCGATCACGCCCAGGACGACATAGCGCTTGAGGTAGTGGGAGGGGTCGCCGCTGCCCAGCAGCGACTCCGCGGAGCTCGCCGAGTACACCATCACGGCTCCGACGGCGAGCATGCAGAGCGTGGCCGTGTAGAGCAGGGAGTACTCGAGGGGTGGCTTCCCGCGGGCGCGGCGTTGGGGCATCCGAACTGGTTTCGACAGCGGCAGGGCCAATCCCGCTGCACTTTGCGGTTGGCAGTTTGCAGTTGGCAGACGAAGTCGGGGTGAGCTCAACTGCCATCTGCCAACTGCCAATTATCAACCCAGGTTCCGCACGAGCGCTTTGAAGTGGTCGCCGCGGGCCTCGAAGTCCGCATACTGGTCATAGCTCGCGCAGGCCGGTGACAGGAGCACCACCTCCCCCGGCCGCGCGGCCTTCGCCGCCTCGGCGACGGCGCGCTCGAGATCGCCGCAGCGGCGGAGCGGGGCCGCGCCGTCGAGATCCTGGGCAAGCTGCTCCGTCGCCTCGCCGATCAGGTAGCAGGCGCGGCAGTGCTCCGCGACGGCGTCGCGCAGGCCGGCAAAGCCGCCGCCCTTCAGGCTTCCGCCGAGGATCAGGTGAACGTCGCCCTCGAAGGCGCGGACGCCCACGAGCGCCGAGGCCACGTTCGTCGCCTTCGAGTCGTTGACGAACAGCACGCCGCCGACCTCGCGAACCTCCTCCAGCCGGTGCGGCACGCCCGCGAAGGCGCGGAGAGCCTCGGCCACGTCCGCCGGGGCGATGCCCCGCGCGAGCGCCGCAGCGGCCGCCGCGGCGGCGTTCTCGAGGTTGTGGACGCCGCGCAGCCGTACCTCGTCGGGCGGCACGAGCTGCTCCAGTTCGTCCCGGCTGAAGCGGACGACGCGGCCCTGCCCGGGGGGGTCGATTCCGGGCGGGACCACCGCGACGTCGCCCGCGCCCTGATTCGCGAACGCGCGCAGCTTGGCCTCGCGGTAGCGCTCGAGGCTGCCGTGGCGATCGATGTGATCGGCCTCGATGTTGAGGAGAACGGCGCACTCGGGCGCGAACCGCGCCGTGTCCTCGAGCTGGAAGCTCGACGCCTCGCAGACGATCACAGTGTCCTCGGTCACGTGGCCGGGGATCGAGGCCAGCGCCGTGCCGACGTTGCCGGCCACCCGCACCGGAACGCCCGCCTGCCGGTGGATCGCGCCGAGCAGCTCGCTCGTGGTGGTCTTGCCGTTGGTGCCGGTGACCGCGATCAGCTCGTTCGGCAGCAGCCGCCAGGCGAGCTCCATCTCGCCGAGCACGTCGAGCCCGCGCTCGCGCGCCGCCGCGATGACCGGCGCCTCCTGCCGCACCCCAGGGCTCTTCACCACCGTTCGCGCCCGGTCGAGGAGCTCGAGGCCGTCGGACCCCAGGTGGACCTCGGCGTCCTCGACGGACTGCGCTTCGGGCGGCTCCCCGCTGTCCACCCCGATCACCTCCCCGTACGTCCCCAGCATCCGCGCGGCGGCAGCCCCGGATCGTGCCAGACCCACGACGAGGTAGGGACCGGGCGGAAGCGGCGGGCGGTCCTTCACGGGGTGATCGACTGCTGGTACAACGTGAAGCCGATCGCCGCGGCGATCGCGGCGACGATCCAGAAGCGCAGGATGATCTTCGTCTCCGACCACGCCAGAAGCTCGAAGTGGTGGTGCACCGGAGCCATGAGGAACACCCGCCTCCGGAAGCGCTGGAATGCGAAGACCTGGATCAGCACCGAGAGGGCTTCGATCACGAAGATGCCGCCGATCACGAGCAGCAGCACCTCGGTCTTGGTCATCACCGCGAGCGCGGCGATCGCGGCCCCGAGGCCAAGCGAGCCGGTGTCCCCCATGAAGACCGACGCGGGGAACGAGTTGAACCAGAGGAAGCCGACGCAGGCGCCGACGAAGCAGGCGGACACGAGGGCCAGGTCCTCCTGCCCGCTGGTGGCGAGCGTCATCGCCGTGTAGGCCAGCATCACGATCGCGGTGCACCCGGCGGCGAGGCCGTCGAGGCCGTCCGTGAGGTTCACGCCGTTGGTGGCTCCCGCCAGCACCAGGAAGATCAGGATCGGATAGAAGACGCCGATGTCGACGGACGCGTCGAAGACGCGGAAGCGCAGCGTCTCCGACAGCCCGACCTGCTCGGTCGCGACGTACCAGAGTCCGACGGCCATCACGAGCTGCACCAGCAGCTTGGTCCTGCCCGAGATGCCAAGCGAGCGCTTGCGCGAGACCTTGAGCCAGTCGTCCACGAACCCGAGCCCCGCTCCGGCCAGCGCGGTGCCCATCACTGCGAAGGTCTCCCAGTCGAAGTCGCCGAGCAGCAGGAACGGGACGAGAACCGAGAGGAAGATGAGCAGGCCCCCCATCGTCGGCGTCCCCGCCTTGGCGACGTGCGCCTCGGGCCCCTCCTCGCGTATGTGCTGTCCGAACTCGCGCTCACGCAGGAAGTCGATGAAATTGGGGCCGAGGAACACGCAGATGAGGAGCGAGGCCATGCCCGCGATGAGGATCTCGCCGAGCACTTAGGCCGGTTGCAGGACTCGTTCGAGGGAGGCGGATCGCGAGCCCTTGATCAGCACGCGGTCCCCTGGAGCGGCGAGCTCCTCGATGAGGGCGCCCGCCTCCTCGGGGCTAGCGACGGAGTAGGTCTCGCCGTCGAACCCCTGCGCGAACGCGACCGCCCGCTCACCGACGGTAACCAGCACGTCGAGGCCAAGCTCGGCGGCGAGCCGGCCCAGCTCCTCGTGGTAGCGCTCGGCGTCGGCGCCGAGCTCGGCCATCTCACCGAGCACGGCCAGGCGGCGGTTCGCCGAGCTCGCGGCCAGGTGCTCGAGAGCTGCCCGCATCGACATCGGGTTGGCGTTGTAGCAGTCGTTCACCACGGTCACGCCCCCGGGCAGCTCCACGACCTCGCCCCGCAATGACGAGAAGCGGACCTCGACCGGACCTTCCGGCCGGACGCCGACGGCCCCCGCCGCCGCGACCGCGGCGAGCGTATTGAGCAAGTTGTACGGCTCCGAGTAGGGAAGCTCGAGCTCGACCGTCTCCCCGCGCACGTCGATCTCTGCGCGGCCGTCCTCGAAGCTCCGCAGGCTCACGTCGCCGCCCGGCCCGAAGGTGATCGTGTCGAGATCGTCGCGCAGGTGCTCGGCCAGCAGCGGCTCTCCCACGGGCACCACGCAGGCCCCGCCCGGCGGCATGTCGCGGATCAGCTCGGCCTTCGCCGCGGCAACGCGCTCGACCGTGCCGAGGAGCTCGAGGTGAACCGGCCCGACGTTCACGACCACCCCCACGTCGGGCTGCGCGATCTCCGTGAGCTCCGCGATCTGGCCGACCCCCCGCATCGCCATCTCGAGCACCAGAGCCTCCGTGCCGGGCTCCGCCTCGAGCACCGACAGCGGCAGGCCCACCTCCGTGTTCCAGTTCTCGCGGTTGGCGTGGGTGCGCAGCGGGCCGGAGAGCAGCGAAGCGAGTATGTCCTTCGTGGAGGTCTTGCCGGTCGAGCCGGTCACACCGAGGGCCTTGCAGCCGAGCTCCCGGCGCCAGGCCTTGGCGAGCGATCCGAGCGCCGCGAGCGGGCTCTCGACGGCGATCACCGGCGCTCCCGCGCCGGCCAGGCGCTCGGCGTGTCGTTGCGCGACCAGTACCCCCCAGGCGCCGGCGTCGAGGGCGCGCTCGGCGAACTCGCCGCCGTCGGCGTGGGTGCCCGGCAGTCCGGCGAAGAGGTCGCCGCGCTGGACCGTGCGCGAGTCGGCGACCGCCCGGCGCGGACCCGGCCCGCCCGGGTCGCCGGCGGCCAGCCGCCCGCCCGCCGCCTCCGCCACCCAGGCGGCGGTCCTGTCGATCAAGCGCCCACTCCCAGCGCGGAGCGAAGCGCCCGGCGGGCGACGGTCACGTCGTCGAAGGGCTCCTTGCGGCCGTTCTCGAACTCCTGCCCCTGCTCGTGCCCCTTGCCCGCGATCACGAGGACGTCGCCGGGCTCGGCCGTCTCGACCGCGAGCGCGATGGCCCGCGCGCGATCGACCTCGCGCTCGGCGGCGGGACCCGCGCCCTGCAGGACGTCGTCGACGATCGCGTCGGGGTCCTCTGAGCGCGGGTTGTCGGAGGTTACGATCACACGATCCGCGAGCGCCGCGGCGGCGCGCCCCATCAGCGGCCGCTTGGCCCGGTCACGATCGCCTCCCGCGCCGAAGACGACGTGCAGGCGGCCCGCCGTCAGCTCCCGAGCGGCGCGCAGCACGTTGTCGAGCGCCTCCGGCGTGTGCGCGTAGTCCACGAGCAGCGTGAAGTCCTGCCCCTCGTCCACGGGCTCGAAGCGGCCGGGGACGCGGCCCGCGCCGGCCAGCGCGGTGCGTATCGTCTCGAGGTCCACGCCCATCACGCGCGCGGACGCGGCGGCGCCGAG
>JBKPHS010000009.1:0-12237 GCA_046729975.1 Actinomycetota bacterium
GGTCGCCGTCCCACGCCGTCCGATCGGAGAGCACGACCAGCTCGCAGCCGGAGCGCGCTGCGGTCTGCGCCTCGTGGCGCAGCCGCTCGATCGCGCCCTGCGTCGTCTCCGACTCCAGGCAGGAGATGTCGAGCACCTTGCCCCGGCCTCGGAACTCCTCCCAGAGGTCCTCGAGCAGATAGGTCTTGTGCTCCTTCGCGACCCTCCGGTACACCGAGTCCGACAGCGGGGCGAGCCCGTCGTGCCCGCCGAGGATGATCGGGAAGGCGGTCTCGAGCGTGCGCGGCTCGGGGTCGAGCTTGTGCGTGTCCGGCCGGGAGCCGAAGACGGCGCGGCAGGAGAAGTGCTCGACCTCGCGCTCGCGATCGATCGCCGGGTTCGTGACGACGGCCACCGACTCCTTGAAGTAGTCGGCCAGGTTCTGCCGCTCCGGCGACAGGCAGGCGAGCGGGCCGTCGTAGCCGAGCGAACCGATCGGCTCATGGCCGGTGGCCGCCATCTGCTGGACGAGCTTCATGTCCTCGCGCTGCCAGCCAAAGCCGCCGAGGACGCGGTCCTCCACCTTGACCGGCTCGGCCGGCCCGGCGCTCGTGTAGCCGGGGATCTCGGAGCCCTCGAGCGGACCCCCGACGAGGATCGCCTGCGCGAAGCCCAGGATCGGCTCGGCTCCGGTTCGCTCGAGCCAGCGCTCGTACGCGACCCACTGGAGCTGGCTGTGCCAGCGCAACTTGGCCTCGCCCCTGCCGCGGTAGATCGAGACCATGATCTTCTCGCCGGGCGCCAGCGGCTTCGGCTCGGAGACGGTGTCGGCGACTCGGACGACGCCGGGCTCCGACGAGAAGACGTACGCGGTGGGCGTCTCGACCAGCCACAGCGGGCGCAGCCCGAGCGCGTCGACGGAGAAGACGCACTCGTCGCCGTGCCGCGCGAGGAGCGCGACGGGGCCCTGCGCGAAGGGGCCGAAGGCCTGGCGCAGGTACATGTAGAAGGCCTGAAGGTCCGGGGGGAGCTGCTTGATCTCGTTGACGATCGGGGGCAGGACGAGCTCGAGCGCCTCCACGAGCGAGAGCTCGCCCCGATGGACGAACGCCTCGACGGTGCGGTTCAGGTCCTGGGAGTCCGAGCCGTCGGCGTGCAGCGGTATGCCCAGCATCAGCGCCTCCTGGCGCAGCTTGGCGATCGTGTTGATCTCTCCGTTGTGGCCGAGCACGGAGAAGGGCTGCACGCGCTTGAACGACGGCCACGTGTTGGTCGAGTAGCGGTTGTGCCCGTAGACAGCGGCCGTCTCGGCACGCTCGTCGTGCAGGTCGGGGAAGTAGCGCCCGAGCGCCGAGGGAGCGCCCATCACCTTGTACACGCAGGTGTCGGTGGAGAACGACGCGACGTGGACGTCGAGCTCCTCCTCGAGCCCCGTCACGAGCTCGAAGCACATCCGCGGCTCCGAGATCAGGCCGCCGACCTGCCAGAAGAACGGCTCCTCCTCACGCGCGGTCGGCCCGAGGGCAGAGGAGTCGACCACGTTCTCGCGCTCGGCGAGCACGCGAAAACCGGCGCGCGACATGATCTCTCGCGCGCGCCCCTGCAGCTCGCCGACGTTCCCGCCCTTGCGCGGGACGAAGATGTGCGCCACCGCGAAGCTCGGGTCGAGCGCGAGGTGCGACGCATGGCCCCCCGCGCGCACCTCCTCGGCCCAGATCTTGCGCGGGATGTCGATCAGCATGCCGCAGCCGTCGCCTTCGCCGTCGACGTTGCCGGCGCGGTGGAGCATCTTCTCGAGCGCGGCGAGCGCGGTCTCTATCGGCGCATGCGCCGGCGCCGCGTCCTTCTCGACGGCGGCGTACAGGGCGCAAGCGTCGCGATCTTCGACCGTGGCGGGCGGCCGCAGCGGACGGTACGCCTGGGTTGACGAGAACCGCTCCCGCGGCGGTTCGGCAGGCCCACTCACTCGTTACCTCCTCCGGGTTCCGCGCCTTCTTCGAGCGGGCGCGCGACTGGAGCTTCGGGACGGAGCGAGAACTATAACCGCGCGGGTCACCGGACCCCGCGGGTCGCTGGCGCCGCAGGGAGGCGGCATCTATAGTCGCGCGCTCATGGGAGCGACGATCGCGATCCTCTCTCAGAAGGGAGGCACCGGGAAGACGACCGCGGTCCGGACACTGACCGACGTCTTCCGGCGCGTCGGGTTGACCGTGCTTGCGGTGGACCTCGACCCCCAGGCGAACTTGTCGGACTACTTCGACGTGCCGCCCGACGCCGACCCGACCATGGCGGACGTGCTAGCCGGCCGGGTGAGGGCCGCCGACGCGATCCTGGACGGCGACGTGCTTCCCGCGAATCTCGGCCTGGCCGAGTCGGAGCTGATCCTGGGCGGGAAGATGGGCCGCGAGATGACGCTGCGGCGGGCGCTGCGGGACATCAAGCGCCGCTACGACCTGGTCCTGATCGACTGCCCGCCCGCGCTCGGGCTCCTGACGGTGAACGCCGTCGTCGCCGCCGACCACGCGCTCCTCTCGACCGAGGCGCAGTACTTCTCGCTCCAGGGGGTCGAGCAGGCGCTCGAGGTGATCGAGCTCGCGAAGGAGAACCTGCACCCGGACCTCGACTGGCTGGGCGTGGTGATGAACATCGCCGACATGCGGACGATCCACTCGCGCGAGGCGCTCGAGCAGCTACGCGAGCGCTTCGGCGACCGCGTCTTCGGCTCGGTCATCCGGCAGTCGATCCGCTATGCGGAGTCGGCTGAGCGCGGCGTTTCGATCCTCGACTACCGCCCGGAACTCGGGGCCGACTATCTGGCTCTGGCCGAGGAGGTGCTCCGGCGCATCGACCACCCGGACGAAGCCACCCGGGTTGCGGACCTGCGGGCGGAGCTGGTCGCGGCTTAGGGCTTAGGTCCTCAGGCGGGCGGGTGCTTCTGCGCGGGCCGCGGACAGCGGCAGGCGTTCGCGTGCACCACCTTGGGCACGCCGTGCTTGAACGACTGGAGGATGCGGTCTCCGGGCTTGAGCGGCTGGTGGCAGACAGCGCACTCGAGCTGCGAATAGGAACTTCCACGCGCTACGGCAATCATCTCGTTCCTCCGCTAGTAGAACGCAGCGTCGAGACGATTGTTCACCGATAGGCGGACGGCTCCTGCTTGGCCTATTAAGCCGCCGGATCGGTGAGCGTGACCTCGCGAGCCTCCACCGCCGTCTGGGCTGCCGCCCGAGGGCACGTGCAGGCGTGGGCGTGGATCGCGCGCGGCTTGCCGCCCTTGAACGAGGTCAGGACCCTGTCGCCCGGCTTCAGCTGCTGATGGCAGATCGGGCAGACGAGGTCTGCGTAGCGGCTTTCGCGGTCGACGGCGACCATGGAGTTCCTCCCGAACTTCTGAGCTGATCGATACCCGCTGGCCTAGTGGTCTGGCTAGTCCCGGCCCTACCTGGTCTGCGGTATCTGTTACTCCCCTATTGGATCGCAAGGCAAACCTTTCGACAAGGGGCCCAATCGGCGCTTAACAGGCACTACCAGCCGGCTTCATAGCGCGTCCAGCAGCTCCCGGTCGCGCTCGTACGTGAGCAGCTCCCTGGCCTTTTCGGGGCTGGCCCAGCGCAGCTCGTCCACCTCGCGCCCCGGCTCGAATTCGCCGGCGTCCTCGACCTCCATCAGCCACCAGCGCACCACCTTGGGACGCCCGTTCCGGTCCTCGTAGTGGCTCTCGCCGAGCTCGCGCACGGGCCGGCAGCGCATGCCGGTCTCCTCGAGCACCTCGCGGACGGCCGCCCGCTCGAAGGTCTCCCCGCGGTCGAGCTTGCCCTTCGGGTGGCTCCAGTCGTCGTACTTGGGGCGATGGACCAGCGCGACCTCCGGCCCGCCCTCGCCGTGGCGCACCACGACCCCGCCTGCAGCCTCGACGGTCACAGCTCGCGCACGTCGGCGCCGCCCGGAGTGAACTGCACCCGCCGGATCTCGCAGTCGGGCGCCTCGGCGTTCAGCCGCTCGAACACGTTTCCGGTCTGCTGCCAGTGACACCAGAAGAGGACTGCGGGCCCCGCGCCCGAGATCGAGGCGCCCACCGCACCGAGCTCCCCCGCTCGCTCCAGTAGCTCCATCGAGCGCGGATACAGGGGCGCCCGCCGCGGCTGGTGCAGATGATCGGACAGTCCCCGGCTGATCAGCGAGAAGTCGTCGCGCGCCAGCCCGAGCACGAGCAGAGAGGCGTGGGCCGTGTTGTGAACGGCGTCCGCGATCGGTACCTCGCCGGGTAGCGCCGCGCGCGCCTCGGCCGTGGGGACCTCGTGGGGCGGGATGGCGACGACGCCCTCGAGACCAGGCGGGGGGTCGAGTCGCTCGACCCCGTCGTCGGCGCAGATGACGAAGCCACCGTGGAGCGCGGCGGCCACGTTGTCCGGGTGTCCCTCGAACTCGGCGGCGAGCTGGAACAGCGGCGCGTCGAGCTCGTACATGTGGTCCGCCGCCGCGAGGCCGGCAACGATGGCGGCGGCGCTCGAGCCGAGCCCGGCGGCCGGCGGGATCTCCGAACGGATCTGGAAGGTGACGCCGTCCGCCGGGTGCAGCGCCTCGAATGCCCGCACGCAGAGGTTCGAGCGGTCGGCCGGCACGCCGGGAACGTCGGAATGCACGAACAGCTCGCCCGTCTCCTCCACCTCGAGCTCGAGGTGCACGTCGAGCGCGGCGGCGAGCACGTCGTAGCCCGGACCCAGGTTGGCGGTGGACGCCGGCACGCGGACCTGGCGGCGGCGCCTCATCCGAGCACGGCGGCCTCGACCGCCTCGATCGACGGCTCGCAGGGAATCACGGGCGCGGCGCGTCCGAGCGCCGTCGTCGGGTCCTTGAGGCCGTGGCCCGTCAGCACGCAGACCACGCGACCGTCCGCGCCGTACCGCAGCAGCCCGGCCACCGATGCGGCCGAGGCGGGCTCGCAGAAGACGCCCTCCTCGGCCGCGATCAGCGAGTAGGCGCCCAGGATCTCGTCGTCGGAGACGGCCCGAATCTCGCCACGCGAGGCGGTCACAGCGTCCATCGCGTCCTCCCAGCGCGCCGGATTGCCGATGCGGATCGCCGAGGCGACCGTCTCGGGGCTCTCGACGGGACGGCCGTGCACGAGTGGTGCCGCGCCCTCGGCCTGATACCCGTGCAGCCGCGGTGAGCGGCCGTACTCCTGGAAGCCGCGCCACCAGGACGTGATGTTGCCCGCGTTTCCCACCGGGATGCAGAGCACGTCGGGCGCCTCGCCGAGCTCGTCGCAGACCTCGAAGGCGCCGGTCTTCTGTCCGTCGATGCGGTAGTCGTTCACGGAGTTCACGAGCGAGATCGGGTGCCGCTCCACGAGCTCGCGGACGAGCGCCAGCGCCTGGTCGAAGTTGCCGCGCAGCGCCACGACGCGCGCGCCGTGCATGAGCGCTTGGGCGAGCTTGCCGGTGGCGATCTTTCCCTCGGGAACGATCACGGCTCCGCGCAGCCCCGCCCGCGCGGCATACGCGGCGGCGCTCGCCGCGGTGTTGCCGGTCGAGGCGCACACCACCGCCTCCGCGCCCTCCTCGACGGCGGCTGACACGGCGACCGTCATACCCCGGTCCTTGAACGATCCGGTCGGGTTCGCGCCCTCGAACTTGAGCCACACCTCGCAGCCGGTGCGCTCGGACAGCCTCGCCGCGGGAATCAGCGGCGTGTCGCCCTCCCCCAGGGTCACGAGCGGCTCAGCCGGCAGCAGCTCCTGGTAGCGCCACAGGCTCAGGGGCTCGCCCCGCTCACTCGAACACCTCCTCGATCACCCGGATCACCCGCGGCTCGGAGCGCATGAACTCGAGCCTCGAGATGAGCTGCACGGCGGCGCGGAACTTCGACTCGAGCACCGGGTGCATGACCATCACGAGCCGCGCGTCGTCGCCGAGCCCCCGCTGCACGACCGACTTCACGGAGACCTCCTGGAGCCCGAGGATCTCGGCTATCTGGGCGAGGACGCCCGGCCGGTCGGCCACCTCGAGGTGAAGGTAAAAGGCCGACTCGACGTCGCTCACGAGCGGCACGTCGAGCGCCGGCGGCGGCAGCGTGGGAGGCGGGATCATGGCCGAGATCACGTCGCCGAGCACGGCGGACGCGGTCTGCGAGCCGCCGGCCCCCGGACCGGAGAGCGTGATCTCCGTGATCGCAGCCGACTCGATCGTCACCGCGTTGAAGGAGCCGTTCACGGACGCGAGCGGATGGCCGGCGTACAGGAAGGCCGGGTAGACGCGCACGCTCAGGCCGGAGTCGATCCGCTCGGCGCTGCCGATCAGCTTGAGCGACAGGCCGAGTTCCTTCGCGTATGCGATGTCGTCGGCCGTGAGCTCCGCGATCCCCTCGTGGGGCACGTCGTCGAGATGGACGGGGGCGCCGAACGCGAGCCGGGCCAGGATCGCCATCTTCGCGGCGGCGTCCTTTCCGGTCACGTCCTCAGTCGGGTCCGCCTCCGCGAAGCCGTGGGCCTGCGCCTGGCGTAGCGCTTCGTCGTAGGAGGCGCCCGTGCGCGCCATCTCGGAGAGGATGAAGTTCGTCGTCCCGTTCACGATCCCGTGCACCCTGTCCACGTGGGCGGCCGCCAGCGTCTCGTGGATCACACGGATCACGGGCACGACCCCTCCCACAGCGGCCTCGAAGCGGAGCTGCACGCCGGCCTCCCGTGCCGCCGCGTAGATCTCCTCGCCATGCTGGGAGAGCAGCTGCTTGTTGGCCGTGACGACGTGCTTGCCCGCGGCCATGGCGCGCAGCACGTACTCGCGCGCCGGCTCCAGCCCGCCGATCAGCTCGACGATCAGGTCGCTGCGTTCGAGGATGTCCTCGAAGTCTCCGCGGCTCGTGGTCAGCACGCCGGAGATCTCCGGCCGCTTCCCCTGCTCGGCCTCGATCGCGCCCGCACGCTCCTCGAGCAGCTCGTGGAATGCCGCCCCGACCGTCCCGTGGCCGAGGAGGCCGACCCTAAACGTCACGGAGCGACAGGTCCTCGTACGTCTCGCGGCGCACGACCACGCGCGCGTCACCGTTCGAGCAGAAGACCACCGGCGGGCGGGGCACGAGGTTGTAGTTGTTCGCCATCGCGTGCCCGTACGCGCCGGTGGCTGGAATAACTAGGACGTCGCCGGGACGCGGGTCGTCGAGCAGAGCGTCGCGCACGAGGATGTCGCCGGACTCGCAGTGCATGCCGGCGACCGTGCAGAGCAGGTCCCCGCCGAGCCGGTCGGCGACGTCCGCCTCGTAGCGCGAGCCGTAGAGCATGGGGCGCAGGTTGTCGGACATGCCTCCATCGACGGCAACGTACGTCCTCACCCCCGGGATCTCTTTCACCGTGCCGACCGTGTACAGCGTCACCCCGGCGTTGCCCACGAGCGAGCGGCCCGGCTCGCACAGGACCGTCACGTGCTCAGGCGCGCCGCTCATCAGCGCGTCCACGTACTCCCGAATCGAGGGCGGGTGGTCCTGGGCCGTGTAGGCGATCCCCAGCCCCCCGCCGAGGTTGAGCAGCGGGTAGTCGCCCATGCCCGCCAGGAATCCGGCGAGCCGCTCGTAAGGCCCGAGGTCGAAGATCTGCGAGCCGATGTGGGCGTGCAGGCCGCGCAGGTCGAGCCGCCGTATGCGCTCGACCGCGCGAGGAATCTCCTCCACGCCGAATCCGAACTTCGAGTCGACCTGACCGGTCTGGACATAGCTGTGTGTGTCCGGCTCGATGCCCGGCGTGACCCTCAGGAGGACGTTCTGACCCGGGGCCATGCGCTCCAGCAGGTCGAGCTCGTGGAAGGAGTCCACCACGATGTGGCCGACACCCTCCTCGAGCGCATAGCGAATCTCGGCCTCGCTCTTGTTGTTGCCGTGCATGTAGAGCCGCTCTGGGGCGAAGCCTCCGCGCAGCGCCATGTAGAGCTCGCCGCCCGAGGCGACATCGCACGACAGCCCCTCCTGCGCGAAGAGGTGATAGGCCGCCGTGCAGGGGAACGCCTTGCTCGCGTAGACGAGCTCGAAGTGGTCGGTGTGCGCGCTGAAGGCCTCTATGTACTGGCGCACACGCTCGTGCATGTCGTCCTCCGCATAGACGTATGCGGGCGTGCCGAATTCCCGCGCGAGCTCGAGCGCGTCGCAGCCGCCGATCTCGAGGCGGCCGGCGTCGTTCACCCGGGAGCCGAGCGGGTAAACGTGCGCCAGCGACGCCGGAGCCTGGTCCGTGCGGGCCATAATCGGCGAAGTATGAAGCACCCCGTGGAGGCTCCCCCAGTGCTCGGAACCTGGAACGGGCTGGCCTACGCGCTGTTCCTGCCGGACTCCGAGCCGAGCGCCGGCGTCGTGATCTGCCACGGGGCCGGGTCCGCGAAGGAGAACCATTTCGACTTCGCGCGAGCCGCGCGCGCGAGTGGTATGGCGGCGGTCGCGTTCGACGCGCGCGGCCATGGCCACTCGGGAGGCACCTTCTCCACGCGCGCCCTCGACGACGTGCTAGCGATGTGCGCGCTGGCGCGCGAGCATGCGCCAGAGGTCGCGCTGCGCGGCTCGAGCCTGGGCGGCTTCTGCGCGATCCACGCCGCTGCGCTCGACGGGGACGTGGCCGCCGTGGTAGCCATCTGTCCGGTGCCCGCCGAGCTACTGCTGCGCGCCGTGCGCGCGGAGGGGCTCGAAACCATCGAGGCCGACCGCGACGCGCTCGAGCCCTGGCTCGACACGCTCGACACGCGCGGCGCCGCGGCGGCTCTGGCGCCTCGCACTGCCCTCCTGCTCATGCACGCTCAGGGCGACGAGCGGGTTCCCTACACGGTCTCCCAGGAGCTCTACGAGGCAGCGGATAGGCCCAAGCGGCTGCTGCTCCTACCCGGAGGCCACCACCGCTCGCTCCAGCACGATGGCGAGATGCAGGCCGAGGCGCTGCGCTTCATCGAACGAGCCGCGGCTCGTTGATCAGGGGGCTTGGCCCCCGCTGACTCCGCCGATCTCGTCGATGAGCTTGGAGACGGTCTCGCCGGGAGCCGAGAGCGGCGCGGCCACCTCGCTCCCCGCGGTCAGCTCGCCGGCGGTCTGCTGGAGCGTGCCGCTCACGTCGCCGGCACCGGCGCTCGGCGCCGAGTCTGCGGGCGGCGAGCTCACGTCCGCCGGCGCCGAGCCGTCGCCACTCCCGCTCTGACGCTGCAGCTGCCTGACGGGACCGTCGCCGGAGCTCGGCAGGTTCGTCCGGCCGCGTGGCGATTCGGCGGTGCGCCCGCCGCCGCGATGGGAGCGGCTGCCGTGCTCCCTGCGCGAGCTTCGCTCGCGGCCACCGCGGCGGGCCTCGTCCTCAGCGGCCCCCGCGCCGGCCGGCGCCTGGCGATTTTCGAGTCGAAGACCGGGGACGTCTCCGCCCGCACCGGCGCCTGGCCAGCCCTTGTAGGTGACGAGCGCGCTCACGAAGGCGAGCATCAACAGGGACGACGCAATCAACACGCTCGTCGTGCCCAGGCTGGCGATGTAGGCCTTGCTGGCTCTCAACGTCTTTGGGGTAGCGACTCCCTCTACGGCGGCAGGGGGAGTCCGCCTGGTCTTATACCCGTCCGGGCCCGTTCAACACGCAGCTTGGCGGTCAGCCGCGGCCGCATCGGGCGCACAGGCCGACCAGCTCGGCTCGGTGCTCCACCTGGCTGAAGCCGTGCCGCCGTGCCACGGCTGCGGCCCAGCCGTCCAGCTCGCAGTCGCGCACCCGTTCCACCCGTCCGCACACGCGGCAGGTCAGGTGATGATGATGGCCCGCGCCGCACAGGAGGAAGGCCTGCTCGCCGCTCTCGCGCCTCAGCGTGTCCGCCTGCCCCTCCTCGGTGAGCCGCTGGAGGTTGCGGTAGACCGTCGCGAGGCCGACGCCCTCCAGCCGGTCGTGAAGCTCCTGGGCGGTGACCGCGGTGTCGCAGGCGCGCAGCGCCTCCACGATGGCCTCTCGCTGCTCGGTGCGCCGTTTCATCACCGCAAACGATAATCAATCTCATCTACGATGACCAGCGTGGATCTGGGCCTGACAGCGATAGCGTCGCCTACCGAGGCCTTCCAGCTCGAGTTTATGCAGACGGCCCTCGCCGAGCTGCTGCTCCTGTCGGTGGCGGGCGGCCTGCTCGGCGGGTGGATCGTCCTGCGCCGGCTAGCGTTCTTCGCTCACGCGGTCGGCAGCGCCACGTTCCCCGGGCTCGTCGTCGCCCACGCCGCGGGCTTCAGTCCCCAGCTTGCGGGTATGGCGGTCGCACTCGGCTACGCGGGCGGCGTCAGCCGCAGCGAGCCGGGCAGCCGGCGCTCCGACGCCGCGGTCGCGCTCCTTCTGGCGGGCGCCCTCGCCACCGGCGTCGTGCTCGCGAGCGACCTGCTCGACTCGGGCGCAGCCGTGGACCGGCTGCTGTTCGGCACGCTGCTCGGGCTGAGCTCCGGCGACGTGGCCTTCTCCGCCGCCGCTGCCGTGATCGCGATCGCCACGACGATCGGGCTCGGACGCGCCTGGCTGGCGACCGGCTTCGACCGGCCCGGCACGCGAGCTATGGGCGTCCGGGTGCGACGCCTCGACGCGTTGCTGCTCGTCGTGATCGCCGCCTCCGCGGTCGCCGCGCTCCCGGCCGTCGGGGCGCTGCTTCTGACCTCCATCCTGATCGTGCCCGCCGCCACGGTACGACTCGTGGCCCGCTCGGTGCCGGCGCTTCTGGCGGGGTCCGTGGCGCTGGCGGCGCTCGAGGGATCGCTCGCTCTTTACGCCGCGTACCTGCTGGACGCGCCCCCGGGACCGGCTCTGGCGGTGCTCGGCGCGGCGGTGTACGCGCTGGCGGCGCTCGCCGTGACGGTGCGCCGATGAGGGCGCTCGTCGAGACATCGGACCTGAGCGCGGGCTACGGCGGCGGCCCGGCCATCGCGGGGGTGAGCTTCTCGGCCGAGCCGGGCCAGACGGTCGGAGTGCTCGGACCGAACGGCGGTGGCAAGACCACGCTCTTCCGGGCGCTGCTCGGCGAGCTCGAGCCGCTCGGCGGACGAGCGCGCCTCGAGAGACCGGCGGCGTATGTGGCGCAAACCGACCGCACGCGGCTAGACCTGCCCCTCAGCGCGCTCGACGTCGCGCTCATGGGCGCGCTCGCGAACGGCGGCTGGTGGCGGCCGGCGCGTCGCGGCGAGCGCTCGGCCGCCGAACAGGCGCTCGAGCGTGTCGGGCTCGCGGATCGTGCGGACGACCGCTTCGGCGAGCTCTCGGGAGGCCAGCGCCAGCGTGTGCTGCTGGCGCGCGCCCTGGTCCAGGACGCACGCGTCCTGCTGCTCGACGAGCCCCTCGCAGGGATCGACCCCACCAGCGCCGCGGCGATCTCCGCCCTCTTCGGCGGCCTACGCGACGAGGGGCGCGCTGTGCTCGTCTCGACCCATGACGTGGAGAGCGCCCGCGGCTTCGATCGGGTGCTGTGCCTGAACCGCCGCCAGGTCGCGTTCGGCCCGCCCGAGGCCTGCCTCACCCGCGCCGCCCTCGAGGCGACCTACGGCGGCGAGATCGTCGTGATCGAGAGCGGCGGCGGCCCGGTCGAGGCCGTGACGGTGCAGCACCACGAGCACTGATGGAGCTCGTCGACTTCCTGCTCGACCCGTGGCGCTCGGGCATAGGGCGCCAGGCGCTCGCCGAGATCGTGCTGGCGGGCGCCGCCTGCGGCGCGCTCGGCTTCTGGGTCCTGAGCTACCGCCTGGCGTACGGGGCCGAGTCGCTCGCCCACGGACTGCTGCCCGGGCTCGTGGTCGCGGCGCTCGCCGGATTCCCGCTTGTCGCGGGGGCCGCCGGCGGCGTCCTGGCCGCAGCCGTGCTCATCGCGGCCGCGGGCCGCGACGAGAGGGTCGGGCCCGACACCGCGACGGCGATCGTGGTGACCGGCATGCTGGGCCTGGGCGGCGTGCTCGCCTTCTCGGCGGAGGTCCCACCGCGTCTCGGGGACCTGCTGTTCGGCGATCCGCTGGCTGCGGGAGCCGGCGACATCGGGGCCGCCGCCGCACTTGCCGTGGCCGGCGGGGTAGCGCTCACGGTGTTCCACCGGCCTCTCTGCGCCGTGGCCCTCGACCCGGCCGGCGCAGGTGCGCTGGGACTGCGCCCGGGGCTCGTCACGGCTGCCCTGCTGGTGCTGCTCGCCGCCGCGCTGACCGTGACCGTCCAGGGCCTCGGGAACCTGCTCGTGCTGGCCGCTCTGGTCGCGCCGCCGCTCGCCGTGCGCCGCCACGCCCGATCGCCCGGCGCCGCGATGGCGGCCG
>JBKPHS010000010.1:0-26844 GCA_046729975.1 Actinomycetota bacterium
CGCACGAGTCGGTCGAGACGGCGGAAGGGCACGGCGCGACCGGAGCGGACTCGCTCGAGGCACTCGTCTCGAAACTCGACGCCCCGCGCATGGTGTGGCTGATGGTGCCCTCGGGGGCGGCTACCCAGCAGACCATCGAGAAGCTCCTCGGGCGACTCGACGAGGGCGACCTGATCGTGGACGGCGGCAACTCCCGGTGGACCGACTCGAAGGCGAACGGCGAGCGCGCGGCGTCACGCGGGATCGAGTTCGTCGACGTGGGCGTGAGCGGTGGCGTCTGGGGCCTCGAGATCGGCTATTGCATGATGGTCGGCGGAAGCGACGAGGCCGTGTCGCGCCTGGCGCCCATCCTCGACGTGCTTGCGCCGCCGGACGGCTGGGCGCACTTCGGCGGCCACGGCGCGGGCCACTACGTGAAGATGGTGCACAACGGCATCGAGTACGGGCTGATGCAGGCGTACGCGGAGGGCTTCGAGATCATGCACGCCTCCGACTACGACCTGGACCTGGACCGAGTCGCGAAGGTGTGGATGCAGGGCTCGGTGGTGCGCTCCTGGCTGCTCGAGCTCGCGGGGCGTGCGTTCGAGCAGGAGGGCGCCGACCTCGAGCACATCCGGGGCTACGTCGAGGACTCGGGCGAGGGCCGCTGGACGGTCTTCGAGGCGATCGACAAGAACGTGCCGGCGCCCGTGATCACGCTGTCGCTGTTAACGCGCTTCCGCTCGCGCCAGGAGGAGTCGTATTCGGCCAAGGTGCTGGCGGCGCTTCGGAATCAATTCGGTGGTCATGCCGTGAAGCGGGAGGGTTGACAGTTGACAGTTGACAGCCTCCTGCGCGAGCAGGAGAACCAACTCGTCGAGGGGCTCGAGCGGACGCCGGTCCATCCGACGACGCTCGTGATCTTCGGCGCGACCGGTGATCTGGCGCATCGCAAGCTGCTGCCGGCGATCTACAACCTGGCTCACGAGGGCGCGCTTCCCGAGCGCTTCAACCTGCTCGGCATCGCGCGCACGGAGCATCCGGACGACGAGTTCCGCGCCATCGCGCGGGAGTCGATCGAGCGCTTCTCGAGGCGGCGGCCGGACCCCGCGGTGCTCGACTCGCTGCTCGAGCGGATCAGCTACCTCGCCGGCTCGTTCGACGACCACGGCGTCTACGACCGGCTCGCCAAGGCGGTGGCGGCGCTGGACCAGGAGGCCGGTCTTGCGTTCAACCGCGTCATGTACCTCGCGACGGCGCCGAACTTCTTCGAGACGATCGCCGAGAAGCTCGGGGCGAAGGGCCTCAATACCCACGACGAGGCTGACGTCAGGCTTGTGGTCGAGAAGCCGTTCGGCCGCGACTTGGCGTCGGCGAAGGAGCTGAACGCTGCCCTGCGGCAGGTCTTCGAGGAGCGGCAGATCTACCGGATCGACCACTACCTCGGCAAGGAGACCGTGCAGAACTTGCTGGTTCTGCGCTTCGGCAACCGGATCTTCGAGCCGGTCTGGAACCTCAGCTACATCGACAACGTCCAGATCACCGCGGCGGAGGACATCGGCATCGAACGCCGCGGGGAGTACTACGACGAGACCGGCGCGCTGCGGGACATCGTCCAGAACCACCTGCTCCAGCTCCTCTCCATCCTCTGCATGGAGCCGCCCGTCTCGTTCAGCGCCGACGAGATCCGCAACGAGAAGGTCAAGGTGCTGCGAGCGATCCGTCCGCCGGCGGTCGAGGAGGTGCCGGATCGGGCGGTACTGGCGCAGTACGGCCCGGGGGTGGCCGAGGGCCGCGAACAGCCGGGCTACCTCGAGGAGATGGGCGTCGCCCCGGACTCGAGGACGGAGACGTACGTGGCGCTGCGGCTCGGGGTCCGCAACTGGCGCTGGGCGGGAGTGCCGTTCTACCTCCGGGCGGGCAAACGGCTTGCGCGCAAGGTCACGGAGATCACCGTGACGCTGAAGCCGGTCCCGCACCTGGCCTTCCAGCAGGCCGGAGCCGTGGGCGTTCAGCCCAATCAGCTCGTGCTGAGCGTGCAGCCGAACGAGGGTGTTTCGCTGTCGCTGATCGCGAAGATCCCGGGCGCCCAGATGCGCGTCAGGCCGGTGAAGATGGAGTTTCTCTATGGCACCTCGTTCATGTCGCAGTCGCCCGAGGCCTACGAGCGCCTGATCCTCGACACCATGCGCGGCGACGTGACGCTGTTCACCCGCGACGACGAGATCGAGACGGCGTGGGCGATCGTCGACCCCATCCTCGAGGCCTGGTCGCGGACGGGCGACCCATTGCCGGAATATCCGGCTGGCTCCGGGGGACCGCCCGAGGCCGACAAGGTCCTGCTCCCCGGTGCGAGATGGCGTCCGATCTAG
Source organism: Actinomycetota bacterium (assembly GCA_046729975.1). Taxonomy (GTDB): domain Bacteria; phylum Actinomycetota; class Thermoleophilia; order Solirubrobacterales; family Thermoleophilaceae; genus JBKPHS01. Next base: position 2,352 of record JBKPHS010000010.1, read on the forward strand.
AGCACGGGACGAACGTCTGGAGCGCCCAGGACACGACGCCCGGGGCGATCGCGGAAGGGCTGCAAGAGCTCGAGCAGCGCCAGGTGGCCGCCGACGGCATGTACGCGCCCGCGCGCGTAGTGAACCTCGTCGCCGTCGTGGACCGCGAATGGAAGGGCGAGATCCTCAACCGGCTCGACCGCGTTGGCCGGTACCACCCCTCGCGCACGATCCTGTGCGCCTTCGAGGAGAGCCGGACCACGCTCGACGCCACGGCCACGATGGAGAGCACGGTTCCGGTCGAGCCCGGTGAGATCGTGGTCTGCAAGGAGGTCGTGGAGGTCGACATCGGGCCAAGCCACTTGGCGCGGCTCGACTCGATAGTCGACGCTCTCATCGTGCGCGACCTGACGACGATCGTGTGGTCGCCGCACCGGCATCACGAGGCCCTGGACCCGCTGCGCGGGATCGCCGACGTCGTGCTGCTCGACTCCACCGACGAGCCGGACCTCCACGTAGCGCTGCGGCGCGCCCTTGGGCTCGGCGAGTACGCCTACGTCGTAGACCTCGCGTGGCTCCGGAGCACGCCCTGGCGCGAGCGCATCGCGGCGACGTTCGACCCGGCGGAGTGGCGCCCGATGCTGAGGGAGATCAGCTCGGTGACGATCCAGCACCGCGCCGACTCCACTATCAGCGCGCTGCTGCTGCTCGGCTGGCTGGAGTCGCGGCTTGGCTGGCGCCCCGGCGCCCTGGTGGCGGAGAACGGCCGCTCACGCGGGACCTCGAGAGCCGGAAAGGTGGACGTCAAGATCACGCTCGAGCCGGTCGAGGGCCTCGACGTGCCGGGGCTCTCCGGCGTGACCGTGGAGACCTCCTCCGGGATGTCTCTCTCGCTCGATCGCGGACCCGGAGGGCTCGCGGCCAGGCGCCGCGCCCCTCATCGCCGCGAGGCGTCCTGGGTCGTGCTGGGCGCCTCACGCGGCGAGGCCGGCATCCTCGGCGAGGGCATTCGCCAGGCCCTCTTGCGCGACCCGACCTACCGGCCCGCCGTCGCCTGCGCCGTGAAACTGCTGGGATGAACCGCGCCGAGATCGTCGTCCTCGACGATCCCGCGGGCGAGCTCGCGAAGCGGCTCACCGCCGCCGCGGAGGCGGGCCGACACATGGTCCTTACGGGCGGCTCCACGCCGCGCATCGCCTACGAGAAGGCGGCGGAGCTGCCGGCCGACTGGTCGCGAGCGACGCTCTGGTGGGGCGACGAGCGCAGCGTGCCGCCGGACCACGAGCAGTCGAACTACGCGATGGCGAAGCGCGCCCTGCTCGACCGGATCGAAGGCGCACCGGCCGCGGTGCACCGCATGCGCGGCGAGCTCGGGCCCGAGGAGGGCGCGGCTGACTACGAGAGCGAGCTTCGAGAGGCGTTCGGCGACGACCTCCCGCGCTTCGACTTCCTGCTGCTCGGGCTGGGGCCGGACGCGCACTGCGCATCCCTGTTTCCGGGCGACCCCGCTCTGGGCGAGCGCGAGCGCGCCGTGGTGGGCGTCGAGGCGCCCGGCATGGCGCCGTTCGTGCCGCGGATCACGCTTACGCTGCCGGCCTTGAACCGCGCTCGAGAGACCGTCTTCCTCGTGGCCGGCCAGGACAAGGCCGCCGCCGCGGCGCGCGCATTCGGCGGTCCTCCCACCCCCGACGCTCCCGCGAGCCTGATCGAGCCCGAGGACGGATCGCTCGTGGTGCTGCTCGACCCCGCCGCCGCCTCCCAGCTGGACGCCGGCCGTTGAGGGCTACGCGACGGGTTCGAGGTTTACGCCTCGGCCCGACAGCGCATGAAGGGGCTCGATGAGGACGAAGTCGCTAGACCATCTAGCCCTGTGGGTGGCCGACCGGGACACCCTGGCCGGCTTCCTCACCTCCCACCTGGGGATGCATGTGATCGAGCGCACCGGCGCCTTCACGCTCGTCGGCTCCGACGCCCGGCGCGGCAAGCTCACCCTGTTCGCGGCCGAAGGCCCGCGTGAGCCAGGCGTGCTGGGGCGGGTGGTGCTGCGAGTTGGGGACCTGGATCGCGCCGTCGGCCGCCTACCCGAAGGGCTAGAGCTGGAGCGGAACGGCGACGGCATGGTGACGTTCGCCGCGCCGGAGGACCTCGGGTTGGGGCTGGTGGAGGCCGAGGGCGTGGACTACGACCTGGACCACGTGGTGCTGCGCGTACCGGACCCGGAGCGTGCAGGCGCCGAGCTCGCGGAGCTCGGCTTCAGCGCTCGCGACGGCGGCATGTGGGTGGCCGACGCCCATCTGGAGCTCGAGCGAGGCGACCCGGGGCCGGACGACCGGCCGCTGCTCAACCACCTTGCGCTGCTCGTCGAGTCGGCGCAGGAGCACATCGACGAGGCGCGTGTGCGCGGCCTGGACATCCAGGACATCAAGGACGCCGAGAACACCTACGCGGTGTTCGTGCGCGGGCCGGCCGGGATCGTGCTCGAGTACGTCGAGCACAAGCCGACCTTCTCGCTGAGATAGCGATCGCCTGAGATGCCCGACCTCGTCGTCGCGGGCGCCGGCATGGGGGGGCTCGTGGCGGCGGCCCGGGCCCGGGACCTCGGCGCAGAGGTGCAGCTGGTCGAGAAAGGCGACCGGCCCGGTGGGTCGATGCTCCTCTCGAGCGGCTTCGTCTGGCGCTACCGCGATCTCGACACCTTCCGCGCCGAGTGCCCGCGCGGTGATCCGGGCTTACAGCGCCTGGTGCACGAGCGCCTCGACCGGGATCTCGAGTGGCTCGAGCGCATCGGAGCGCCCGTTCTCGCGCGCGAAACCGGCAATCCGCTCACGCGCGGCGTGCGCTTCGACGTCCGCGGGCTGACGAGCGCCCTCGTCAGCCGCGCCGGCGAGCCGCGGCTTGGACGACCGCTGACCGAGCTTCCCGGCTCCGAACCGGTGGTCCTCGCCACGGGCGGCTTCCAGGGCAGCCGCGAGCTCGTGCGCCGTCACGTCACTCCGCACGCCGCCGAGCTCCTGCTGCGCGCGAACCCATGGAGCACAGGCGACGGGCTGCACCTGGGTCTCGAGGCGGGCGCCGGCACGACCGGCGGGATGGACGAGTTCTACGGCCGCAACATGCCCGCACCGCCGGCGCGAGTGGCCGAGGCGGACTTCGTGCGCCTGGCGCAGGTCTACGCGCGGCACGCAACAGTGGAGAGCGACACCGGCGAGCGCTACGTCGCGCGAAGCTGGTCGGAGCTCGACGTGGTCCAGTGGACGGCCCAGCAGCCGGGAGCGCGCGCCCGCTATCTGATCCCGGACGGTGCGCTCGGCGAGCGCGTCCGCGAGCGGACCGTCGGCGAGATGGTGGAGGCCGCGCGCGCGGCGGGCGCGCCCGTCGAGCGGCGAGGGGGGACGACGGTCGTCGAGGTAGTGGCGGGCATCACGACCACGCTGGGCGGGCTGCGCGTCGATGCGAACGGGCGGGCGGCGGACGGCGTCTACGCCTGCGGCGCCGATGTGGGAGGCATCTCGCTAGGAGGCTGGTCGAGCGGACTGTCGGCGGCCCTCGTGCTCGGCCGCGTCGCCGCGGAGGCCGCTCTCGGCGACAGATAGCCTGCCCGCCTCCATGGAGCACGCCTTCGGCCGCGGGCCGGACTTCACGATCGGGGTGGAGGAGGAGCTGCTGCTCGTCGATCCGCGCACGCGCGAGCTGGTGCACGGCAGCTCCGAGGTGATCGAGCGGATGGGGGTCGAGGAGCGGGCCGCCCGCCACGACATCTACGAGGCGCAGGTCGAGCTCGGCTCGCCCGTGTGCCGGACGGCGCAGGACGCGGTCGCCGCCATCTCGGACCTGCACGCGCGCGTGCGCGATGTTGGCGGCACCCCGCTCGGAGCCGGAATCCATCCGGCCGCTCCCTTTGGCGAGGTGGTGATCACCGACGCGGAGCGCTACCGGCGCGAGGAGGAGAACCTTCGCGGGCTGGTGCACCGGACGCCCGACTGCGCGCTCCACGTGCACGTCGGAATGCCGGATCCGGACACCGCCGTGCGGGCTTTCAACGGCCTGCGGGAGCACCTACCGCTGCTCTGCGCGCTGGCCGCCAACTCGCCGTACTGGCACGGCGTCGATTCGGGACTGTCGAGCGCACGGATCGTCCTGCGGCGCGGATTCCCGCGCGTGGAGGCGCCGCGCGTGTTCCGCGACTTCGAGGACTACGTCGACACGGTGGACGCGGTCCTCGCCGCGGGCGAGCTCGACGACTACACGTTCATCTGGTGGGACATCCGCCTGCACCCTCGCCTCGGCACGGTCGAGGTCCGGGTGATGGACGGCCAGTCCTCGCTCGAGCGGGTCGCGGCCATCGCCGCGCTCGTCCACGGGCTCGCGGTGCGCGAGGCGGAGGGCAGGACTGGGGGCTATCGCATCCGCGAGGAGCTCGCCGAGACAGGCTTCCGGGCCTCGGCCCTCGGCCTCGCGGCGACGCTGCTCGACGGCGGACGCATGCGCCCCGTGCCCGAGCTGGCTCGCGAGGCCGTCGACCTCGCGCGCCCGTACGCCCGGGAGCTCGGCTCGGAGGGCCCGCTCGAGGGCGTCGAGCGGATCCTACGCGAGGGCTCGGGCGCCGACCTCCAGCGCAGCGCGCACGAGGCCGGTGGCATGGACCGCGTGCTCGACCTGCTCGTGGAGGAGACGGCGGTCCCCTACCCGTGAGCCGCGCGCGACTCGATCCGGCGCCGCGCCCGGCGCGCGGCGCCGGCGGTCACGAGCCTGCCGAAGACGTTCCTGTGCCTGGCGACGAACCGGTACGCGCGGTCGACCGGCCCGGGCAGGCGCGAGCTGACCGCGGCGAGTGGCCGACCGCCGGGGAGGAGGCGGAGCAGGGCGGGGACCGCCGCGCCGGAGGAGTACACCTCGCCGTCGCCCGAGAGGTGCCACGACGCCATCTTGCGGCCCTCGTCCATCCCGCCGAGCAGGTCGTTCGCCTCAGGTTCCTGTAGGGCTACGGGGCGGAGCAATCGGCGGCGGTCCCAGGCGAGCGCCTTCGCAGCGCACCAGCGGCAGAAGCCGCAGTCCTCGTCGTAGAGCAGCGCGTAGCGCGCCACCTGTGGCGCTTCTAGAGCCGCGCGTCGACCACCATCGCAGCGAACAGCAGCGCGAGGTAGGCGAGCGAGAACAGGTAGAGGCGGAGCGCCGACGCGCGATCCGCGCGGCGGCGCAGCCTGACCGCCATCGCGACGAACGCCGCGCTCAGCCCGAGCGCAGCGACCATGTAGATGCCGTCGAACAGCCGTCCCGCGAACGGCAGGGCGGCGACCGCGGCCAGCAGGACGGTGTAGAGCAGGATCTGGAAGCGCGTCTCCTCCTCGCCGCGCACGACCGGGAGCATGGGCACGCCCGCCTTGGCGTACTCGTCCTTCATCAGCAGCGATAGAGCCCAGAAGTGGGGCGGCGTCCAGTAGAAGACGATCGCGAACAGGTAGAGGGCGCTGCCGTCAATGGAGCCGGTGGTCGCCGCCCAGGCCACGAGCGGCGGGACGGCCCCGGCCGCGCCGCCGATCACGATGTTCTGCGGGGTGGTGCGCTTGAGCCAGAGCGTGTACACGACCACGTAGCCGAGCAGCCCGGACAGAGCGAGCGCGGCGGCGAGGAGGTTCACCGTCAGCGCCAGCAGAACGAACGAAGCTGCGCCCAGCGCGATCCCGTACAGGAGCGCCGCCCTGGGCGAGACGCGGCCCGCCGGCACCGGCCGGTCCGCGGTGCGCTTCATCTGCGCGTCGAGGTCGCGGTCGAGATAGTGGTTGATCGCTCCGGCGCCGCCCGCCGACAGGGCCCCGCCGAGGCAGGTCAGGCCGACGAGGCCGACGGAGGGGTCGCCGGCGACGTACATGGTTGTGATGGTTGTGAAGAGGAGGAGGGACTGGACCTTCGGCTTGGTCATCTCGAGATAGTCGGCGGCTACCGCTTTTGCTCTTACGCCCAGGCGCGCGGGTCCTGTCGGCGGTGCGCCCTTGGCGGTCGGCCTGCGACGGCCGCCCGCCAAGTGCTTCCCGCCGCCACCCGCGCGAGGCGCGTCTCGGTCGCCTCGGCTTGCTCCGATGCCGCTCGCCGGCTGTGTTGGGGCGGGCGTTGTCGTGCTGGCTTCCATCAGGCTGTTATCGCTTCCCTCGCCGCTGCCCTCTGGGCGGCTTGGTCGGTGGCTGGCGCGGGGACTCGGTAGAGCTGGAGCGTAAGGCCGACGACGCTCGCCCACAACAGGGTCGCGAGCGCGAGGTGGGCCAGGATAAGCGTCTCGTACTCGTCCAGCCAGACGTTCAGGGCGCCGACGAGGACCTGGAGCACGAGCAGCGCGAGGGCCGCCTTCGCGAGGTTGACCACCGTCTGGCTCGGACGGCGGCGCAGCGCCACGACGACCAGCGTCAGAACGAGTAGCGACGCCAGGTACATGAATACGCGGTGCGTGAGGTGGATGTCGACCAGGCGGGCCTGGCCGAAGGGCAGGAAGTCGCCGTTGCAGGTTGGGAACTCCTTCCCGCAGGCGTGGTGCGCCCCGTCGCCGATTTGGTAGTCGGTGCGGCCGTACTTCTGGGTGCCCGCCATGTAGCCGCCCGCGACGATCGTGCAGAAGACGGCGACGCAGGCGCTCACCGCGAGCGCACGGAAGCGCGGGCCGCCGTCGACAGCTGCGGTGCCGACCACGCCTGGCCGCGTAGACCGCCAGACGTACAGCATGAGCCCGAGGATCAGCGTGGCGAGGGCGAGATGCGTCGCGACGAGCCCCTCGTGGAGGTTCTCCTCGACGGTCGCGGCGCCGAGCAGCCCTTCTGCGAGGACGAGCACCCCGGCCGCACTGGTGGCCGCCACGAGCGTCCGCTGCGCGCGGTAGCGCCGCCAGGCGCCGACCGCCAGCAGGAGGATCAGGATGCCGACGGTGGATGCGAGCACGCGATGCGCGTACTCGACCACCGAGTGCAGGTTCAGGCCGGGCACGACGTCGCCGTTGCAGAAGGGCCAGCCGTGGAGGCCGCTGTTGGCCGGGCCGCAGCCGAGGCCCGAGTCGGATACGCGCACCACGCCTCCGAGCACGATCAGGAGGAACGTGGCGACGACGGTCGCCAGAGCGAGCCGCCTGTAGCGCGCCGACGGCGCGGTCACGTGCCCGGCGCGACCGGCTGAGCCACGCTCTCTCGGGAATGGACGCTCTCGCCCACCTCGCGCCGGATGTCCTTCATGGGCTCGACGCTGCGAACGCGCGGGACCACGTCGAAGTTGTTAGGGGGCGGCGGCGAGGGGGTGAACCACTCGAGGGTGTTGCCCTTCCAGGGGTCATTGCCTGCCCGCTTGCCGCTCCTCAGACTCAGCACGACGTTGACGAGCGTCAGCAGGACGCCCAGAGCCAGGATGAACGCGCCGATCGTGGAGACCAGGTTGTAGCCCTCGAGGCCCGCGCCGTCCGGATACTCGTACACGCGCCGCGGCATGCCCGACAGCCCGGCGGAGTGCTGGACGAGGAAGGTCGTGTTGAAGCCGACGAACATCAACCAGAAGGACGCCTTGCCGAGCCCATCGCCGAGCATCCGGCCGGACATCTTCGGGAACCAGTAGTAGAGCCCGGCGAAGATCCCGAACACGCTGCCGCCGAACAGAACGTAGTGCAGGTGAGCCACGACGAAGTAGGTGTCGGTGAGCTGCCAGTCGACGGGGAAGACGGCCAGCATCACGCCGGAGATGCCCCCGACCACGAATTGCGCGATGAACCCGACCGCGAAGTAGAGCGGCGCCTTCATCACGATCGAGCCGCGCCACAGCGTGGCGATCCAGTTGAAGATCTTGATGCCGGTCGGGATCGCGATTGCGAACGAGGACAGCATGAAGAACGCGAGCACGACGGTGGCGGTCGGCGTCGCGAACATGTGGTGCGCCCAGACGAGCATGCCGAGGAACGCGATCGCCGCCGTCGCAGCCGCGATCGCCTTGTAGCCGAAGATCGGCTTGCGCGCGAACACCGGGATGACCTCCGAGATGATCCCGAACGCGGGCAGGATCATGATGTAGACCTCGGGGTGGCCGAAGAACCAGAACAGGTGCTGCCAGAGCAGCGGATCGCCACCGTCCGTCGCGTTGAAGAATCCCGTGCCGAAGTGCCGGTCGGTCAGGAGCATCGTCACCGCGGCGGCGATCGCGGGCAGGGCGAGCACCAGCAGGTAGCTGTAGATCAGGACCGTCCAGATGAACAGCGGCATCCGGCCCCAGCCCATTCCCTTGGCGCGCATGTTGTGGATCGTCGCGATGAAGTTGATCGCGCCGATGATCGACGAGATGCCCGTGAGATGGATCAGGAAGATCCAGGCGTCGACGCCACCACCGGGGCTGAAGGCGTCGTCCGACAGCGGCGCGTAGAAGGTCCAGCCGTTCTCCGGCGGCTGGAAGAAGACGCTCACGTAGAAGGCGATCCCTCCGAACAGCAGCAGCCAGAACGAGAGCGCGTTCAGACGCGGGAAGGCCATGTCGCGGGCGCCGATCATGAGCGGCACCAGGTAGTTGGCGAAGCCGGCGAGAACCGGCACGACGAACAGGAAGATCATCGTCGTGCCGTGCATCGTGACCAGGCCGTTGTAGGTCGCCGAGTCGATCAGCGTGTTTTCGGCCTGCCCGAGCTGCAGGCGCATCAGCAGCGCCTCGACGCCGCCCATGATGAAGAACAGGAAGGTGGCGAAGAGGTAGAGCAGCCCGATCCTCTTGTGATCCGTCGTGGTGAGCCACGACAGCCACCCGGTCTGAGGGACGTCGGGGCCGTGGACCAGGACCTCCGGCCGCGGCATCGCGGCGACGGGCGGACGCTCGACCAGGTATTCGGGTGTCGCCACGGTCCTCGCCTGCCTCCCTACTGGGTGTGCCCCGCTCCGACCCGGCCGCGCTGCTGCGGCGCCCGCGCCTGCGGCTGCGCCTCGCGCTGCCGGCGCGTCGCGGCCAGCGCCCGCTGCGCGGCCTGGATGTCCCTCTTCTGCCTCGCGAGCCAGGCCTCGAAATCCGGGACCTCGAGCGCCACCACGCGCGTCCGCATCTCGGCATGGTTCTCGCCGCACAGCTCGGCGCACGCGCCCGTGTAGGTGCCCGGCTTCTTCGCCTTGAACCAGGTCTCGTTCGTGTACCCGGGGATCGCGTCGGCCTTGCCGCCCATCTTCGGAACCCACCACGAGTGGGCCACGTCCGACGACCTGATCTTGAGCGTGACGGTCGTGTTCACGGGCACGACCAGGTCGTGGTAGCTGAACACTTCTCCCGGCCTACCCGGGTAGTCGTAGCGCCAGAGGTACTGGCGTCCGACCACGCCGATCTGGAGCGCCTTGCCGCCCGGCGGGTTGGGCTGGTCGATCGTCGCGAACTCGGTGGCCCCCGCCGACTGGAAGCCGTCCGGGCCCGACCGCGCCGGGTTCTCGATGTCGTCCAGGTAGACGAACGTCACCACTGTCAGCACCACGAGGATCAGCCCCGCGCCCACCGTCCAGCCGATCTCGAGCGGCGTGTTGCCGCGGATCAGCTGCGCCTCGGGACCCCGCCGGCGCGCCCGGTACTTCACGAGCGAGTAGATCAGCGTGCCCTCCACGCCCACGAAGATCACGATCGCGACGTAGAGCACGATCTTGTAGAGCGTGTCGATGTCGTCCGCGTTCGGCGAGCCGCCGTTCTCCGGCGTGACGGCGTCGGCCAGCGCCCCGGCCGGCAAGATCAGCAGCAGCAGGGCTGCCGCGAGCAGGGCGAGCAGAGCCGCGCGTCGAGTGAAGGGCTTCTCGGCGGTGGGCAAGGCCGCGGGATTGTATCCCTGCGTCGGCGGACCGCCGCGCCGCACGGAACCGGTTCGAGGGCTCGCGCGAGTCAGGACCCCGTGAACGCCGCGGGCCGCTTCTCGACGAAGGCTCCGACGCCCTCCTGGAAGTCCCGCGTGCGCGCCAGCTCGTGCTGGAGCTCCGCCTCGAGGTCGAGCTGGCCGTCCATGTCGGCGTACAGCATCCGGTTCAGGGCCCGCTTGGAGGCCGCGTAGGACCGGGTCGGCCCAGCCGCGAGCCGTTCCACCAGGGTGCCGGCCTCCGCGAGGAGACGCTCGTCGGGATGGACCGCGTTCACGAGCCCCCACTCGAGCGCCTTCTCGGCGGGCACGCGGTCGCCGAGCAGCGCCATTTCGAACGCCCGCGCCTTCCCGACGGCTGCCGGGACGAAGAGCGTCGAGCCACCGTCGGGCATGAGGCCGATGTTCACGAAGGCGAGCCCGAAGAACGCGGACTCGGCCGCGAGCGTGAGATCGCAGGCGAGCGCGAGCGAGCATCCGATCCCGACCGCCGGCCCGTTGACGGCCGCCACCACCGGCTTCTCGAGTCGCCGGACGCCCGCGATGATCGGGTGGTAGAGGTCTTGGAGCTCCTTTCTCACGTCCGGCATGCCGTCGCCGGGATGCGGGTCGAAGCCCGCCTTCAGGTCGGCTCCCGAGGAGAAGCCCCGGCCGGCGCCGGTCACGAGCACCGCCCGCACCGAGGGATCGGCGGCCTCCGCGGTCACCACGGCCTTCAGCTCACGGCCGAACTCTGCGGTCCATGCATTCAAGGTCTCGGGGCGGTTCAGCGTGATCCGACCCACTCCGTCGGATTGCTCCCAGATCACTGTTTCGTAGCTCACATCGTCACCTCGCCGAAGTCGTCAGACGTCAGTCGTCAGTCGTCAGTTCTCAGTCCTGAGGACTGGCGACTGACGACCGAAGACTCGAGACTATGCTCGATCCGTGCTCCTCGACGCGCTTGAGTGGACGGGCCATTCCGGCTTCCGGCTGCGCGTCGGCCGGCGCACGATCTACATCGACCCCTATCGGGTGGCCGACGGGCCGAAGGCGGACCTGATCCTGATCACGCACGGCCACTACGACCACTTCTCGCCTCAGGATGTCGAGCGGCTGTCGCACCAAGGCACCTGGCTGGTGGCTCCGCCAGCGGTCGCGGAACGGGTCTCCGGCCAGGTGCTCTCGATCGCGCCCGGGGAGGCGCTCGAGCCCTTCACCGGCGGCATCGAGGTCGCGGGCGTCGCCGCCTACAACACCTCCAAGCGCGACGCCGGGGGCGACGTCTTCCACCCGCCCGAGGCCGGGTGGGTTGGCTATCACCTGAACGTCCGCGGCGAGCGGCTCTACCACTCCGGCGACACCGACGTGATCCCCGAGATGGACGCCGTCGCCGGCGTCGACGTCGCGCTCTTGCCCGTCTCCGGCGTTTACGTTATGACTCCGGGCGAGGCCGCGGAGGCGGCGCGGCGAATACAGCCGGGCGTGGCCGTGCCCATGCATTGGGGCGAGCACATCGGCACCTACCAGGACGCGCTGGCGTTCCAGCAGATGGCGCCGGTGCAGGTGAGGATCATGGAGAGGATCGGCTGATGGCGGACCGAACACAGCAGGCGCTGCGGGCGATGGCCCGCGAGGACCCCGAGCTGGCCGCCCGGCTGGTGCTCCAGACGCTTCCGGCCGCGGCGGCGCGCATCGGCGGCCCGCTGGCCTACGACCTGGAGCTGGATGGGCTCGGCTCCTACAGGGTCATCGTCGAGAACGGAGACGCGAGCGTCGCGCCGGTCGACGGAGGCGCCGCGGAAGACGTCGACTTCCGGCTCCACACCGATGCCGGCACGCTCGCCGAGCTGGCCGCCGGAGCCAGCCCCCTGCGGCTGATGCTGAGCGGCCGGCTCCGCATACGGGGCAAGCGCCGGCGGGCGCTGCGGCTGCGCGCCATGTCCGACGGCGGGCCACCGAGCATGGGCGAGGTCCTTCGCCGCGGCGGCGACGTCGATCCCGACTCGCTGTACCGCGCGCTGCCGTATCTGATCGACCCCGAGTGGACGCGTGGCCACCGCTTCGTCGTCGCCTACGAGATCTCCGGGGAGGGCGGGGGCAAGTGGCACGCGCACGTGCGCGACGGCGAGCCCCTGCGCGTGACCACCGGCGAGCCCGAGGAGGTCAACTCGGTCGCGAAGATGTCGATCGACACCCTCCGCGCGGTGCTCGCGGGGGAGATGACGCCGAACATCGCGATGCAACGCCAGCTCACCTGGGTGGACGGCGAGATCTACCCGGTCGTGCTCCTCGGCCGCTGGATGGAGCGCTCGCAGGGTCGCGACGACGCCGAGCTCGACCGCGAGGGGCGCCAGCGCGAGGTCCAGGCGCGCCGCTCCGGCACCTGGGGCTCCACGGCGCCGGCGGGGCCGGGCGGCGCGGGGCAGGGCGACCCCGGCCACGAGTCCGAGGGCAGGCGCGCCTCCGGCGGGGGCCTGCTCGACTACGGCCAGCTCTACGCCCTCTGGGAGCGCCAGAACTGGCGCGCCCACGAGCTCGACTTCTCGGTCGATCGCGAGCACTGGGTCGCCTCCCCTCGCGAGTCGCAGGAGAGCACCTCGTGGAGCCTCGGCTCCTTCTACATCGGCGAGGAGCGGGTGACGGCCGACCTCGCGCCGTTCCTGCTCGCGGCGCCGAGCGGCGAGGTGGAGGTCTTCCTCGCCACCCAGCTGGTGGACGAGGCCCGCCATGCGGCGTTCTTCGACCGCTTTGGCGCGGAGGTCATGGCGCTCGACTCGGACGACCTGCGGGGCCGCATGCGGGAGCTCGAGGCGATGATGCTTCCGGCCTGGCACGACGTCTTCGACGACGGCCTGCGCGAGATCGCGAACCAGATCAAGGCGCGGCCCGACGACCTGGACCTGTTCGTGAAAGGCATCGCGACCTACCACATGGTCATCGAGGGGGTCCTGGCCACCACCGGTCAGCACTTCATCCTCAAGTACATGGAGGAGCACGACCTCTATCCGGGCTTCCAGAAGGGGTTCGGGCTCGTCGAGCGGGACGAGCACCGCCACATCGCCTTCGGCGTCCGCTTCCTCAAGGAGGCCGTGGACAGCGACCCGAAGCGCTTCGGCCGGATAGTGCGCGAGCGGATCGAGGAGCTCGTCCCGAAGGCGGCGTACGTCTTCGCGCCGGCGTACGCGGAGGATCCGGGCGACTTCGTCTCCTACGGCAACACGTCGGCCGAGATCTACGGGCACGCCTATCGCGCGCTCAAGCGGCGGATGGCCGTCATCGGACTTGACGTCCCGCCGCCCGAGGAGCTGATGCCGGGCCCGATCGACCGGGTCGAGGCGATGCCGTCCCGAGCCTGACAGCGGGCACCGGTCCGCCGTCGAGACGCGACCATATACTGGCCGCGCCTTGCGGTCGTCTCGCGCCCTACGCACGCTTGCCCTGGGCGCGGTCGCAGCCGGCATAGCGGCCCCGGCGCTGCGTCACCGGCTCGGATTGCGCCGGCCGCTCGTCTCGGCGCTGGCTTGGCAGGCGCCCGTCGCGCTCGCCCTCGCGAGGCCGCGTACGGCCTGGCGCGACGCGGCCATCTACGGGCTGCAGATGTGGGCCTACGTGGCCCACTACGAGATGCCGAACGACGACCCCGACAGCCTGCTGCGGCGACTACGGATCGATTACCCGATACGCATCGACGACGTGCTCGGCTGCGGCGAGACGCCGACGGTCCGCCTCCAGCGCTCGCTCGGGCGCGAGGGCGAGGTCCTGCCCCACGACATCGTGCTCGCCTGGGTGCACTGGAGCTGGTTCATCGTCCCGCACGGGACGGTGGCCTACGTTCTGTTCCGCCGCCGCGACCAGTTCCCGCGGGCGGCTGCGCTGACCTCGGCGGTCTTCGACGCCGGTTGCGTTGTCTACTGGCTGGTGCCGACGGCGCCGCCCTGGTGGGCCGGGCAGAACGGGAACATGCCGAGGGTGAGGCGCATTATGGTGGAGGTGGGCGAGTACTTCTGGGGCAGGCTCTGGCGCCCTCTCTACGATTTCCTTGGAGGAAACCCCTTTGCGGCAATGCCCTCACTCCATTTCGCCACCTCGGTCATGGCCGCGCACGTCCTGTCGGACGTGGGCCGGCTCGAGGGCGCCCTCGGCTGGACCTACGCGCTGACCCTCGGGTTTGCGCTGGTCTACCTCGGCGAGCACTACGTCGTCGACCTCGCGGCCGGGCTTGCTCTGGCCGAGGCGGTGCGGCGGGTGGCGCCGGCGGCTGAGCCCGCGGTCCGCGCGATCGCCGGCGCCGTCCAGCGGCTCGAGCCGAGGCGAACTTGATGTCGGGCGACGAGCGGCACCGCGCGCAGGAGTCCGTGCGGCGGGCCGAGGTCGCCCGGGAGGACCAGGACCGCCGGAGAGCGCAGGAGGCGGCCGCCGTCCAGAAGAGAGGGGAAGACGCCGCGGTAGGGCGGGTGCAGGTCCTCGAGCGCGACTTCGAGGAATCGAGCGAACGCCTTTTCCGCGACCGCCGGCGGCTGCTTGGGCTGCTCGTCGCGTTCGTGCTGCTGGTCGTCGCCATCTACGTCCTCTTCCCGCGGGTCGCCGGCCTCGGCGACACCTGGGATCGAATCGACGAGGCCAACTGGTACTGGGTGGGCGTCGCGGTGGGCTTCAACGTCGGGGCCTTCGCGGCCTACGTGGCGCTCTTCCGTGGCATTCTCGGCAGCGACACCGACGACGAGGTGCACCGCCGCATTGACGCGCGCGCGTCGTACGAGATCACGATGGCCGGCCTCGCGGCCACCCGGATCTTCTCAGCGGCCGGCGCCGGCGGCATAGCCCTGACCTACTGGGCGCTTCGCAAGGCGGGCATGCCTCGCCGCCGCGCGGCATGCCGCATGGTCGCCTTCAACGTGTTGCTCTACACCTGGTACCTCTTCGCGCTCGTGCTCTTCGGCGTGCTCCTGCGCACCGGGGTGCTGCCGGGAGACGCGCCGTTCGGGGGAACGGTCGTGCCGGCTGCAATCGCGGGCGGGGCGCTCGCCCTGCTTGGGCTCGTCGCGCTGATCCCGCAAGACATCGAGCGCCGCTTCGCCGAATGGAGCGCCGGCTTCCGGCGCCGGAAGTGGCCGCGCCGGCTCGCCACGGTCCCGGCGACGCTCGCGACGGGCGTGCGCACGGCCATCGCGAACGTGCGCCACCCTCGGCGTGGCTGGCTCTCCGTGGTTGGCGGCGCGGGCTTCTGGGCCTCGAACATAGGCGTGCTGTGGGCGAGCTTCGAGGCGTTCGGGCAGGACGTGCCGCTCGGCGTGCTCGTCCAGGGCTTCTTCGTCGGCATGGCGGCCAACCTGATCCCCTCGCCGGCGGGCGGCGTCGGCTCCGTCGACGCCGGGATGATCGCCGCGTTCCTGCTCTTCGGGCTTCCGACGGCTACCGTGTTCCCCGCAGTGCTCACGTATCGCGTGATCGCGTTCTGGCTGCCGATCCCTCCGGGAGTAGTGGCTTACTTCCAGCTGCGACGTCGTGTGGCCGGCTGGGACGCCGAGCGGCGCGGCTATACTTCACAAAGTAAAGTGGTCGGTCGCACGACCTGAAGCGAGGCGAGATGGCAGACAACAACGAGCTCGAGAACGTCATCATCATCGGCAGTGGCCCTGCCGGGTACACAGCCGCGCTTTACGCTGCCCGCGCGGATCTGAACCCGCTCATGATCGAGGGCTTCCTGTGGGGCGGCCTGCTCCAGCAGACGACCGAGGTCGAGAACTACCCCGGATATCCGGACGGCGTGATGGGCCCCGAGATGATGCAGCAGTTCCGCGAGCAGGCGGAGCGCTTCGGCACCCGCTTCATCACCGAGGACGCGAGCCGCGTGGAGCTCTCCAGCGATGGCGGCATCCACCGCGTCTACGTCGGCGACCGCGAGCTGCGCGCGAAGGCAGTGATCCTCGCGATGGGCGCCGAGCCGAAGAAGCTGGGAGTGCCGGGGGAGGAGGAGCTGTCCGCGAAGGGCGTCTCCTATTGCGCCACCTGCGATGCCGCTTTCTTCCGCGACCACGACACAATCGTCGTCGGTGGCGGGGACACGGCGATGGAGGACGCGATCTTCCTGTCCAAGTTCGCCGGCAAGGTGGACATCGTCCACCGGCGGCCTGAGTTCCGCGCCTCGCAGATCATGCAGGACCGCGCCAAGGCGATCGACAACATCGACTTCGTCACTCCCTACGTCGTGGATCGTCTCGAGCGGCGCGACGGCAGCGCCCTCGAGCGCGCCGTGCTACGGAACGTCGACACGGGCGACGAGAAGACGCTCGACGTGACCGGGGCGTTCATCGCGATCGGGCACCGGCCGAACTCGGATCTGGTCAAGGGCCAGGTGGAGCTGGACGAGAACGGCTACGTGCTGACCGAGCCGAGGTCCACTAAGACCAACCTGCCCGGCGTGCTCGCGGCCGGCGACCTCGTGGACCACACCTACCGCCAGGCGGTCACGGCGGCCGGCTCAGGATGCATGGCGGCACTCGACGCCGAGTGGTACCTGCGCGACACCCCGCCGATGCCCGAGGCCCACTGGGCGGAAGAGCGGGCCACCGAGACCGCGGCCGGCTAGCGGCAAGCGCTCGCCTATAGCCGCGGGCGCTCGCGTATAACTGCCGCGTGGGCGAGGTCTGGACCAACTGGGCGGGCGATCAGCACTGCGCGCCGCACCGGATCGAGGAGCCTGCGAGCGAGGCCGAGCTCGCCGAGGCGGTCGGGCGGGCCGCCGTCGAAGGGCTTCCCCTGCGAGTGGCCGGCTCGGGACACTCGTTCACCGACATCGTCTGCACCGACGGCGTGCTCCTGCGGTTGCGGCGGATGAAGCGCGTGCTGGAAGCCGACCCCGAGTCCGGGCTCGTACGCGTCGAGGGGGGCATCACGCTCGCCGAGCTCGGACCCGAGCTCGCCCGGCGGGGGCTCGCGCTCGAGAACCTGGGCGACGTCGACTTCCAGGGGGTCGCCGGGGCCGTCTCCACCGGCACGCACGGCACGGGAATCCGCTTCCGCAACGTGTCGAGCCAGGTCGCGGCGATGCGACTCGTGACGGCCGAGGGGAAGACCGTCGATCTCTCGGATGACTCCGACCCCGAGGCACTGCAGGCCGCGCGCGTCGGGCTGGGCAGCCTCGGCGTGATCGCGAGCCTGACCCTGCAGTGCGTCCCGCTCTACACGCTCCAGCGCGTGGATGAGCCGCGCCCGCTCGAGGAGACCCTCGGCCGCCTGGACGATCTGGTCGACGGCAGCGACCACTTCGAGCTGTTCACGTTCCCCTACACGGACGTCGCGCTCACGCGCACGACGCGCCGAGTCGACCGCCCCGCCGAGCCGCGATCGCGCCGCGTGCGCTTTCAGGAGGTCGTGGAGAACCGCGTGCTCGAGCTCGCGTGCCGGAGCGGCAGGGTGGCGCCCTCGCAGGTGCCGCGGATCAACCGGACGCTGATGGGCCTCGCGGACCGCTCCGAGAAGACCGATCTCAGCTACCTGGTCTACGCCAATCGCCGCGACGTTCGCTTCACGGAGATGGAGTACGCGATTCCGCGCGCCGCCGCCGCCGTGGCCGTGGAGCGGGTCATGGGCATGGTGGAGCGCCGGCGCCTGCCGATCACCTTCCCCATCGAGCTGCGATTCGTGGCCCCGGACGACGCCTTCCTCAGCACGGCGCACGGCCGTGAGACGGCGTACGTCGCCGTCCACACCTACCGCGGGAACGAGTTCGAGTCCTACTTCCGCGCGGTCGAGGCGATCATGAACGACTACGGCGGCCGGCCGCACTGGGGCAAGCGCCACTACCAGACAGCGTCAACGCTGCACCCCCGCTACCCCGACTGGGACCGCTTCCAGGCCGTGCGCGGGCGGCTCGATCCCGGCGGCCTGTTCCGCAACGACTACACGGACCGCGTGCTCGGGCCGGTGCACGCACCGGTCGCCGCAATCTAGATCGGACCCGCCGGCTCGGTCGCGCTCTCGACCAGGTCGAGCAGCGTCTCGACCACGGCGGCGTCGAACTGCGATCCCGCGTTCGCGCGCAGCTCCGCGGCGGCCCGCTCGTGGCCGAGCGCCCGCCGGTAGGGGCGGTCGGCCATCATCGCGCGGTAGGCGTCGCACGCGAAGATGACGCGGCTTGCGAGTGGGATGCGATCGCCGGCCAGCCCATCCGGATAACCGCGTCCGTCCCAGCGTTCGTGGTGGAAGCGCACGATTGTCGCGACCAGCTCGAGGCCCGGGATGCGGGCGAGCATCTCCGACCCCCAGGCCGGGTGGCAGCGCATCACGCTCCACTCGTCGGCGTCGAGGCTGGTCGGCTTGCGCAGGATCGCGTCCGGCACGGCGATCTTGCCGATGTCGTGGAGGCGGGCCGCGAACTCGAGCTCCCGCAGGGCGGCGGCGTCGAGTCCTAGCCGCTCGCCTACCCCGAGGGCCAGGGGAACGACCTCGCCGGAGTGGCGCCCCGTGTAGCCGTCGCGCATGTCCATTGCCGTCGCCAGCGCGTCGACGCGCGCCTCCACCGCCGCGTCGAGCCAGCGGTGGCGCTCGGCGTGCTCGATGGCCGCGCCGGCGACCTCGGCGAGCTCCGCGAGGAGGTCGAGCTCCGGCCCCACAAGCCTGCGTCCGGGCACAGTGGTGGCGGCCACGAGCGCCCCGTGCAGGCGCTCGCCGACGCGGATCGGCGCCGCCGCCCGCGCCTCACAGCGAGCGACGCCCGGATGGGGGAGCGGCGCAGGCATCTCCCCTCCGGCCGCGGCGGGCTCGCCGGTCGAGAGCACCAGGCTAGCCACGCACTCGTGCACCCCGAAGCGCGAGCCCGTGAAGTTCTCGCCGACGCCGTGCCCGGCCACCGCGACCATCGAGCGCGGGTCCGCGTGGTCGCGGACGAGGACCCACGCCTGCTCCACGCCCAAGATCGAGCAGGCGTGCCTTGCGAGACGCTCTAGCAAGCCCTACCCCTCATGCCGTTCGATCTATTCGCCCACCTGTGGGCTAAGACCTTCCGCGCCGTCGCGTTTCGTTGGGATTGCTCAAGCGACAGCGAACGGCAGCGATAAGGAACCTGGCCGGTTGCGGCGACGGCCGAACGCGCTGTCGAGTGCTGCTCGAAGAGCGGCCAGGAACTCACCACTGTCGGCGCTGTCCTGCCTAGTGCACCCTATAGGGCCCCTAGGCAGGACGGTGCCCGGAAAAGGGGGGTTGCGAGCCGCCCCACGAAGCCCTCATTGCAGCCGGTCAGGCAGCTCGCGCATACCGCGATGAGCCTCTTCCACCGGAAAGCGGCTAGGGCAAGCCCTTCTAGAGAAACGTGCGGCCCTCGCCGCGATAGGTCGGCAGCTCGCCGACCAGCTCGGCGCCCTCCACGAGGTAGAGCCGGTCGAAGCGCTCGCACAGCTCTCCGGCCTTCGCGTGCCTGAAGTAGACGCGCTCACCGACGCGCAGTTCCCGGGCCGGACCTCCGGTGAGCGGCGTCTGGACCTCACCGGTGCCCTCGAAGCGGTCGAGCTTCAGGCCGGACGGCAGGTACGGGCTGGGCAGCCTGTCCCTGCCGGCGGGGCCCGAGGCGGGGTAGCCGCCGCCGAGCACGGTGGCGATGCCCGGCGCCGGCTTGCGCGACACCGGCAGGGCGAACATCGCGGCGGGCCTCAGGCTGAAGGACGAATAGGCGTCGAACAGCGTCGGGGCGTAGAACCCCGAGCCGGCGGTGACCTCGGTCACCGCCTCCTCCGCCGCCGTCGACTCGAGGCTGCCCGTGCCGCCTCCGTTCACGAGCTCGAGCGGAGCGACCGCGCGCACCGCCGCGACGACGGCGGCGCGGCGCTCGGCTATCTCGCGGGCCGATGCGCGCTGCATCCGCTCGATGGCGACGCTCATCATGCGCTTTCCGGGCGGCCGGTCGCCGAGCCCGGCGATGTGTCCCTCGTAGCCCATGACGCCGGCGAGCTCCACGCCGCGGCGCGCTTCGATCTCGCGCGCGAGCGCGGCGGCCTGCTCGGGGCTGCGGATCGGCGAGCGCTTCGGTCCGATCTTGAGCCTTCCGCCCGCCGGCCACCAGCCCGTGTCGAACTCGATGCACACTCGCACCGGGCGCCCTCCGCCGGCCGCCTCTTCGATCAGGTCGAGGTGCGCTGTCGAGTCCACCATCACGATCGGCGGGCGCTCCACGTCGAGGCGCGCCAGCTCGGCCAGGGCCGCGCGGTCCGTGGTCGGGTAGGCGAGCAGCAGGTCGTCGAAGCCTTCGCCCGCGAGCCAGAGCGTCTCCGGGAGCGTGAAGGTCATTTGGCCGCGGAAGCCGTCGTCGCGCTCGAGGATGCGCCGCTGGAGCTCGCGGCAGCGGAGCGACTTGCTCGCCACGCGAATCGGCTTGCCGGCCGCCCGCCTCAGGAGGTCGGCCGCGTTCGACCACATCGCGTCGAGGTCGACCAGGGCGAAGGGCGCCTCCACGCCGGCCAGGGCCTGCTCGTAGCGCTCCCAGTCGCCGCTCATCCGCGCAGGTATATGGGGTTCGCGAGGATCCAGGTTCGCTCGCGGCCGTGCGCCTCGAGCCGAGCCTCTACGCGGTAGACGCCGGGCGCCTCGGCGTGATGCTCCAAGGAGGCCCCGTGCGTGCGGGTCACCTCGTCGCCGTCGCGCACGAGGCGCAGGTCGGCCGGCCGCGGCACGCTCGCGCGCAGCGTCCAGCCGCCCGCCGGCGCCTCGGCGCTCATGGGCAGCACGCGGTCGCCCTGCTCGGCCCAGAACGAGAACCCGCGCGCGGGCGCGAGCGAGTCAATCGCCATGTAGCAGCGGCCGGAGCGCAGGGCGTCGTATACCTGGTCGCGGTCGTGGTCGAGTTCCCCGGTCGGCAGCTCCTCGCACAGCACGTGGGTGTGCAGAAAGCGGAACGAGCGCGCGTAGCTCATCAGCCGAAGCGGAACGCGGTTCGCGATCCGCACGCCGATTTGGTGCGCGTCGAGTCCGCCGATCCCCACCACGCGTCTGATCGCGCACAGCCGGTCCCACTCGGCGAGGTTGCGCTCCGGGGGGTGGTCGACGAAGCGCTCCGGGCGCGTCACGAAGCTGACCGCGTCGCGCAGGCGCGCGACGCGTTCCGCGCTGTCGGTCAAGAAGCTCCAGACCTCGATTCCGGCGAGACCGTCCGTGTCGAGCTGTCGCCACCCCATTCCGGGGCTCCTGAAGCGCTCGTTGCCCCGCGAGAACGGATGGGCCGCGAACCCGAAGCCCCCCGCCTCGGCTACGGCCGCAACGATCTCGGGCCCGGGAAGGCGGCGGTCGATCTCACGGTCGATCCCGAAGGCGAGGTAGTGGTCCCGGCCGGTCGGCGACACCTCCTCGCCGACCAGCACGAGCACCGACCGGTGCCAGCCCTCCTCGCCGTTGCGCCGGGCCGCGAGGGTGTCGTGGTCGGTGAGGAGCACGACGTCGAGCGCGTTGCGCCGCGCCGCCTCGGCGATCTCGGGGACCGTGCCGGTGCCGTCCGAGTAGGTCGAGTGGAGATGGACGACGCAGGCGAGGTCGTGGAGCGGGGGTGCGGCGATCGGGCGAGCGTACTGAGGGCGTAGCCTTCCCGTGCCCCAGGGTCATCAGAGGAGGACGAGTGCGATGGCAGTGATAGAGCGCCCCGAGACCGTCGGCCTCCGGCCGTTCCACGAGTTCGACGAGGCGAATGCGACCTGGCCGCGAGGCGACCGCGTCGAGGCCATCCGCGAGGCCGCGCGAGGCTTCCGCCGCAGCTTCAAGGAGCAGGGCGAGCTGCGGGCCATCCGCACTGTCGAGCTCGTCTCGGCGCCCTATCCGACGCGCTTCGCGCTCGCGGGGGCGGCGAAGGGGCTCAACCCGTTCGTGAACATCACGAACAAGCTCGTCGTCGTCCAGTTCGAGAACTTCGAGGGCGAGCCGAAGACGCTGGTCTGGGAGCCGACCGTCCCCGAGGGATCCATCAAGGCGCCGTTCTACGAGCAGCTCGTCGAGCAGTACGGCGAGTTCCTCTCCGAGAAGGTCTTCGCCAAGTACTACAACTCGGTCGGCGAGGCCCTGGCCAAGTGCGGCCTCGCCCCGGAGGACGTGGACTACGTGTCCTTCGACCACCTGCACGTCCAGGACATGCGCATCCTCATGGGGACGACCGCGCCGGTTGCTGACGAGTCCGAGCCGCGCCCGCCGTTCTTCCCGAACGCGAAGTTCCTCTGCCAGCGCAAGGAGGTTGACACCTTCCGCTCGATGCACCCGATGCAGTGGGCCTGGTATGTGCCGGGCGGGATGGACGACGTGATCGAGGACAACCTGGTGCTGATCGACGGCGACGTCGAGCTCGGCGTCGGCGTGGCGCTCGTGTGGACCCCAGGCCACACCGACGGCAACCAGTCGCTGTGCGTGAACACGCCCGACGGGGTCTGGGTCTCGTCCGAGAACGGCGTATGCGCCGACTCCTGGCACCCGCATCTGTCGAAGATCCCAGGGGTGCGCAAGTACGCCGAGTTCTTCAACCGCGAGGTGGTGCTCAACTCGAACACGCTCGAGGACTCGATCGACCAGTACGACTCGATGGTCAAGGAGAAGGCGCTCGCCGACTCGAACCGCGGGGACCCGCGCTGGCTGAACGTCTTCCCGTCGTCGGAGATGGCGAGCTTCAAGCGCCAGTGGCCGGTGGTGCCGACGTTCGTCTACGGCGGCATCGACTACGGGCGGATCGAGAAGCCCTGACCCGAGGCCCGCTCAGCCCGGCGGCCCGGCCGCGATCCGGCTGCGCATCGGCTCGAGCGGCCCGCGGAACCAGCCGATCTTCTCGATCCACCATGTGAGGCCGGCCTCGGCGTAGGCGCCGTCCACCGGTTCGCCGGCGGAGGACACGCCCTCCATGGCCACGTCGAAGGGACCATCCGCACCGCGGTGCGAGAGGGTGTAGTCCACGATCTCCCGGAGCTGCTCCGGCGTCATCGTCTCCGCGTCTCTCACGTCGGCGTGGGTCGGGAAGACCCCGTCCCAGCGCGCAGCGCGGCGGAACGGCCGCCTCGCGGGCCATCTTCCGGCGGTCCACACCGGCGGCCGGGGCGACTGGACGGGCGTCGGGCGAAACTCCGCGTCCTCCACGCGATACCGCTGGCCGCTGAACGAGAACGGCTCTCCGCTCCACAGGCCCGTCACGATGTCGAGGCCCTCGTCCAGCAGGTCGGCCCGCACGCGTGGATCGCCGTCCTCGCCGAAGGGCTCGAAGTCCTCCTCGGCCCGGGCGCCCAGCCCGGCGCCGAACACCAGGCGGCCGTTCGATAGGCGGTCGAGCGCAGCCGTCTCGCGGGCCACCTTCCACGGCCGCCGCCGCGGCAGCACGCACACCATCACCCCGAGCCTCACGCGCTCGGTGGCCTGTGCGATGGCGGCCGAGGCGATCCAGGGATCGGTGGCTGGGGCGCCCCGCTCGCGGTCCACCAGGTGGTCCCAGACGAAGACGCCGTCCCAGCCCGAGCCCTCCGCGAGCACGGCCAGGTCTACGAGCAGTCCGGGATCCGCATACTCGCGGCGGTTCGGCAGGCCGACGGCAAAGCGCATCCACCGCGACCCTAGCGGCGCCCGGCCCCTCGCTACTGTTCGGCCCGTGAGCCACCCCGACAGCTTCGGCGCGCGCTCCATGCTCAGGGTCGGCGAGCGCGAGTACGAAGTCTTCCGGCTCGACCAGCTCCAGTCGAGGTACGACGTCGCTCGGCTCCCGTACTCGCTGAAGATCCTGCTCGAGAACCTGCTGCGCACCGAGGACGGGCAGGCGGTCACGGCCGAGGACGTCGAGAACCTAGCGAAGTGGGTGGCGGTCGACGAGCCGAGCAAGGAGATCGCTTTCACGCCCAGCCGCGTGTTGATGCAGGACTTCACCGGCGTGCCGGCGATCGTGGACCTGGCCGCGATGCGCGACGCGATATCGGAGCTCGGCGCCGACCCGGCGCTGATCAACCCGCTCCAGCCCGCCGAGCTCGTGATCGATCACTCGATCCAGGTGGACGAGTTCCTGAGCCGCACGTCCTTCCAGCGCAACGCCGAGCTCGAGTTCGACCGCAACCGCGAGCGCTACGCGTTCCTGCGCTGGGGTCAAACGGCGTTCGACAACTTCGCGGTCGTCCCGCCGAACACCGGCATCTGCCACCAGGTGAACCTCGAGTATCTGGCCCGGGTCGTCTATGCCAGGGAAGGCCAGGCGTTCCCCGACACCCTCGTCGGTACGGACTCCCACACCACGATGATCAACGGGCTCGGCGTGCTCGGCTGGGGCGTCGGAGGGATCGAGGCCGAGGCGGCGATGCTCGGCCAGCCGGTGTCGATGCTGATCCCGCAGGTCGTCGGCTTCAAGCTGACCGGAGAGCTGCCGGAGGGCGCCACCGCGACCGACCTCGTCCTGACCGTGACACAGATGCTGCGCCAGAAGGGCGTCGTCGGGAAGTTCGTGGAGTACTTCGGCGACGGACTGGCGGGGCTGCCGCTCGCCGACCGCGCCACGATCGGCAATATGTCACCCGAGTACGGGGCGACCTGCGGCATCTTCCCGATCGATCGCGAGACGCTTCGCTACCTGGAGTTCAGCGGTCGCCCGCCGGAGCTGGTCGCGCTCGTCGAGGCGTACGCGAAGGAGCAGGGCCTCTTCCACGACCAGGACTCCGAGGAGGCCGTGTACTCGGACACGCTCGAGCTCGACCTCTCGACCGTCGAGCCGAGCCTCGC
>JBKPHS010000011.1:0-2661 GCA_046729975.1 Actinomycetota bacterium
CGGCCTGTCCATCGCTCCGCTCTCGCTCAGCATGTTTGCGGTGGCGTTGCTGGCCGGGAAGAGGGCGGTCAAGCGGCGCCCGAGCAGCGTGATCCGCTTCGGGTTCCTGCTCCTCACCGCCGGGCTGGTGGTGCTGCTCCCGATCGTGCCGCGAGCCGACTCCGGCTGGGCCCTCCTGGTTCCCCTGCTGATCGCGGGCTCGGGACTGGGCCTGTTGGTGTCCCAGCTCAACAACTACACGCTCTCGCCGATCTCGGAGGAGCGCGTCAGCGAGGCCGCCGGAGTGAACTCGGCGGCGGGATCGTTCGGGCTGTCGTTCGGCCTTGCGTTCGCGGGCGCGATCATGCTCGCGACGCTCTCCGTCGCGTTCACGAACAAGGCGGAGGCGAGCAAGGTCCTGCCGCAGGCTGACCAGCAGCAGGTCGCCGACGCGCTCGAGGACGACGCGGAGGTGATGAGCAACACCAAGCTCGAGACGCTGCTCGCCGACGAACCCGAGCCGATTCAGGACGAGATCATTCGCATCAACACCGACGCGCGACCCCTGGCCCTTCAGGTGGCGCTGCTGATCCCGATCCTCGCCGGCCTGGTCGGGCTGTTCAACTCGTTCCGCATGATGCGCCTGCCCGACCCGACGCCATCAAGCGCCGTCGAGGGGGTGGCCCTGGGCTGACCTCGCAGCTAGCGGTCGGCGCCGGCCAGTGCCGCTTCGACCGCTCGGTGGACGTTGCCGTGGATGTGGTCAGCCCCGATGCGGTCGATGATCCCGTCGGCTTGCAGGACCGCGTAGACCTGCGGCTTGACCCGCGCCAGGCGCAGCGTGACGCCATCGGCTTCGGTCAGTTCGTGAATCTCGGTCACCTTCGCCGCGCCCTGGGAGTCGACGAAGTTGACGCCCTCGAGATCGAGTACGAGCGCGCGCTGGTCGCCGTCCTGGGCGAGCTCGCGAACGCGCTCTTCGAGCGCTTCGGCGGTTGCGAAGAACAGCCCGCCGTCCATGCGCAACACGGCGATGCCTTCGAAGGTTTCGTCCGCGGGGTTCTCGTCGATGTCGCGGAAGACCTGGGTTCCGGCCTGCCGGCCGAGCAGCGGCATAGGCGGCCTCGTCGCGACGTAGATGAGCCAGCCGAGCGAGAGGACGACCCCGACCACCACACCGGCAAGGACCCCCGCCGAGAGCACGCCGATGATCGCCGCCACGGCAATCCAAAAGTCGAATCGCGTCACCCGGTAGAGACGGCGCAGCTCGCGAACGTCGATCATGCCGAACACGACCGCGTCGATGATCACGGCCCCTAGGACAGCTTTCGGGAGGTCTGAGAACACAGGGGCGAGCACGAGCAGGGTGGCGAGGACCAGACCCCCGGTCACGAGGGATGCGACCTGCGTCCTTGCGCCCGCGGACTCGTTCAGCGAGCTGGCCGAGAGGCTGGTCGACACGGGCATCCCCTGGAACACGCCCGCGCCCACGTTCGCCATTCCCTGAGCCACGGACTCCTGGTCCACGTCGATCCGGTAGCGGTGCCGCGCAGCAAATGCCCTCGCATCGCCGGCGGTCTGAGAGAAGCCGATCAGCAAGAGTGCCACGGCCGCGATGGCGACGGTTGCGTAGTGGTCCCGGACCAGCCCGAGATCGGGCAGCTCCGGGGCGGGCAGCCCGCGCGGCACGTCGCCGACCAGCGCCACACCGTGCGCGCCGAGGTCGAACAGCGATGACGCCAGCAGTCCGCCGGCAACGAGCACCAGCGCACCGGGAACCGCGGGCGCCAAGCGGCGCAGTCCGAGGATCACGCCGAGCGCCGTAATGCCGACCAGCAGTGTCGTCCCGTGTATGTCGCCCAGCGACCCCACCCATGACCCAAGCTCGCGCCATGCGTTGTCGCCCTCGGCGGACGTTCCGGTGAGCTTGGGCAGCTCCCCAATCACCACGTCGATGGCTGCTCCCGCGAGGAATCCGGTGACCACGGCCTTCGACAGGAAGCTCGCGATCCATCCCATCCGTAGGAACGCGAGCAGCAGGAACAGCAGCCCGGTCGCCAACGCGATCGCGGCGACCAGCTGCGCTGCCTGCTCCCCGCCGAGGCCGGTCACCACCACCGCGCCCCCCGCGACAGCCGCGAGCGACGAGCTCGGCCCCGTCGAGATGTGTCGAGACGTGGCGAAGAGCGCGTAGACGATTCCCCCGGCGGCCGCCGCGTACAGGCCGTTCTGCAGCGGCACCCCCGCGATGTCCGCGTAGCCGAGGTTCTTCGGGACGACCAGGGCGGTGACCGCGATCCCCGCCGCCAGATCGCCCCGCAGCCAGCGACGGTCGTAACCGGGCAGCCACGCGACGATCGGGAGCTTCACGCTCTCATACGCCGCGCTCGGCCGCGATGCGGCCCGCGCGCGCCGCCTCCTCCAGCTCGGCGTGGTCGCGCTCGTTTTGGTCCGCGTAGGTTTCCGCGAAAGCCCCGACGGCGCGGTCGAATGCATTCCCCGAGCCGAGATACTTCCCGATCGCGACGCGGTCTCCGGAGCGCGCGTGCGCGCGCGCCAGCGTCCAGCCGCAGAGGCTGCCGTAGACGGTCAGGCGGGCCGGCGACATCAGCTCCACCTCGGCGCCGATCTTCCAGTCCCAGAGCTGACGGACGTAGTAGTCGCGTGGGGTGTCCTCGATCC
>JBKPHS010000012.1:0-30514 GCA_046729975.1 Actinomycetota bacterium
GGCAACCGCCCGCTCAAGTCGCTCTCCGACATGCTGAAGGGCAAGCAGGGGCGCTTCCGGCAGAACCTGCTCGGCAAGCGCGTGGACTACTCGGGCCGCTCGGTCATCGTGGCCGGCCCGAGCCTGCGCCTGCACCAGTGCGGGCTGCCGAAGCTGATGGCGCTCGAGCTGTTCAAGCCGTTCATCATGGCTCGGCTGGTCGAGCGCAAGGCCGTGCAGAACATCAAGGCGGCCAAGAAGATGGTCGACTCGATGATCCCCGAGGTCTGGGACGTGCTCGAGGAGGTCATCCAGGAGCACCCGGTGCTGCTCAACCGCGCACCGACCCTCCACCGCCTCGGGCTGCAGGCCTTCGAGCCGGTGCTCGTGGAGGGCAAGGCGATCCAGGTCCACCCGCTCGTCTGCCACGCGTTCAACGCGGACTTCGACGGCGACCAGATGGCCGTGCACCTGCCGCTGTCCGCCGAGGCGCAGGCCGAGGCGCGGCTACTGATGCTGTCGTCGAACAACATCCTCTCGCCGGCCCACGGGGCCCCGCTCGCCACGCCGACGCAGGACATGGTGCTCGGCGCGTACTACCTCACGTACGGCCCCGGGCCGGATGAGCTCGTCGAGCTCGAGCAGGCCCTCAAGGCCGGCAAGTGGGACGAGAAGAAGAACGGCAAGCGGCCGCACGTCTTCCGCTCGGCCCAGGAGGCCGAGCTCTCCTACGAGCATGGGATGGTCGAGCTGCACGACCTGGCGGAGTACCGCCGCCGGGGCGTGGAGGACCACCACCTGCTGACCACGGTCGGCCGGATCATGTTCAACGAGAAGGTGGAGCGGGCCCTCGGCGAGACGCTCGAGGACGAGTACGACCCGGCGGGCTACGCCTTCGTCAACCAGCCGCTCAAGAAGCGCGACATGAACCTGGTGATCCAGGCCCTTGTCGACCAGTACGGCCCCTACGCGGTCGCGCTGGTGCTGGACGCGTTCAAGGACCTCGGCTTCCACTTCGCCACGCAGGCCGGCATCACGATCTCGAAGAACGACGTCGTGATCCCGCCGAACAAGGACGAGATCCTCGATCGCTACGAGCACGAGGTCAGCGAGATCCAGGACCAGTACGACATGGGCCTGATCTCGGGACAGGAGCGGCACGAGGCCGTGGTCGAGAAGTGGAGCGCGGCCACCGACGAGGTCGGCGAGGCGATGCAAGACAACCTTCATCGCCTGAACCCGATCTTCATGATGGCCAACTCCGGGGCTCGCGGGTCCTTCAAGCAGATCCGCCAGCTGGCCGGAATGCGCGGCCTGATGGCCAACCCGAAGGGCGAGATCATCGAGCGCCCGATCAAGGCCAACTTCATGGAGGGCCTGTCGGTGCTCGAGTACTTCATCTCGACCCACGGTGCCCGCAAGGGCCTGGCCGACACCGCGCTCCGGACCGCCGACTCCGGCTATCTGACCCGCCGCCTAGTGGACGTCGCGCAGGACGTGATCGTGCGCGTGGAGGATTGCGGCACGAAGGAGCACGTCGAGCTGCCGGTCATCGACGACGCCGGGAACCTCAACTGGAACCTCACCGGACGCTTCGCCGCGCAGACGTTCAAGACCAAGCGCGGGCGCGTGCTCGCGGAGAAGAACCAGATGCTCACGCCGGCCATCCTGGCCGACGTCCGCGAGGCCTACGGCGACGAGAACGCGACCGTTCCCGTCCGCTCGGTGCTCAAGTGCGAGGCGGAGGCCGGCATCTGCCAGCGCTGCTACGGACTGGCGATGGCCACCGGCAAGGAGGTCGCGATCGGCGACGCGGTCGGCATCATCGCCGCCCAGTCGATCGGCGAGCCCGGGACCCAGCTCACGCTGCGGACGTTCCATACCGGCGGTGTCGCGGGCGCGGACATCACGCACGGCCTTCCGCGTATCGTCGAGCTGTTCGAGGCGCGCAAGCCGAAGGGCCTGGCCAAGCTAGCCGACGTGGACGGCACGATCTCGGTGGAGGACACCGAGAAGGCGCTGAAGGTCACGCTCACGGACGCCTCAGGCGAGGAGCACTCCTACAGCTTCCCGCGCCGGACGAGGCTGCTCGTCGAGCCTGGCGAGAAGGTCAAGGCCGGCACGCAGATCAACGAGGGCTCGATCTATCCGCACGAGCTGCTCGAGATCCGCGGCCGGACAGACACCGAGCTCTATCTGGTGCGCGAGGTCCAGAAGGTCTACAAGTCCCAGGGCGTCGACATCAACGACAAGCACATCGAGATCATCGTCCGCCAGATGATGAAGAAGGTCCGCGTCGAGCAGAAGGGCGACACCGACTACCTGCCGGGACAGCTCGTCGACCGTCACGAGTTCCTTGCGCGTAACGCCGAGCTAAAGAAGGAGAAGGGCGAGCAGGCGCAGTTCGAGGAGGTCATCCTCGGAATCACGAAGGCCTCGCTGGCCACGGACTCGTTCCTGTCGGCGGCGTCGTTCCAGGAGACGACCAAGGTGCTCACCGATGCGGCGCTCGAGGGCAAGACGGACCGCCTGCTTGGTCTCAAGGAGAACGTCATCATCGGCAAGCTCATTCCGGCGGCGACCGGTCTGCGGCGCTACCGCAGGCTCGAGATCGAGCCGGCGGAGCCGGTCGCGCGTCCGACCCCCGAGGAGATGGGCCTGCTCGACGAGGGCGAGCTCGCCGCCGAGCTCGGTCTCGGCGGCGACGGCGAGTTCGACGCCTTCGGCTTCGGGGATGGAGGCGGCGAGGCGGCCGCCTTCGGCGACGAGCTCGCCGACCTGGCGCAGCCCAAGGACAGCGAGGAGTCCTAGCGAGGACCGGGCGGCTGCCAGCCTAGGGTCTCGGCCCAGGCGAGCAGCCGCTCGACCTCAGGCTCCTCGATCCCGACGGCCGGGTCGGTGCCGATCAGAAGCGTCGGCGCCCGGCGGCCCCGAGCCCAGGCGAGGCACTCCTCCGAGAGGTTGTCGTCGATCCACGCGGCCGGCCGACCGCCGGCGTAGGCATCGATCTCGGCCAGCTTCCAGTGAGCCGATCCCCAGACGGCCGCTCCGTCGAAGCTGAGCACCGGGAGCTCGGACTCGAGCTCGAGCAGGTGAACGAGATACTCGTTGGCCTTCTCCTCCCAGCCCGTCGCCCAGACGATCTCGAAGCGCTCGCCCAGCCGGCGGACGCGATCGCCGCAGGCGTGCCCGATGCAATGGACGATCCCGTCCACCCAGTGAAAGGTCCCGGGTGGCGTGGCGCTGGACGGAAATCCGAACAGGCTGATCACGCCGTCCACGTCGAGAAATAAAAGTGGCCATTTGCTCGGCTTTTCGTTGAGTGGTTTGAACCCCTCCGTCACCGGTCATAGAGCATAAGACGCGAATTTCGCTAGGGTGCCCACCGAGGGGGCGCCGGCGACTCAAGGCGGAAGGCCATCGAGTCGATAGCTCGAATAGCGGCAGGGGACGCCGCTGTTCGCAACTGAACCGCATCCGTGACCATTCATTTGGGCATCTTCCTCGCGCTTCTTTGCGCGCTCGCCACCAACCTGGGCTTCCTGTACAAGCACCGTGGCGCCTGCGCTGCCGCCGCCGTGGACGTCCGCCATCCCCTTCGGAGCGCGGCCTCGCTGTTCCGCTCCAAGTGGTTCGCGATCGGCATGCTCGTGGCCACCGGAGCCTGGAGCTTCCACGTCGCGGCGCTGGCTCTCGCCCCGCTCTCGCTGGTCCAGGCCGTGATCTCCGGCGGGCTCGTCTTCTTGACGGTCCTCGCCGAGCGCGTCTTCGGGTTCAGGGTCGGGCCGCGGCAGTGGATGGGCGTAGGCCTCACGGCCCTCGGCCTGGTGCTTCTGGCGGTCACGCTGCCCACGAGCGGCGGGGCGCACTCGAGCTACTCGACCGCCGGCATGATCGCGTTCGAATCGGGCCTGCTCGTGGTCGGCACCCTGCTCGTCTTCTCGCACAAGCTCGGGGCCTCCCACGAGCACCACGGCGTGCTGCTCGGAACCGCGGCCGGCGTGCTCTTCGGCGTCTCGGACATCTCGATCAAGGCGCTCACGGGGAGCGTCGGCGACGGCGGGGCGCTCGGCCTCCTCTCGCCCTGGTTCATGGTGGCGGCCGTGGCGTCGATCGTCGCCTTCTACGCCTCGGCCCGCGGATTGCAGAAGGGCGAGGCCGTGCCGGTCATCACCCTCACCAGCGCCGCGGCCAACGTCTCCGCGATCAGCGGAGGGATCATCGTCTTCGGTGACCCGATGCCCTCCGACCCGGTCGGGATCGTTGTCCAGTGCTGCGCCTTCGTGCTCGTGATCGTCGCCGCAGCGCTCACGCCCGCGCCGGTCAGAGCCGCTTCCGCCACGGCCTAGAGTGCTTCCCGGCGAAAGTACCGTCGATGATCAGGCGAGCCGGGAGCGTGGCTGACAAGCGGGCGGGCGCAGTCGATGCCAAAGCATCGACGAGCACTGCACGCGCAGTCAGGCGCGGTCCTGGCCGACCGAGCGCGACGGTAATTGAGGCGGGGAGCACTTAGCTAGGCTGCCGCGCGGATGGCACGCGCGGGCGAGGAGCTCCACAACCCGGTCACCGGCCAGCGGCTGATCTTCCGCCGGATCACCCCCGAGCTGGTAGAGGTCGAGTCCGTCTACCGGCCAGGCGCCCCGGACGCGCCGGAGCACTACCACCCTCACCAGGAGGAGCGCTTCGAGGTCCTCTCGGGCCGGGTGCGGGTGGGGCTTCCCGAGGGCCAGCGCGAGCTCGGCCCCGGCGACCGGCTCACGATCCCAGCCGGGACGCCTCACACCTTCGGCGGCCTCGGAGACGAGGATTCCCGTCTGAGCTGGCAGACGCTGCCGGCGCTCAAGACGGCAGCGTTCTTCGAGACGGTCTGGGGTCTCGCCGAGGACGGCAAGGTCAACTCGAAGGGCGTGCCGAATCCTCTGCAGCTCGCGGTGATCGCGCGGGAGTACGACCAGGAATTCCGCCTCACGAAGCCCCCGCGGGCCATCCAGATGCTGCTCTTCACTCCGCTTGCGGCGCTCGGGCGCCTGGCCGGCTACAAGGGTCATTACACGCCCCGAGGCCAGCAGGACTGACGGAAGCCCCCTGCTAGCATGCCCCGCCGCATGCCAAGCATCAACCAGCTCGTGCGCAAGGGGCGCAACCGGCCGAAGAAGAAGGTGGCGACGCCCGGCCTCAAGTCCGGCCAGGGACGCAAGCGCCGCCTCGCCGCCCCCCAGCGCCGCGGTGTCTGCACACGCGTCTACACCACCACTCCGAAGAAGCCGAACTCGGCGCTTCGCAAGGTGGCGCGCGTGCGGCTGACGAATGGCATGGAGGTCACCGCGTACATCCCGGGCGAGGGCCACAACCTCCAGGAGCACTCCGTCGTGCTCGTCCGCGGCGGCCGCGTGAAGGACCTACCGGGCGTGCGCTACAAGGTCGTGCGCGGGACCCTCGACGCCGCCGGCGTCTCGGACCGCAAGAAGGCCCGCTCGCAGTACGGCGTCAAGGCCAGGTAGGACCCTCGATGCCGCGACGCGCCCAGGCCGGAGTCCGACCGCTCGACCCCGACTCGCTGCACGCGTCGCGGCTCGTCCAGCAGGTCATCAACAAGGTGATGGTGGACGGCAAGAAGTCGACCGCCGAACGCATCGTCTACGACGCGCTCGACACCCTGTCCCGGCGCAGCAACAAGGAGCCCGTCGAGGCGCTCGAGGCCTCGATCAAGAGCCTCACCCCGTCGCTCGAGGTCCGGTCGCGCCGCGTGGGCGGCGCCACCTACCAGGTTCCGGTGGAGGTCCCCGCCCGCCGCGCGCGCACGCTAGCCGTGCGCTGGCTCGTCGAGTTCGCTCGCAACCGCCGCGAGAAGACGATGTCGGAGCGGCTCGCCGGTGAGCTGCTCGAGGCCCAGTCCGAGCAGGGCGGCGCCTACAAGCGCAAGGAAGACATCTACCGGATGGCGCAGGCCAACAAGGCCTTCGCCCACTACCGCTGGTAGCTGGGCGGCTGCAAACCTTCGCCTGGCTGCGTCATCGGCCCCTCGCGTACGGAGCACGCGTCACGACCTGCTTCCTTGCCATGCTCGGTTTTCGCACCCAGCTACCAGCGGTTCACTGGTCGCTCGGCGGCTGCAAACCTTCGCCTGGCTGCGTCATCGGCCCCTCGCGTGCGGAGCACGCGTCACGGCCTGTTCCCTTGCCATGCTCGGTTTCGCACCCAGCTGCCAGCGGTTCACTTGGTCGCTCGGCAGGCTGTTACGGTGTCCCGCGAAACCGCGCTCAGGGTGGAGCTTCGGACGCCCGTTCGGGCTGCTCGGGTCGGCGGCGAGCGCCTGAAGGCCGCGCTCCGAGCCTGAGGGCGAGCCCACCGCCCAGGACGGCGAGGATCCCGCCGGCGATCTCGAGGTAGAAGCCGGCGCCCGGGTTGGCCTCCGCCTCGTCGAAGTTCTGGCCGATGCGCCCTGTCTCGTCCACCTTGGGGGCGTCGCCGATCAGCGCGATCGCGAGCACGACGGCCCCGATCGCGACCAGTGCGAGGGCCGCCGGCCGGCTGGCCCCGCGTGCCGCGCCCCAGGTCATCACGAGCACCAGAAGGCCCAGCACGATGAGCGCGAACAGGTGGGCCTCGTAGCCCTTCCTCACGCACGCGTCGGCCAGGCTGGGGTCGGCGAGATCGCTGCAGCTGGCGGTCACGACGTCGACCGACCAGATGGTCGATAGCTCCGCGATGAGCATCAGCAGACCGGCCGTCAGACCGAGCGCGAGCACCGCCAGACGGAGGGTCCCGAAGGCCCGGATTTTGGCCCTGACAGCGGCAATGAGGCTGCTAGCATTGCTAACCGCTGCCGGCACGGCTCGCCGTGCCGGTTTTCGGGTGTCAGTCATGGAGGGAGACTCGGCGCTCGTCGACGCGAATGGAGACACCTACGACATAACCAGGCGCCGGGCAGTTTACGAATGACTGAGGCCCGGACGGGCCTTTTTTCTGCCCTGAGGACGGCAAGACACACATAGACATGGCACGCAAGATTTCACTGGAGAAGACGCGCAACATCGGGATCATGGCGCACATCGACGCCGGCAAGACGACGACGACCGAGCGCATCCTCTTCTACACCGGCCGTACGCACAAGATGGGTGAGGTCCACGAGGGCGCCGCCGTCATGGACTGGATGGAGCAGGAGCAGGAGCGCGGCATCACGATCACCTCCGCCGCGACCACCGCCTTCTGGAAGGACTTCCGCATCAACATCATCGACACGCCCGGCCACGTCGACTTCACGGTCGAGGTCGAGCGATCGCTGCGCATCCTCGACGGCGCGATCGCCCT
Organism: Actinomycetota bacterium; assembly: GCA_046729975.1. Classification (GTDB taxonomy): domain Bacteria; phylum Actinomycetota; class Thermoleophilia; order Solirubrobacterales; family Thermoleophilaceae; genus JBKPHS01. The sequence goes on from JBKPHS010000012.1 coordinate 7,291, forward strand.
GTTCGACTCGGTCGCCGGCGTCGAGCCGCAGTCGGAGACGGTCTGGCGCCAGGCCGACAAGTACCGCGTGCCGCGCATCGCCTACATCAACAAGATGGACCGCATCGGCGCGAACTTCGAGCAGGGCGTCCAGACGATGATCGACCGCCTCGGCGCGCACCCCGTCCCGATCCAGCTGCCGATCGGCTCAGAGCAGGACTTCCAGGGCATCATCGACCTCGTCACCGAGCGGGCGATCCTCTACAAGGACGACCTCGGAGAGCAGTGGGAGGAGGCCGAGATCCCCGCCGAGCTCGCCGACCGGGCGCACGAGGCGCGTACCCACCTGATCGAGGCGATCGCGGAGTACGACGACGAGCTCATGGAGCGCTACCTCGACGAGCAACCGATCGACGTCGACCGGCTCAAGGCCGCGATCCGCAAGGCCACGCTCGACATCTCGATGACGCCGGTGCTGTGCGGCTCCTCCTTCAAGAACAAGGGTGTGCAGCCGCTGCTCGACGCGGTGCTCGACTACCTGCCGAGCCCGCTCGACGTCCCGCCGGTCGAGGGCATCGAGCCCGTCAAGGTCGGCCAGGACGAGGGCACGCCCGCCACGCGCGAGGCGTCCGACGACGCGCCGTTCTCGGCGCTCGCCTTCAAGGTCATGTCGGACCCCTTCGTCGGCAAGCTCACCTACTTCCGCGTCTACTCGGGCACGCTCCCCGCGGGCGGCCGCGTGCTCAACGCGTCCACCGGCCGCACCGAGCGCGCCGGCCGCATCCTGATGATGCACGCGAACGACCGCGAGGAGCAGACGGACATCCACGCGGGCGACATCGCGGCGGCGGTGGGGTTCAAGCAGACCTCGACCGGCGACACGCTCTCCGCCCCCGACGCGCCGATCGTGCTCGAGACGATCTCGTTCCCCGAGCCGGTCGTGCACGTGTCGATCGAGCCGAAGACCAAGGTCGACCAGGAGAAGATGGGCGTCGCGCTCGCGCGGCTCGCCGAGGAGGACCCGACCTTCCAGGTCCGCACAGACGAGGAGACCGGCCAGACCGTGATCTCAGGCATGGGCGAGCTGCACCTCGAGGTGATCGTCGACCGCATGAAGCGCGAGTTCAAGGTGGAGGCGGGCGTCGGCCGCCCGCAGGTCGCCTACCGCGAGACGGTGCGCGGCGCCGCCCACAAGGTCGAGGGCAGGTTCGTCCGCCAGACCGGCGGCTCGGGCCAGTACGGCATCGTCTACATCGACCTCGAGCCCGCGCCCGGCGAGGGCTTCGACTTCGTCAACAAGATCAAGGGGGGCTCGGTGCCCACCGAGTTCATCCCGGCCGTCGAGAAGGGGGTCGAGGAGGCCCTCGAGACGGGCGTCAAGGCCGGCTACCCGATGGTGGACGTACGAGTCACGCTGACGGACGGGAAGTACCACGAGACCGACTCGTCCGAGCTGGCGTTCAAGGTCGCCGGCTCGCTGGCCGTCAAGGAGGCGGCCCAGCGTGCCAAGCCGGTCCTCCTCGAGCCCATCATGGCCGTCGAGGTCGTGACCCCTCAGGAGTTCCTCGGAGACGTCATCGGCGACCTCTCACGGCGCCGCGGGCGCGTCGAGGGCCAGGAGCCACGCGGCAACGCGCTGGCCGTCAGGGCGAGCGTCCCCCTGTCCGAGATGTTCGGCTATGCGACCGATCTGCGCTCGAACACGCAGGGTCGCGCGACCTACACGATGCAGTTCGACAGGTACGAGGAAGTGCCGAACAACCTCGCCGAGGACATCGTCGAGCACCGCACCGGCGAGCCGGTCGGGGCTGGCGCATAACGAGTATGTTTCGGGGGTTCGCGCCTGGCCACCGCAGCGCGGACCGAATCATTTTGCGAAAGGAGTGACACGCAGTGGCGAAGGAGAAGTTTCAGCGGGATAAACCGCATGTGAACGTCGGGACCATCGGTCACATCGACCATGGCAAGACGACGCTGACCGCTGCGATCACCCTGGTGCTGGCAGAGAAGTACGGCGGCCAGGCGCACAGCTTCGAGGAGATCGACAACGCTCCGGAGGAGAAGGAGCGCGGCATCACGATCGCGACCTCGCACGTGGAGTACGAGACCGACAAGCGCCACTACGCGCACGTCGACTGCCCGGGTCACGCCGATTACGTCAAGAACATGATCACGGGCGCCGCCCAGATGGACGGCGCGATCCTGGTCGTTTCGGCGGCCGACGGCCCGATGCCGCAGACGCGCGAGCACATCCTGCTCGCCCGTCAGGTGGGCGTGCCCTACATCGTCGTGTTCCTCAACAAGGCCGACATGGTCGACGACCCCGAGCTGCTCGAGCTCGTCGAGGTCGAGGTCCGCGACCTGCTCACGGAGTACGAGTTTCCGGGTGACGACATCCCGTTCGTCACCGGCTCCGCATTGAAGGCGCTCGAGGGCGACGAGGAGCAGAAGCAGAAGATCATCGAGCTCGCCGAGCAGCTCGACACCTACATCCCCGAGCCCGAGCGCGACCTCGACAAGCCGTTCCTGATGCCGGTCGAGGACGTCTTCTCGATCACGGGACGCGGCACCGTCGCGACGGGCCGTATCGAGCAGGGGATCATCAAGACGGGCGAGGAGGTCGAGATCGTCGGCATCCACCCCCAGACGTCGAAGACGGTCGTCACCGGGGTCGAGATGTTCCGCAAGATCCTCGACGAGGGCCGCGCCGGCGACAACGTCGGCTGCCTGCTCCGCGGCACCAAGCGCGAGGACATCGAGCGCGGCCAGGTGCTCTGCAAGCCCGGCTCGATCACGCCGCACACCAAGTTCAAGGCCGAGGTCTATTGCCTCAAGAAGGAGGAGGGCGGCCGTCACACGCCGTTCTTCGACGGCTACCGGCCCCAGTTCTACTTCCGGACGACGGACGTGACCGGTGTGGCTCACCTGCCCGAGGGCACGGAGATGGTCATGCCGGGCGACAACGTCCAGATGTCGATCGAGCTGATCCAGCCGATCGCCATGGACCAGGGCCTCCGCTTCGCCATCCGCGAGGGCGGCAGGACCGTCGGCTCCGGAGTCGTGACGGAGATCGTCGAGTAGGGAGCACGGCGCAAAGAACAGCTACAAGGGGGCGGGCCCCGCAGGACAAGGGCCCGCCCTCGGTGCGTAAGAGACCATGGCGGCGATAGCCCAGAACAAGATCAGGATCCGGCTCAAGGCCTACGACCACTCGGCCATCGAGCTGGCCGCGCGCGAGATCGTGGAGACCGCGCAGCGCACGGGCGCCAGCATCTCGGGCCCGGTCCCGCTGCCGACCGAGAAGAACGTCTACTGCGTGATCCGCAGCCCCTTCAAGGACAAGGACTCGCGCGAGCACTTCGAGATCCGAACCCACAAGCGGCTGATCGACATCCACCAGCCCACCCCGAAGACGGTCGACTCGCTGCAGCGGCTGGACCACCTCCCGGCCGGCGTCGACATCCAGATCCAGCTGGTCTGAGCCGCCGATGCCCGCGCTACTCGGAAGAAAGGTCGGGATGACCCAGGTCTTCAGCGAGGACGGCCGCGTGGAGCGCGTGACCGTCGTCGAGGCCGGGCCCTGCCACGTGACCGGTGTGCGGACGCACGAGCGCGACGGCTACGAGGCGGTCCAGCTCGCGTTCGGCGAGGTCAGGGAGAAGCGGATCACGAAGGCCGAGCTCGGCCATCTGAAGAAGGCCGACGCCCCGGCCCTCCGGCATGTGCGCGAGTTTCGCGACGAGGCCGGCGAGCTCCAGGTAGGCGACACGGTCACGGTCCAGGCGTTCGAGCCGGGCCAGAGGGTCAAGGTGTCCGGCGTCTCGAAGGGGAAGGGCTTCCAGGGCACGGTCAAGCGGCACAACTTCTCGCGTGGCCCCGTCACGCACGGCTCACACAACGTGCGGGCCCCGGGCTCGATCGGCGCCTCGGCCACGCCGTCGCGCGTCTTCAAGGGGATCCGCGGCCCGGGCCAGATGGGTAACCGGCGGGTGACCCAGCGCGGGCTAGAGGTGGTCGACGTGCTCCCCGACCGCAACCTGCTGCTGCTTCGCGGCTCGGTCCCCGGGCCCAAGGGCGGGACCGTCGAGATACGGAGCGACTCCTAGCGATGGCCGCTCCGAAGGCCAAGAAGCTGGGCGGCACCGGCAGCGTGACCCTCGACGAGCAGGTCTTCGGCGAGCGCTTCCACATGACACTCGTCCATGAGGCCGTGCGGGCCGAGCGGAACGCGCGCCGCCGCGGCACGGCATCCACGCGCACGCGCGCCGAGATCGCGATGACGGGCGCCAAGGCGTGGCGTCAGAAGGGCACCGGCCGGGCCCGCGCCGGCGCCCTCTCCACGCCGCAGCGCACAGGCGGCGGGGTGGCGTTCGGCCCGAAGCCGCGCGACTACACCGTGAAGGTCAATCGCAAGGCGCGCCGCCGCGCCCTGCGCGCCGCTCTGTCGCTCCACGCCGATCGGGGCACGCTCGCGGTGGTCGATGGCTCCGCGTTCGACGCGCCCTCCACCCGGCAGGCCGCCGAGGCGCTCGAGGGCTTCGGCGAGGGGCGCGCCCTGGTCGTGCTCGCGCCGGACGGCGAGGATGCCTGCTTCAAGTCCTTCCGCAACCTCCGCGACACGACCGTCCTGACCGCCGAGGCCGCCGGCGTGGCCGACGTCGTCGGGGCCGGCCGGCTCGTGGTATCCGAGGCCGCGCTGGAGGCGCTGACCGAGCGCGCCAAGGCGCCTGAGGAGGCCGCCTGATGGATGCGCGCACCGTGATCATCCACCCGGTCGTGTCCGAGAAGAGCTACGCGCTTCTCGCGGCCAACAAGTACACGTTCCGCGTCCATCCGCGGGCGCACAAGACCCAGATCCGCCAGGCGGTCGAAGACATCTTCGGCGTGCGGGTGCACGACGTGCGCACGATGAGCGTCAGGTCGAAGCCCAAGCGCCGCGGCTTCACCTCCGGCCGCTCCCGCCAGTGGAAGAAGGCCGTCGTCCAGCTCCACCCGGACGACACGATCGAGCTCTTCGAGGGCGAGGAGATCGGCAGCGAGTAATGAAGATGGCGACCTCCCGACCCACGCACACCCGATGACGCTGCAAACCTTCGCCTGCGCGCGTCCTCAGCCTCGTCCATGCATTCCATGCATGAACTTCGGCCTGCGTCCTTCGCAGGCTCGGTTTTCGCGCCCCCGGGCGCACGTGGGCCAGGAGGTGACCATCTAATGGCCCTCAAGAAGCACAAGCCCACCAGCCCCGGCCGCCGCTTCGCGACCTACTCGGATCGCGCCGACGTCACGCGCAAGGAGCCCGAGAAGTCGCTCGTCGAGGGCCTCACGAAGAGCGGCGGTCGCAACACGAACGGCCGGATCACGTCGCGCCACCGCGGCGGCGGCGCCAAGCGCCGCGATCGCAAGATCGACTTCAAGCGCGCGAAGGACGGCGTGCCCGCCAAGGTCGCCTCGATCGAGTACGACCCCAACCGCAGCTCCTACATCGCGCTGCTCCACTACGCCGACGGCGACAAGCGCTACATCCTCGCTCCCCAGCGCCTGCGCGTGGGGGCCACGGTCGAGTCGGGCGCCGACGTGGACATCCGCGTCGGCAACGCACTGCCGCTGCGCAGCATCCCGACCGGCACGATCGTGCACAACGTCGAGCTCGTCCCCGGGCGGGGTGGGCAGATGGGGCGCTCCGCCGGCGCGGCCATCCAGCTCATGGCGAAGGAGGGCGACCGCGCCACGCTTCGCCTGCCCTCGGGCGAGACGCGCATGGTGAACGTCGACTCCCGCGCGACCATCGGCTCGATCGGGAACATCGAGCACCAGAACATCTCCATCGGCAAGGCCGGCCGCAACCGGCATAAGGGCATCCGGCCGCAGACGCGCGGCACGGCCATGAACCCGGTGGACCATCCACACGGCGGCGGCGAAGGGTCGACGACCCCGGGCCGCCATCCCGTCACCCCCTGGGGCGTGCCCACGCTCGGCTATCCGACCCGCAAGAAGAACAAGCAGTCCGACCGCTTCATCGTGCGCCGGCGCAGGAAGAAGAGGTAGCGGTGAGCCGTTCCGCCAAGAAGGGCCCGTGGGTCGAGGAGCGCCTCCTGCAGCGCATCCAGGCGATGAACCAGTCGGGCCAGAAGCAGATGATCAAGACCTGGTCGCGGACCTCGACGATCTTCCCGGAGATGGTCGGTCACACCATCGCCGTCCACGATGGCCGCAAGCACGTGCCGGTCTTCGTCAGCGAGTCCATGGTCGGCCACAAGCTGGGCGAGTTCGCGCCGACCCGGATGTTCCGCGGTCATGCGGGCGGTGACCGGGCGAGGATGCGATGAGCGACTACGGCGAGCTGAAGGTCGACGAGCTTCAGAAGCTGCTCGAAGAAAGAGGGCTGCCGAAATCTGGGAAGAAGGCTGAGCTCATCGCGCGGCTGGAGGAGCATGATGCGGCTGAGGCCGAGTCCCCAGCCCCCAGCCCCCAGAGGAGGTCTCAGAAGAGGCTCCCACTCGGCCGCGTGGGTCGGCCGAGACCACTGCGGGGCGCCAGCGTGCTGCTCCTCGGCGCGCTGCCGACGGGGCGGTCGAGGTCCGGGCGCAGGCTCGTTACGTGCGCACGGCTCCGCGCAAGGCCCGCCTGGTGATCGATCACATACGGGGCAAGCCGGTCGACGAGGCGATCGCGATCCTCGAGCACACTCCGCGCGCCGCCTCCCGCGACGTGCTCAAGCTGCTCAACTCCGCGATCGCGAACGCGGAGAACAACCACGAGCTGGTGGCCGACGACCTGAAGGTCGGCCGAGCCGTGGTCGACGAGGGCCCGACGCTCAAGCGCTTCCGTCCAAGGGCCCTCGGCCGTGCGACGCGGATCCGCAAGCGCACGAGCCACATGACCATCACCCTGACAGCGAAGGATTCGTAATGGGACAGAAGGTTCATCCAGAGGGACTGCGAGTCGGCTACATCCACGATTGGAAGTCGAGCTGGTTCAACGACCGCGAGTTCTCCGATTACCTGATGGAGGACCTCGGGATCCGCGGGCACATTGAGCACAAGCTCGCGCACGCCGGGCTCTCGGACATCACGATCCGGAAGAACAAGACCGAGGTGGAGGTCAACATCCACACGGCACGGCCCGGCATCGTCATCGGCAAGTCCGGCACCGAGGTGGACGCTCTGCGGCGCGAGCTCCACAAGATGACCGGCAAGTCCGTGAAGGTGAACATCCTCGAGATCAAGCGGCCGGAGCTCGACGCCAAGCTCGTCGCGCAGTCCGTCGCCGAGCAGCTCCAGAACCGCGTCGCCTTCCGGCGGGCGATGAAGCGGGCGCTCACCTCGGCAATGCGCTCGGGCGCCAAGGGCGTGAGGATTCAGGTCTCCGGCCGCCTGGGCGGCGCGGAGATGGCCCGCACCGAGGGCTACTCCGACGGGCGCGTGCCGCTCCACACGCTGCGCGCCGACATCGACTACGGCTTCTATGAGGCCCGCACGACCTTCGGCCGGATCGGCGTGAAGGTCTGGATCAACAAGGGCGAGATCATGCCGAGCGGCTTCGCTCAGGACCTCACCGAGATGGAGGCCCCGCAGCAGGCCACGGCCGGCGGTGGTCGCGGCGGACCTGGCGGCCGGGGCGGCCCGGGTGGCGGCCGTGGCGGCAATCGTGGCGGCGGCCGTGGTCGCGGGAGCGGCCCCGGTCCGCAGGTTCAGCAGCCGCCGCGCGGCCAGGGGACGGGTGGCTAGGCAGTGCTTCAGCCGAAGCGAGTCAAGCATCGCAAGCAGCACCGCGGCCGCAGGCGCGGCAACGCGAAGGGCGGCTCCCGCGTGGAGTTCGGCGAGTACGGCCTCAAGGCGCTCGACCGCGGCTGGGTGACCAACCGCCAGATCGAGGCCGCCCGAATCGCGATGACGCGCAAGATCAAGCGCGGCGGCAAGGTCTGGATCAACATCTTTCCCGACAAGCCCGTCACCGCCAAGCCCGCCGAGACGCGAATGGGCTCGGGCAAGGGCGCCCCTGAAGGCTGGGTCGCGGTGGTCAAGCCTGGACGAGTGATGTTCGAGCTCGCCGGCGTGCCCGAACCGCTCGCCCGCGAGGCCATGCGGCTCGCGGGCCACAAGCTGCCCGTCAAGACCAAGTTCGTGACCCGTGATGGAGCCGAGCAGCAGTGAAGGGATCGGACGCTCATAACCTTCAGGACCCGCAGCTCGTCGAGTTCGTGGGGAATGCGCGCCAGGAGCTGTTCAACCTGCGCTTCCAGCACGCCACCGGGCAGCTCGAGAACACTGCGCGGCTGAAGCGGGCCAAGAAGGACCTCGCGCGCGGGCTGACCATCGCCCGCCAGCGCGGCATCGACGTGGAGCTGGAGCTGAGACGACAGAGTCAATGATCGAAGAACCGGAAACGAACGAGGAAACGCCAGTCGAGGAGCCGGCCGAGGAGCCCTCCGCCGACGCCGCGGCTGACGAGTCCCCAGCCCCCAGTCCCCAGCCCCCAGAGGCAGAGCCCGAGGCCGAGGAAGCGCTCGGTCCTAAGGAGCGCCGAAAGCGCGCGCGGGCCACGGGGCCGGCGGAGGCCCGGCCCGAGCGCACGCCCGAGGAGCGCGCACAGGAGCGCGCCGAGCGCCGTGAGCGCGCCGCCGCCATGCGCCGCTCGTGGCGCAACCGGCAGCTCCAGAAGCGTGCCGGCCGCGACGAGGCGCCTCGGCCGCAGGTGGAGCCACAAGAGCACGGACCCGGTCGCCCGCGCGTGCGCCAGGGCGTCGTGGTCTCCGACAAGCCGGACAAGACGATCACGGTTCGCATCGACCTGACGCGCCGTCACCGCGTCTACAAGAAGGTCGTGCGCGAGACATCGACCCTGCATGCGCACGACGAGCGCAACGAGGCGCACCAGGGCGACACCGTGCGCGTCGTCGAGAGCCGGCCGCTGTCGCGCACCAAGCGCTGGCGGCTGCTCGAGGTGCTGGAGCGTGCGCGATGATCCAGCCGGAGACCCGCTTGAAGGTGGCCGACAACACCGGCGCCCGCGAGATCCTGTGCATTCGCGTGAGCGGCGGCTCGCACCGGCGCTACGCCGGGGTGGGGGACGTGATAGTCGGCACCGTCAAGCAGGCGATCCCCCACGCGGCCGTCAAGAAGGGCGACGTGGTCCAGGCGGTCGTGGTGCGCACGCGCAAGCAGTTCGGGCGCGACGACGGCACCTACATCTCGTTCGACGAGAACGCGGCCGTGCTGATCGATCCGCAGCGGAACCCGCGCGGCACGCGCATCTTCGGGCCGGTGGCGCGCGAGCTGCGCGAGCGCAACTTCATGAAGATCGTGTCCCTGGCGCCTGAGGTTCTCTGATGAAGGTCCGCCGCGACGACATGGTCAAGGTGATGTCCGGCAAGGACCGCGGCAAGACCGGGCGCGTCCTGCGCGTGGATCGCAAGCGCGATCGCGTCTACGTCGAGGGCCTCAACATCCAGAAGCGCCACCAGCGTCCGCGTACTCCGCGCGACGTGCAGCGCGCTCAGGAGATCGGCGGCGTGATCGAGAAGGAGGGGCCGATCCACGTGTCCAACGTGATGCTGGTCGACCCGAAGTCCGGCGATCCCACGCGCGTCGGCGTGAAGCGCGAGGGCGGTCACAGGGTCCGGTTCGCGCGGCGCAGCGGAGAGACGTTCGACTGATGGCCCTCGCTGAGGCACAGGTCAAGCCGCGTCTGAAGACGCGCTACGAGGAGGAGATCCGGCCGGCGCTCGTGAGCCGGTTCGAGTACTCCTCGCCGATGCAGGCGCCGCGGCTCGTGAAGATCACCGTGAACATGGGCGTGGGCGACGCGAAGCAGGACTCGAACATGCTCGACGCCGCCGCCGAGCAGCTCGCCACGATCGCCGGGCAGAAGCCGAACGTCCGCCGCGCGCGCAAGTCCATCGCCAGCTTCAAGCTGCGCGAGGGCATGCCCATCGGCGTGGCGGTCACGCTGCGCGACGCGCGGATGTACGAGTTCCTCGACCGGCTGATGTCGGTCGCCATCCCGCGGATCCGCGACTTCCGCGGGCTCAACCCGCGTTCGTTCGACGGCCGCGGCAACTACTCGATGGGCGTGCGCGAGCAGATCATCTTTCCGGAGATCGACTACGACTCGATCGACCAGGTCCGTGGGCTCGACATAACCTTCACTACTACGGCGCAGTCCGACGAGGAAGCGTTCGCGCTGCTCGACGCCTTCGGGATGCCGTTCGCCCGCGAGGGCCGTCCCGGTGAAGACCTGGACGCCCAGGCGGCGGCGGAAGAGCAGCGCAAGGAGGAGGCGCGCCTGCGGGCCGAGGCCGAGCAGGCGGCGCTGGAGCAGCTGAAGGAAGAGAACCCGGAGGCCTACGCCAAGCGCGTGGAGCCCGAGGCCGCGGAAGGCGAAGAGGGCGAAGGCGGGCCCGCCGAGAGCGCCCCGGAGCGGGGCGAGGAAAGCTAGGAGAACAGTTGGCGAAGACATCGAAGATCGTGCGGTCGAAGCGGCCGCAGAAGTACAAGACCAGGGAGCATTCGCGCTGCCGCCGCTGCGGGCGTCCGCGCGCGTACTTCCGGAAGTTCGGCCTCTGCAGGATCTGCCTGCGCGAGGTCGCGCACGAGGGCTACGTGCCCGGGCTGACGAAGTCGAGCTGGTAGCCGGACCGAGGCGACGACCGTGACCGACCCGATCTCAGACTTCCTAACCCGCATACGGAACGGGCTGTCGGCCGACCACGAGTACGTCGACATCCCCGCCTCGACCTTCAAGGCGGAGATCGCGCGCATCCTCAGCGAGCAGGGCTATATCGAGGGTTACTCGACCGAGCCCGCGCGCGTGGGCGAGGTGCTGCGTGTCCGCCTCAAGTACACGCAGGACCGCGCGCCCGTCATATCCGGCATGAAGCGCGTATCCCGCCCCGGCCGCAGGTCCTACGTCGGCGCGGGCGAGGTGCCGAAGGTGCTCGGCGGCATGGGCACCACGATCCTCTCGACCTCGAGCGGGGTCATGACCGGCCACGAGGCCCGCAGGCAGGGCGTCGGCGGCGAGGTCGTGGCCTACGTCTGGTAGCGGAGACACCCGTGTCCCGGATCGGAAAGCAGCCCATCCCGGTGCCCGAGGGCGTGGACGTGCTCATCGAGCCCGATCTCGTGCGCGTCAAGGGGCCCAAGGGAGAGCTCCAGCAGCGCGTCGCGCGTGACATGGAGGTGTCGCAGGAGGACGGCGAGGTGCTCGTCAAGCGTCCCTCGGACCGCGGCGAGCACCGCGCTCTCCACGGCCTCACGCGCAGCCTGATCGCGAACATGGTCGAGGGAGTGACGAACGGCTTCGAGCGGCGGCTGGAGATCCAGGGGGTCGGGTACCGCGCCGCGCTGCGGGGGAAGGACGTCGAGCTGACGGTCGGCTTCTCCCATCCCGTGCAGGTCAGGGCGCCGGCCGGGATCGAGTTCGAGGTACCGGCCCCGACGCAGATCGTGGTGCGCGGGATCGACAAGCAGCAGGTCGGCGAGACCGCCGCCCGCATCCGCAAGGTGCGCCCGCCCGAGCCGTACAAGGGCAAGGGCATCCGCTATCAGGGCGAGTACGTCGCCCGGAAGGTCGGCAAGCGCGCATGAGCATCGCCACGAAGCCCGCCAGGAGAATGCGCCGCCGGCGACGCGTGCGCGCCAAGGTGCGCGGCTCGGCCGAGCGCCCCCGGCTCGCGGTCTTCCGCTCTAACCGCGGAGTCCACGCGCAGCTGATCGACGACGTGCGGGGCCAGACGCTCGCCGCGGTGACGTGGACCGAGGCCGAGCTGCGGGGGCTGAAGCCGATGCAGCAGGCCAAGCGCGCCGGCGAGCTGATCGCGTCGCGTGCCAAGGAGGCAGGGGTCGAGTCGGTCGTCTTCGATCGCGGCGGCTACCGCTACCACGGCCGCGTCAAGGCCCTGGCCGAGGGCGCCCGCGAGAGCGGCCTGGCCTTCTAGCTACCCTCTTCCGTTCATGGCACGAGACCGCAGAGACAGAGGCAGCCGGGCTGGAGACGATCTTCAGGAGCGCGTCGTCGAGATCAACCGCGTGGCCAAGGTCGTCAAGGGCGGCCGGCGCTTCTCGTTCACGGCCCTCGTCGTCGTCGGGGACGAGCGCTCGCGCGTCGGCGTCGGCTACGGCAAGGCCAACGAGGTCCCGCTGGCGATCCAGAAGGCGGTCGAGCGGGCCAGGAAGAACCTCTTCGACGTCCCCATGCACGGCCAGACGATCACCCACCAGGTCACCGGCGTCTATGGCGCCGGGCGCGTCTTCCTGAAGCCGGCCTCCGAGGGTACGGGCGTGATCGCGGGTGGCGGCGTGCGTGCGGTGCTCGAGCTCGCGGGCATCCGCGACGTGCTCTCGAAGTCGCTCGGGAGCCAGAACCCGATCAACCTCGTGAAGGCGACGGTCACGGCGCTTCAGGAGCTCCGGAGGCCCGAGCAGGTCGCCGAGTTGCGCGGGCTTTCGGTTCAGGAGGTCTTGGGCCTGCCAGACAAGTCCCCAGCCCCCAGCCCTCAGCCCCCGGAAACGGCTGAGGCCCAAGCGTGATGGCCAAGCTCGTCATCACACAGGTCAGGTCTTCCAACGGGGCGAACCCCCGGCAGCGCGGCACGCTTCGGAGCCTTGGGCTGGGCAAGATCGGCCGTAGCGTCGAGCGCGACGACCATCCGACGGTGAGGGGCGCCATCAAGCGCGTCCGCCACCTCGTGAGGGTGGTGGAGTAGGCGTGGCCGAGAAGATCGGACTTCACTCGCTGGAGCCCGCTCGAGGCTCGCGCAGGCCGCGCAAGCGGCTGGGCCGCGGCGAGGGCTCCGGGTTCGGCAAGACGGCGGGCCGCGGCCAGAAGGGCGCCGGCGCGCGGTCGGGTGACAAGCAGCGGGCCAACTTCGAGGGCGGCCAGATGCCGATTCACATGAGGATGCGCAAGCTGCGCGGCCCGACGAAGAAGATGTCGATGCCCTTCGGGCCGTTCCGCACGGAGACCCAGCCGGTCAACCTGCGCGACCTCGAGGCCCGCTTCGACGACGGCGCTGAGGTCACGCCGGACTCGCTGAAGGCGAGCGGGCTGGCCACACGGAAGGACATTCCGGTCAAGATCCTCGGTCAGGGCGAGCTTAAGACGAAGCTCACCGTCCACGCGCACGGGTTCTCGAAGGCCGCGCGCGAGAAGATCGAGTCGGCCGGGGGCACCTGCACGGTCGTCGAGTAGGCGCGCGATGCTCGCGACCTTCGTCAACTCGTTCCGGATCCCCGACATCCGAAAGAAGCTGGCCTTCACCGCCGGCATGCTCGCTCTCTACCGCGTCGGGGCCTACATCCCGGCGCCCGGAATCAACACCGAGGCGGTCAAGGAGATCTCCGAGAGCGTCACGGGCTCGAACGTGCTCGGCTTCCTGAACCTGTTCTCGGGCGGGAGCCTTCAGCGCTTCGCGATCTTCGCGCTCGGGATCATGCCCTACATCACGGCGTCGATCATCCTGCAGCTCCTCACAGTGGTGCTGCCGTCGCTCGAGAAGCTGCGCAAGGAAGGCGAGGTCGGCCAGCAGAAGATCACGCAGTACACCCGCTACCTGACGGTGGGCCTGTCCTTCGCGCAGTCGATCGGCTACGTCTTCCTGTTCCGCTCCTTCGGCAACACGGCCAACACGTCGGTAGTTGACAGCTTCAACTTCTCGACCGTCTTCGTGATCGTGATGACCCTCACGGCCGGCTGCGTCCTACTGATGTGGTTCGGCGAGCTGATCACTCAGCGCGGCATCGGCAACGGCATCTCGCTGATGATCTTCGCGAGCATCGCCGCCGGCATCCCGAACGGCATCTCCGCCTGGTGGACCAATCCCGACCAGGTGTTCAAGGTCATGATGCCGTTCCTCGCGCTGGCGATCATCGCCGGCATCGTCTTCATGCAGGAGGGCCAGCGCCGCATACCCGTGCAGTACGCGAAGCGCGTCGTCGGGCGGCGGATGGCCGGCGGCGGCTCCACCTACCTGCCGCTGCGCGTGAACATGGCCGGCGTGATCCCGGTGATCTTCGCGGCCTCGCTGATGGCCTTCCCGCCGACCGTCGGCGAGCTCAGCCAGGCGAACTGGGCGCGCGACTTCTCGACGTTCTTCAGCCCGAACGGCTGGGCCTACCTGGTCGGCGAGTCGTTCCTGATCATCGTGTTCACCTACTTCTACACGGCGGTCACGTTCAATCCCGTCGAGCAGGCGGACAACCTCAAGAAATACGGAGGCTTCATCCCGGGCGTGAGACCCGGCCGGCCGACGGCCGAGTACCTCGATCGCATCCTGGCCCGGCTCACCTTCCCCGGGGCGCTCTACCTGGCCGCCGTCGCGGCCCTGCCGACCATTCTCATCAACCAGACGAGCGCCAACTTCTTCTTCGGCGGCACCTCGATCCTGATCGTGGTGGGCGTCGCGCTGGACACCATGAAGCAGCTAGAGGCGCAGTTGATGATGCGCAACTACGAGGGCTTCCTCAAATAGGAAGCCCAGTCTCTAGTCCTTAGTCTCTAGTCCCTAGCGACTAGCGACCAGCCGCTCAGTCCGCTGCTGAAATACGAGCGCGCGCGCCGTATCGAGCGCCGTCGCTATCGCGCCAAGCACGATCGCGTCCTGGCCGAGCAGGCCGTCCACGATCGGTGCCCCGAGTGGGCTGAGCTCGTTCAGGCGCCGCTCGAGGCCGGGGCGAAGCAGATCGATGTTGCTGCCAACCCCGCCGCCCAGAACGACGAACTCCGGGTCGAGGATTGCGGCGACGGTGCCGACCACGAGCGCCAGCCGCTCGGCCTCGCCCTCCACCGCCGCTAGCGCCGTCTCGTCGCCGGCCCTCGCCGCGGCGAAGATCCTCTTGGCAGAGAGCTGGCCGCGCATCCCGAGGGTCCTGGCCGTACGGACCACGGCGTCGGCCGAAGCTGCCTCCTCGAGGATGCCGCGAAGCCGCGCAGTCGCCTCGTCCGTCCGCAGCGCGTCGTCGCCCGGCAGCGGCAGGTAGGCGACCTCGCCCGCGCTTCCGTGCGCCCCGCGGTAGAGCTCGCCATCGATGATGATGCCCATGCCGATGCCCGTGCCGACCGAGACGTACACGAACGTGTCGGCATCCCTGCCCGTTCCGTAGGAGCGCTCGCCGAGGGCTGCCAGATTGGCGTCGTTCTCGAGGGCCAGGCTCGGCGGAAGCGCCTCACGGAGGGCGTTCATCAGGCCCGGCCGGCTCCACCCCGGCAGGTTCGGCGCATGCCGCAGGCGACCACTCTCGGGGTCGAAGACCCCTGGCCCGCCGACGACCGTATGGACGACGTGCTTCCAGGTGAGGCCGGCTTCGACGACCACGCGCTGGGCGAGCTCGGCGACTGCTCGCACGAGCGCGGTAGCGCTGCGGGCGCGGTTGCGGTCGTCACCACGCGCGACAATCGCCCCCGAGAGGTCGGCGGCCGCGATCCGGAGCCAGGCTCGCCCGATGTCGATCCCGACCACGTAGCCGGCCGTCGGATCGGCCTCGTAGAGCACAGCGGTCCGGCCGCGGGGTGGGGCCGCCTCGCCCGCCGCGCGCACGAGCCCGGCGCGTTCGAGGCTGCCGAGGGCTTGGGAGACGGTCGGCTTCGACAGCCGGGTGTCGCGCGCCAGCTGCGCGCGGGACTTCGGGCCGTTGCGGCGCAGGTCGTCGAGCAGTGCCCGCTCGTTGATGGCGCGCAGCAGGCTCGGGGTTCCCGGCTGAGGCTCGGCTGACGGCGGTGGTGGAAGGCGCACGGGATCGCTTGGTCGCCTTGACTTCGGCATAGTTAGGAAACTATCCTGCCAATTATGCCCGACAGGACGGACTTCGTGCTGGGAATGGACTTCGGCGGCACGAAAATCGCCCTGGGAACTGCAACTGTCGACGGCGAGATCGTCGAGGCGGAGCGGCTGGACACGGACCCCCAACGGGGTGCCACTCAGGCGGTGGAGCGAGCGCTAGTGGCCGCGCGTGCCCTGATCGGGCGAACGGGCGAGAGGCTTGGAGGCGACTGCCTTGCTGTGGGCGCCGTGAGCCCGGGCATCGTGCGCGAGGATCGCGTGCTGCTCGCGCCGAACGTCCCCGGCTGGGAGAGCCTGTCGCTTCCCGCGCTCCTGGCGGACGGCCTCGGCATCGATGGGACTAGCTTGGGCCACGACGTCAAGGCCGCGGCGGTTGCCGAGGCGCGCTGGGGCAGCCTGCGAGGGGCCGACCCGGCCGTGCTCCTCAGCCTCGGGACGGGCGTGGCCGCCGGCGTGATCGTCGGGCAGGAGGTGCTGAGCGGCGCCCATGGGGCCGCCGGGGAGATCGGATACAGCCTGCGCGGACCGGGCGACGAATCCGGCGTAGCGGACGGTCGCGCCCCGCTCGAGGAGCACGTCGGGGGGCGGGCGATCGGCGAGCGCGGCAGCAGGCTGCTCGGCGAGCAGCTGACCGCCGCGGATGTCTTCGCGCAGGCGGATCCCCGCGCGCGGGCACTGATCGACGAGACGCTCGCGGAGCTGTCAGCCCACGTCGCCAACCTCGCGATTCTCCTCGACCCAGCCCGGATCGCAGTCGGTGGAGGGCTCATGAGCAAGGGCGATGTCATTCTGCCGGCGCTCGAGCGCACGCTGCGGCGGGCGGTCCCGTTTCCGCCGGAGCTCGTGGCGGCGCGCTTCCCCCACGACGGCGCCCTCCGCGGAGCGGTCGCTCTGGCTCTGGACGCTGCTGCCGCCCCTCTGGCGACCGAGGCCGCGGGATGAACGGCGGGACTCTGATGCTCGCGGAGATGTCGGAGCAGGTACGGGTGCTCGGGCGCCTCGCGGAACGCTACGACGCCGACGTCCAGCGGGTCCGCGCGGTAGTTCCAGAGCCGCTCGCAGGCGTCGCGTTCCTGGCCCGTGGCTCGTCGGATCACGCCGCGGTGTTCGGCCGCTACCTGGCTGAGCTGGCGGCGCAGCGCCCTGCGGGGTTGGTGGCTCCGAGCCTGCACACGCTCTACCGGGCGAGGAGCGACTACTCCGGATATCTGGTCGTCGCGGTGAGCCAGTCGGGCGCCACGCCGGAGATAGTCGCCGTCTGCAAGCTCCTGCGCGCCGCCGGGGCCCGCACCGTCGGCATTGTCAACGAGCCACAGGGTCCGCTTGCGGAGGCCGTCGACGTGGTGCTGTCCGTCGACGCTGGTCCCGAGCTGGCCGTGCCCGCGACCAAGACGGCGACCGGCCAGATGCTCGCGGTCGCGGCTGTCGCGGGCGCGCTCGGCCCTGTGCGGTTCAGCGGCGAGCAGCTCGACGCGCTTCCAGGGAAGGTCGCCGGCGTGCTCGAGGACACCGCGCCGGCGCTGGCGCTCGCGCGGCGCTGGGTGGAGGCGGATCGAGTCTTTGTCGTGGCGCGTGGCCTGCTATACGCCGCCGCCCTGGAGGCGGCGCTGAAGATCAAGGAGGTCACGGGAATCCTCGCCGAGGGCATCTCCGCCGCCGATTTTCGCCACGGCCCGATCGGGGCGGTCGGCTCCGATGTGCCGGTGCTGGCGTTCGACGGGGGCGGTGCCGCATCCGACGACGTCCGCGAGCTGGTGCGGCTCGTCCGCGCCCGCCACGCGCCCGTGGCGCTGTGCGCCGCCCTGCCGGCCGCCGACCTGCCGCTTCCGGAGGGGGTGCCGGAGCCGCTGGCCGCGATTCCCGCGGTCGTCCGCGGCCAGCAGGTCGCCCTGACGCTCGCGGACCTTCGCGGACTCGATCCGGACGCTCCGGCGGGCCTGTCGAAGGTGACTGCCACCAACTGATGACGCGATTGAGGAGCTGGGAAGTCAACCAACGGAGGAGGAACAGACGATGAGGGCCAGTCAGACGAAATTCGCTGTCGTGGCCGTCGTCGTGTGCGCCGCCCTGGGTCTTGCCGCCTGTGGCGACGACGACGACGGTGGCGGCGGCGGCAACGGCGGCGAGGCCAAGAAGGTGGCGCTGCTCCTGCCGGAGACGAAGACGACGCGCTACGAGCAGCACGATCACCCCGCGTTCGAGGCGAAGGTCAAGGAGATCTGTCCGGATTGCGAGGTCCTCTATTCGAACGCAAGCCAGGACGCCGCGAAGCAACAGACCCAGGCGGAGGCCGCGATCACGAACGGCGCCGACGTCCTCGTGCTGGACGCCGTCGATGCCGCCTCCGTGGGTCCCGTGGTCCAGCAGGCGAAGCGCGCGAAGGTGCCGGTGATCGCCTATGACCGGCTGATCTCCGACCAGGACATCGACTTCTACGTGTCGTTCGACAACGTGCGCCAGGGCAAGATCCAGGCGCAGACCGTGCTCGACAAGATCGGCCCTGCCGACGGCAAGTCGATCGTGATGATCAACGGCGCGCCCACGGACCCGAGCGCCGGCGATTACAAGGAGGGAGCGCACGCGGTCTTCGACAAGAGCGGTGTCAAGGTCGCCAAGGAGTACGACACGCCGGACTGGAGCCCCGACAAGGCCCAGCGCCAGATGGATCAGTCGATCACGGCGCTCGGCAAGGACGGCTTCGCAGCCGTGTACTCGGCCAACGACGGCATGGCCGGCGGTGCGATCGCGGCGATGAAGGGCAACGGCGTGGACCCCAAGTCGGTCCCGGTGAGCGGCGGGGACGCCGAGGTGGCCGCTCTCCAGCGCATCCTCACCGGCGAGCAGTACATGACGATCTACCTCACGATCAGGAAGCAGGCCGAGGTGTCGGCGCAGCTGGCGGTGGCCGCCGCCAGGGACGAGAAGCCGCCGGAGGGACTGCTCAACGCGAAGGTCGACAACGGCAAGAAGCAGGTGGACTCGGTCCTGTTGACGCCAGTGGCCGTGACGAAGGACAACATCAACGACACGGTCATCAAGGACGGCTTCTACAAGCCGGGCGACATCTGCACCGGCAGGTACAAGTCCGCCTGCGCGGAGGCCGGGATCCAGTGACCTGAGTGGCCGGGGGCCCGCCTCCGCGAGCCCCCGGTCCGCTCCGCAGCGACGGAGGCGGCGCGCGATAGGCTGCGCCGTCTCCATGAGCGAGCTCAACCTCATCCTGCTCGGCCCGCCGGGCGCCGGCAAGGGCACGCAGGCCGAGCGGCTGACGGCCGACTTCGACCTGCCCTATTACGCGACCGGCGACATCCTGCGCGCCGCTATCAGGGACGAGACGGAGCTCGGCAAGCAGGCGAAGGAGTACGTCGATCGCGGGGACCTCGTTCCCGACGAGCTGATCACCGAGGTGATCATGGAGGCGATCGACAGCCCTGAGGCGCGGGACGGGTTCCTCCTCGACGGCTTCCCGCGAACCGAGGAGCAGGCGGACGCTCTCGAGGAGGCGCTGGAGAGGCGAGGCCGCCGGCTGACCGCGGCGCTGCTGCTCGACGTGCGCGACGAGGAGGTGATCAAGCGGCTCTCCGGACGGCGCCTGTGCGTCAAGAACCAGCACCTCTACCACGTCGACAACGACCCGCCGAAGCGCGAAGGGGTGTGCGACCAGGACGGCTCGCGGCTGATCCAGCGCGATGACGACGCGCCGGAGACCGTCAAGCACCGCCTCGACGTCTACCACCGGCAGACGCAGCCGCTCGTGGAGCGCTACGAGAAGAATGGGCTCCTACGCCGCTTCGACGGAACCAGATCGCAGGGCGAGGTCAACGACCACATCCGCGCTACGCTGGCAACCCTGCGTCTGGAAGACGAGCTTTGATCGTCAGGAAGTCCCCCGAGGAGATAGAGCGGATAGGGACGGCGGGAGCGATCCTGGTCCGCTGCCTGAACATGCTGCGCGGCAAGGCCAGGGCCGGCGTCACCACGGGCGAGCTCGATGCCGCCGCAGAGCGCTTCATCCGTTCGCAGCGAGCCGAGCCGGCCTTCAAGGGCTACCGCGGCTTTCCGGGCTCGATCTGCACCTCGCCGAACTCGATGGTGGTCCACGGCATTCCAGGGCCCTACCGCCTCGAGCGAGGCGACGTGCTCTCGCTCGACGTCGGCGTGATCCTCGACGGTTGGGTGGCGGATGCCGCGATCACCGTTCCGATCGGACCGGTCTCGCCGGTTGCGAGCCACCTGCTCGACACCACCCGGACGGCTCTCTTCGACGCCGTCGAGCAGTGCCGTCCGGGCAACCGGCTCGGGGACGTCTCCCACGCCGTCCAGCAGCGCGTGGAGGGCGAGGGGCTCTCGATTGTCCGCTCGCTGGTCGGCCACGGGATCGGCCGGGACATGCACGAGGACCCGCAGATACCCAATTTCGGGGACCCCGGCACCGGACCAGAGCTGCTCGAGGGCATGGTCCTGGCCGTCGAGCCGATGGTCACGGCCGGCGGTCCCGGCATTCGCGTCGGCTCCGACGACTGGTCGGTCTTCTCGCAGGATGGCTCGCTGACGGCCCATTTCGAGTTCACGGTCGCGATAACCGCGGAGGGCCCGCGGATCCTCACCCCCTGGCATCTCGAGGAGGCCGCCCGCGACCAGCCGGTGAGCGCTCACGGTGCTGCGTGACTGCTACCCTTACCGGTCGGCGCGGAGCCGTCTCCTGGGCCCTGCGCTGCCCCTCGTTTCAACCACCCGACCCCGCGGAGCGATGAAGGTCCGAGCGTCAGTCAAGCCAATGTGCGAGAAGTGCAAGATCATCCGCCGTCACGGCGCCGTCCTCGTGATCTGTCAGAACCCGCGGCACAAGCAGCGGCAGGGGTAGGGCTTGGCTCGGATCGCAGGAGTCAACATCCCGCTCAACAAGCGGGTCGAGGTCGGGCTCACCTACATCTACGGCATCGGCGAGTCGCAGGCGCGGGCGGCGCTTCAGAAGGCGGGCGTCGACCCTGACACCTACGTTAAGGACCTGACCGACGACGAGGTCGTGAAGCTGCGCGACGTCATCGACAACGAGTTGACGGTCGAGGGCGACCTCCGGCGTGAGCGTTCCCAGAACGTGAAGCGGCTGATGGAGATCGGCGCCTACAGGGGCCTGCGCCACCGCCGCGGCCTGCCGGTCAACGGCCAGCGGACCAAGACCAACGGCCGTACCCGCAAGGGGCCGAAGCGCATGCAGGTCGCGGGCAAGAAGAAGGCGGTCAAGAAGTAGTGGCACAGCAGCGCGCAGGGCGTGGCCGCGGCCGGCGGCGGGTGAAGAAGAACATCCCCTTCGGCCAGGCCCACATCAAGACGAGCTTCAACAACACGATCGTGGCGCTCACCGACAAGGACGGCAACGTGATCGCGTGGGAGTCGGCCGGCGGCGCCGGCTTCAAGGGCTCCCGCAAGTCGACTCCCTTCGCCGCGCAGGTCACCGCGGACTCGGCCGCGAAGAAGGGCATGGAGCAGGGCCTCCAGAAGGTCGAGGTCTTCGTGAAGGGCCCCGGCTCGGGCCGTGAGACCGCGATACGCTCTCTCCAGGCCGCCGGCCTGGAGGTCACGAGCATCCGCGACGTGACGCCGCAGGCGCACAACGGAGTCCGCCAGCGGAAGCGGCGCAGGGTCTAGGCGCGATGGCCAGGGATCGCGGAGCGCAGTGCAAGCAGTGCCGCCGAGAGGGCATGAAGCTGTTCCTCAAGGGCGAGCGCTGCCTGACCGACAAGTGCGGCGTCGAGCGCCGCTCGTACCCGCCGGGCGAGCACGGCCGCGGCCGCCAGAAGCAGTCCGAGTACCGGCTCCAGCTTCGCGAGAAGCAGAAGGCCCGCCGCTATTACGGGGTGCTCGAGAAGCAGTTCCGCAGCTACTACGCCAAGGCCAGCCGGCAGCCGGGCGTCACCGGCGAGAACCTGCTTCGCCTGCTCGAGACGCGACTCGACAACGTGCTCGTGCGCCTCGGCTTCGCCGCCTCCCGGCGCCAGGCGCGCCAACTCGTTCTGCACGGGCACTGGAGCGTGAACGGCAGGCGCGTAAACGTCCCCTCGTACCAGGTCAGGCCGAACGACGTCATCGCCGTCAAGGCGAGCTCGTCGGCCCAGCAGATCGTCCGCGACGCGACGGAGCTGACCTCCGTCGTGCCGGCCTGGCTCCAGGCGGACCACGATGGACTTACGGCGAAAGTGCTCCGGCTCCCCGAGCGTGACGAGATCGACACGCCGGTACAGGAGCAGCTGATCGTCGAGCTGTACTCGAAGTAGAGATCCCAGCCGCCCTCCCGCGCACGTCGCCGGGGCGGCGGGAAGACAACCGAAGGACTGAGACCACCATGCTTGAGTTCCAGACTCCCCAGATTTCCGCAGAGAAGGTGCAGGAAAACCGCGGCACCTTCACGATCGAGCCGCTCGACCGCGGCTTCGGCTACACGTTCGGCAACTCGCTCCGGCGGGTGCTGCTGTCCTCGCTCGCGGGGGCGGCGGTCACGAGCGCCCGCATCGAGGGCGTTGCGCACGAGTTCTCGACAATCTCGGGCGTAAAGGAGGACGTCACGGACATCGTCCTCAACCTGAAGGAGATCGTCTGCCGCATGCACACCGAGGCCGTCGAGATCGAGGCGCCGCTCGTGGCCACCGGCCCCGGCGAGGTTACGGCGAAGGACATCGACCTGCCCTCCGGCGTCGAGATCCTGAACCCCGACGCGCACGTCGCCACGCTCGAGAAGAAGACGAAGCTCGAGATGTACCTGACGATCGGGCGCGGTCGCGGCTACTCCCCGGCCGAGGAGAACAAGACCGACGACCAGCCCATCGGCGTGATCCCGATCGACTCGATCTTCTCGCCGGTCAAGCGCGTCGCCTACCAGGTCGAGGCGGCCCGCGTCGGGCAGCGCACCGACTACGACAAGCTCACGCTCGACATCGAGACCGACGGCTCCGTGGAGCCCCAGGCCGCGCTGCGCGAGGCAGCCGAGATCCTCATCAAGAGCCTCGCGATCTTTACGGACGCGGAGCGGCTCGAGGCGCTTCAGGGCGGCGGCGACATGATGGGCGAGCCCGCGGCCGCGGGCCCGCAGGCCGGACGCGCGCCGGCGGGGATGGACGACATCCTGATCGAGGAGCTGGAGCTGGGCGTGCGCTCGTACAACTGCCTGAAGCGCGCCGGCATCCAGACCGTCGGCGACCTGCTCCAGAAGTCGGAGTCCGAGCTGGCCGCGATCCCGAACTTCGGGCGCAAGTCGATTGAAGAAGTGATTGAGACATTGGATGCACGCGGACTGTCGTTGCGCTCATGAGGCATCAGCGCCTTCGTCATAAGCTCGGCCGGTCTTCATCGCACCGGAAGGCTCTGTTGATGAACCTCTCTCGGGAGGTCATCAACCACGAGCGCATCCAGACGACCGAGGCGAAGGCGAAGGCGGTCAAGCCCGAGCTGGAGCGGCTGATCACGCTCGCC
>JBKPHS010000013.1:0-13876 GCA_046729975.1 Actinomycetota bacterium
GTTGGCGCTGGCTGCTAGTCCTGTGGCCATCGCAGCTAACGGCGGCGGCGGAGGCGGCAGCTTCGGGCAAGGCGGCGCGGGCCACGGCGGAGGCGGAGGCGTAGGCGGCCAAGGCGAAGGTGGAGGCGGCGGGGGCCAAACCGTGTTCGGCCCCTGCGGCGGCGGCTTCGGCGGCGGAGGCGGCCAGAACCACTTCGGCAGCGGCGGCGGCTCCGGCAACGGCTGCCCCGCCCCCTAGTCCGCGAGGCTTCGCAGCTGCTCATTGAGGGGGTTCCGTAAGCGGGGCCCTCTCTGCTTTCGCGGCGGCGAGAAAGGGGATGAGGCTGCTGCGAGTCATGTTTGCTCCTTGGTTTGAAGTCGGTTCGCCGCGAAGCGACGATTAGGTGCGGTCAGGCGGGCAAGTTCCCTGGCGGGATGGTCGCTCGAGGCGTCACGGCGGAGACGGCCCGGCCGGGTACGGCGGGAGCGGGAGCACCTCGTACCCGGCACGGGCCGATGGAGCGGCTCCGAGTTCGCACCGCAATGGCGCGTATCGCCCGTGGGACTCGAGCCCTGGAACGATCCCGCGTCTCAAGGTGGGGCTGGAGAAGCAGCGGGGCGGACTGGTCGCCGAGCCGTTAGCGGCGAAGAGATAAGACCAGGGCAACCACGTCTCGGCGGCGCACCTACAGTCCGCCGTCCACGATCACGAAGGGCGGCGGCATCATAATCCGCGCCTCCAGATTCATCGGTGTGAGCGGGCGAGCCGACGATCCGTCGGTCAGTTTCTTCTCGAGCGGCAGCTCGGCTAAACCGAGAATATGAGGCGGTCAATTGTCGAGCAGGCCCGAGTCATGACACGCGCGAAAACGCCCGCGATGCTCTTCGCCTGGACAGTTGCGCTGTTGGCCTTCGGCCGTGTCGCGATCCGCGGGTGGTCGAGACTTGGGGACGACTTCAATCCCATTTGGCAGGGAGTGCATCGTCTCGTTGAAGGCGGTACGGCTTACGCGGAGCACTCGGCAAACGGTTCCTTTGTGCATACACCGTCCGCCGCTGTCCTTCTGTATCCCATGGGCTGGCTGCCGGAGGCCACAGCTTCCAAGTTGTACACCGCCGCGGTCGCGCTTCTCATCCCGGCGGCATTCTTCGTCGTCTTCCGCTTGGCGGATGAAAAGGCGCGGCAGCGTATGGCTATCGCCGCCGCGATCTTCGCCGTTTCTATGCCACTCAGCAATGCAATGGGGCTCAGAAACACCGATCCCGTCTCGCTCGCGCTCTTCGCAGCGGCGATGGTCGCGCTCGCGAGCAACCGGGACCGGGAGGGCGGGGCCGTCATCGGGCTCGCCGTCGCGATCAAACCCACGATGGTGCTGCTCTTGCTCCTGCCTTTACTCATCGGGCGCGGCCGTGGGATGGTGTGGGCGGTAGCGGTGGCCGGACTGTTGAACGCAGCCGGTTTCATACTCGTGCCGCATTCAGTGTGGTTCATTACATCGGCGCTGCCTTGGCTTCGACATGGACAATCAACCGTTGACTTGAATGCGGCATTTACCGGCGTACCTGACGCGCTCGGGTTAGAGGCCCCGCTGTTCTCGACCGCTGCCCAGGTCGTGGCAGCGCTGTTCTTCATAGCCATCGGTGTGGCTTACCGCAACGCGCTCAAGGCAGATGTCTTCACAGCAGCCGCCTTCTTGGTCGTGGCCGGCTTGGTCGTACCTCCCTACAGCTTCCGTAGCTATGCCATCTACCTCATCCTTGCGGCGCCGTTCTTCCTGAGCCGCATTGAGCGTCCGATTGAGATGGTCGCCGCTGGGGCAGCCACGTACCTCGTCTTGGGGCCGGACCAAGGAGACTTTGGGTCTTCAGCGGCACAGCTCCGGGCTGCCGCCGGTCGGGTGGTGCTAGCCGGCCTGCTCTTCCTGATATTGCGCCGTACGTCGGAGCAAGCTAGCGACGAGCCCAGCCCACTGCTCGAAACCGTGGGACTGCGGGCGTAGGCGATGTCGCAGGAGAATGTCGAGGTCGTGCGGCTCTGGTGGGCGGGTTTCAACGAGGACGGGTTGCCGCCATTCGACCTCTGCGACGAGCAGATCGAGATCAGGAATCCTGCCGGGTTTCCCGGCACACTCGTGTTCCGCGGCCACGATGGGGTGCGCCAATGGCGGGCCGAATCATTCGACTTGGACACGATCGATCACGTGCGCGTTGAGATGGACGAGCTCATCGAGGCCGCGGACGGCGAGACCGTGGTCATGGCTGTGCGAACACTCGGACACTCAAAACGGTTCGAAATGGACTACGAGGTGCCGTGGGCGGCCGTGTGGATCATCCGTCGCGGCAAGGTCGTGTACGCCCAGGGGTACTTGCACAAGGCGGACGCCCTCGAAGCCGCCGGGCTGCGGGAGTAGGCGATGTCGCAGGAGAACGTGGGGCTCGTGCGAGCCGTCTTCGAGGCGTGGAACGCGAGGAACGGTGATGCGGTTCGCGAGATGCATGACCCCGATGTCATCTTGCGGACCGTGGCGGATTGGCCGGAGGCGGGGTCCTACGTAGGCCGGGAGGCGGTCATGCGCCTCTTCGAGCAACTCCGCGACACCTGGGATGCCGACCGCATGGAACCGATCAGCGACTTCATCGACGCCGCCGACCGAGTCGTCGTCAGGTTCGTCTGGCGTGGCGTGGGCCACGGCCCTCAGTCGAATATCGAGATGACGGACGTCGTTACGGTTCGCAAGCGCAGAATCTGCGGTCACGAGTTCTTCTGGGATCACACGAAGGCCCTCGAAGCCGTGGGGCTCTCGGAGTAGGCGATGAATCGTCTAAGCCGCATGCCTGTCGGAGCCGCGATCGTGGTCGGTGCGGTGATCGGGTTGGCGATCGGCATCGTCGTCAGCCTGACGACCGATGTTCCCCTTGCTCCCGAGGTCGGGGCGGCACTTGGTGGGCTGGTCGGCTGGCTCTCGGGGCGGGACCGTGCGTGAAGCCCTCGAAGCCGCCGGGCGGCGCGGGTAGCTGCTGTGCCTCCGGCGACGTTCTGAGACTGCTTGTTAAACGCCCGTAATGGACGCTGATGAGTGCGGGTGCTCCCGCCCTTCGGTGTCAACTGGAATGGTCATCGCTCATCGGCCCTCCGCGGTGCGTCCTTCACGTTCTCCCACAACTCCACGGCTCGGCGGTCGAGCGAAACGCCGTTCGCGCAACTCGCCAAGCTCGGCTAGCCGGACGGCCTCCGCGCCCTCACCCTCGGACCTCTTCGTTCGGGTTCCAGACGGGGCGCGGCTGCTCCTCGCCGGCCACGAACGCCCACCAGCCCCACGTCTCGTGCCGGCGGGACCGCTGTGGTCGCGCGTCAGCCGCTCACCGTGGAAGTGCTAGCCCAGCGCGAGCTCCTCGTCGGTGAGCACATCGCCCTGCAGGGGCCGATCAGCAGCGCCATGGTCAGGTCAAGGTCGAGCGCGATCGGCCTAGCAACGCGCGTCACGCCGGTCGGCTGAGAGCCGGTCCCGCTAATCCTGGCCGATAGGAGAGAACCCCCGGCGACGCGCACCCACCACGCGGAGTGGCGCAGCGATCCGCCACCAGATCGAGCGTGATTACCGCGTCCGGCGTCGGCACCTTCGCCTGATCGAGGACTGGTAGGGCTGCGGGCCGACGGTGCCGTCCGCCAGAACGGGCGTCGTATGGGCGGTCGCGGCGGTGGGGACCGCGAGCGCGAGCGCGACGGCCAGCGGGACAGCCTTTTCCCACCTGGCTTCCCGCAGTGCGGGGCGGTGGCGAGAATCCCGCTTGCGATGCGGGCTAGAGCGATACCGCCACGGGGATTCGAACCCAGAAGGGCCCTTCCCCCGGGGAGGCTTGAATAAGCGGCAGCCGCTGTGTCAAAGCCAAATCGCGCGGCGACCGTGGACGGCGAGAGACGATCAGGAGCGGTGATGCGAGTGTCCGACCGCAGGAGCTGCCGGTGGCGGACCAGTCGTGCGGACGCCCTAGCTAGGCAGGCCCGCCCAGCAGCCTCAGCAGCTTTGGGCGCTCGGCGTCGATGCCCTCGGCCAGCCTCGCGATCATGAGCGCGCGCTTCCAGCGGCGGGTGACTTCGGGATCGGTCCGGCCGTAAGCGCGGAGGTAGGAGCGCAGCAGCAGCGAGCGGCCGACGCGATCGAACCGGCGGACTATCGCGGGCGCGTGTGCGGGCACCTCGCCAAGCTCGACGATCAGATGAGTCCGACAGACGTCGGCCATCGGGTCTCCCCGCGACGCACCGGCCCAATCGATCACCCGGGCCCCCGCGGCAGTGAGCAGGACGTTGCCGGGGTGATAGTCGCCGTGGCAGACCCGGTCGCCGTCGGGTAGCTCGGCCAGCTGCTCGTGTGCCTCTGCGACGAGGTCGGGGGGCACTCGGTCGGCGCGGCGTTCGAGAAGCTCACGAACATTGTCCTTGAGATCCGGGAGTTCCAGGGGCGCCGGAACTTCGTGGAGACGCGCGTGGAGGCGGCCAAGTATGCGTCCCGCGGTGAGCACGGTCCAGGGCCGTTTGCCGAGCCGCGTCAGAAGGTCCGACCCGTCGAGCCGTTCCATCACGAGTCCCGGCCGCCCATCTTCGGTCGTGCGCTCGTACACCGCGGGCACCGGCGCCCCGGCAGCGCTCGCCGCCCGCAGCGCCGCCTCCTCACGGTCGAGCCACGGCTCGCGCTCGGCGCTCCAGAGCAGTCGGAGGACACGACCGTCGCCGGCCTCGAGGATCTCGGCCTCGCGCCCCTCGCCGATGCGGACCCGGCCGCTCACCTCGCGCGAACCTGACGCTTCCGAGCGCCAGTCAGTAATTGAACGTCAACGCGCCGTCGCCCGCGAACTCCATCAGCGGCGTCGCGCCCTTGAGCTCGGCGTTCTCGACCAGCTCAGCTTCGTCGAGCCCGCGCTCGCCGAAGCAGATTGGGCAGACGTAGAAACGGCCGCCCTTCTCGATGAACTGCGCGTGCACCCGCTCGACGGGCGGCTCCTGACCGGCGCGGATCGGATCGACGTAGCCTTTCAGCGCCAGCCGCACCCCCTCCGACGTGAGCCACATGACGACGTCCTTGCCCTGGTCCAGCGCCGCGCCCGCCGTCAGGTACGACACGACAACGTTGTCGGGGTCCTCGTCGCCGTGCGAGCACCCGACGACCACCCGCCCGTTCCCAGCCATCACTGCCTCCTCGGTTTCGTAGCCCTGATCGTCGAGCCCATCGCGCCGAACTTCTCAGCCTTGCGGCGCGCGTCCTCGAAGGCCGAGCGCGCGTAGGTGTCGACCAGGTCGCCCTGCTCGATGTCCGTGTAGCCGCGTGCGACCAACTGCCGCGCGTGCTCTCCCTCCAGGAGAGCTCCGGCAATTCACCCGGTCCAGAGGTCGATGCGGTCACGCGCGTCCTCCGGGACCTCGGTGTGGATCACGACGTCGGCGACCTGCAGCCGCCCGCCCGGCCGCAGCACGCGGTCGATCTCGCCGAACACGAGGTCCTTGTCGGGCACCAGGTCAATCACGCCGTTCGAGATCACGACGTCGACCGATTCGTCGTCGAGCGGCAGCGTCTCGATCAGGCTCTGGTGCAGCTCGACGTTCGCGATGCCCATCTCGGTTGCGCTCGCTCGCGCGCGCTCGAGCATCGTCGGGGTCATGTCGACGCCGGTCACGCTCCCTTCGGGGCCGACCATCTGGGCCGCGATCAGCAGGTCGGTGCCGGCGCCGCAGCCGAGGTCGAGCACGTCGGCGCCCGCCTCGACGCGGCCGAGCACGAACGGGTTGGCGACGCCCGCGAAGCTCTCGACGGTCGCCTCGGGTACGCGCGAGAGCTCCGGCTGCGGGTAGCCGAGGTCCTCGGCCCACACCCGGCCGGTCGGGAAGATGAAGTCCTTGGCCGGGTCGGTCGAGACGTCGGTGTAGGTCCTCTCGATCTCCGAGCGCAGCAGGCCGACGTCGACGGTCACGTCTGTCACGCGATCACCTCCCTCCGCCGGCGGCCCTCGAGCCAGGCCAGCATCGCCGAGCTGATGCAGAAGTTCGTCACGGTCACCACCGAGCAGACGGCGACGAGCACGCCGCCGAGCACGAGCCCCGCGGTCGTGGCGCCTACGGCGAGGAGGACCGCGACCGCCGTCAGCCACACCGTGGCGAGCTTGAAGGCTTGGCGCCGCCGGGTGGGGTTCGGCGGCAGCGGCCGCGCACCGGTCAGGCTCCTGACGCCGTGGTTCCAGAGGTGATCGAAGGGATGGCGGGCGCTCCAGCCGGCGACCGCCCCGATCGGCACGAGCAGGGCGATCATCAGCGCCGACTCGAGCGCCAGGCCCGTCACGACGAGCGCGAGGCAGAGCGCGGTCGGGAGGCGCAGCCCGGCGCGGAGCTGCCGCGCTTCCGCCGCCGACAGGCAGTAGCCCTGTGTTCCGAGGTTGCTATGGGTCCAGGCTGCCATGTCTCCTCTTCGTCCCTACGCCGCTCGCGGTCGTGTGCCCCGCCTGTTCGATAGCCGCCACTCCGGCCAGCCGTCCTCGAGGCGTCGCGCCTCCCGACCAGCCGCGCGCAGGCGACGGACGGCCTCGTGTGCATAGGCGCACAGCGGACCCCGGCAGTAGGCCACGACCTCGCGGTCGGCCGGCAGTTCCGCGAGCCGGTCCTCGAGCTCCTCCAGTGGGACCGAGCGCGCGCCCTCGATGTGACCGGCGTCGAATTCCTCGCTCGGGCGTACGTCGACCAGGACGACCTCGCCGCTGCGCATCCTGGCAATCAGCTCTTCGCGGCCGATCGCGTTGACGTCTTCGCCCAGGTACTCGCGCGCGGCCCGCTCGACCTCGGCCAGCCGCACAACCGAGACCTCGCGGAGTGCCAGCCACAGCGACAGCACCTCGTCGCCGGCCACGGCGTAGCGGACGTTGTTGCCCTCGCGCGTACGCGTCACCAGCCCCGCGGCGTGGAGCCCCTGCAGGTGCTGCGAGGTGTTGGCGGTCGACTGCCCACTCGCGCGCGCGAGTTCGTCGACCGTTCGCGGCGCCTGGGCGAGCAGGTCGACCAGCTCGAGCCGTCGTGGGCTGCCGAAGGCCTTCCCCATCACCGCAATCGCGTCGAACAACGCGTCCTTCTCACCGCTGGAACCCATGTATTGCTATTCAATAGATCTCTTGATAGTTTGTCAAGGCAATGCTCAAGATGACTGCCCGGACGCGGTGTTCTTTCGACAGCTGCTGAACGACGACACGGGCTGCGCCTCCTACCTCTGCGGTTGCAAGTCCAAGTCGAAGTCCGCCGTCGTCGACCCGCACGTCGAGCTCGTCGACGACTACATCGCCCTCGCCGAGTCACAGGGCACCCCGATCGTCGCCGTGTTCGAGACACACGTACAGGCCGATCACGTCTCCGGGTTGCCGCAGCTCGTCGAGCGCACCGGCGCGACTGCCTACCTGCCCGCGGACGCCGGGGTCGATTTCGACCACGTCGCGCTGGCCGATGGCGACGTCGTGGAGCTCGGGAACACCGAGTTCACCGCGGTCGCGACGCCCGGCCACGCGCCGGCCCATCACGCTTACCTCGTGACCGACCGCGTCCGCGGCGACGAGCCGTGGCTGGCGCTTACCGGCGATACGCTGCTAGTCGGCGACGCCGGTCGGCCCGACCTCCACGCTCACGGCGAAGGGTCGACCGAGGAGATGGCCCGAACGCTCTACCGCTCGCTGCACGAGCGGCTGCTCACGCTCCCCGACCACCTACTGCTCTACCCGGGGCATTACTCGGGGTCTGTCTGCGGGCGCGCGCTCTCGGCCAACCCGGCTTCGACGATCGGGTTCGAGCGGCGCTTCAACGCGGCGCTTCGGTTCGGGTCGGAGGACGAGTTCGTCGCGGCCCTGCTCGAGGACATCCCGCCGGCGCCGCAGTACCAAGCCGAGATCGTCGCCGCCAATCGGGCGGGCAGCGCCGTCAGGACGCAGTGACGATGCACCCCATCTCGAAGCGCATCGTCCTCTCCTGGATCGCGACCGACATCATCTGGGCTTCGCTCTTCATCTACGTCGAGAAGCGCCACAAGGGCTAGCCCGCCCAATGACCGAGTCGCGCACCGTTCGGCTCGGACTGAGCGAGAACCGCACGCAGTTCACGCTGCTCGTAGCGGTCACCGCCTTCGTCGGAGCGATGGTCGGGCTCGAGCGCTCGACGCTGCCGCTGATCGGCGAGGAGGACTTCGGGCTCGGCTCGCGCGCCGCGGTGCTGTCGTTCATCGTCGCGTTCGGACTCGCCAAGGCGTTCACCAACCTCGCCGCGGGCGGGCTCGCCGCGCGCGTCGGGCGGCGGCGTCTGCTGATCCTCGGCTGGGCGCTGGCGCTTCCAGTTCCCGTCCTCATCGCCCTTGCGCCGACGTGGGGCGTCGTGGTCGCGGCGAACGCGCTGCTCGGCATCAACCAGGGCCTCGCCTGGTCGATGACCGTCGTCATGAAGATCGACCTGGTGGGGCCGCGTCGGCGCGGCCTCGCGCTCGGCCTGAACGAGGCGGCCGGCTATGGCGGCGTGGCGATCGCCGCCGCGGCGTCCGGCTGGCTCGCATCGGATCTGGCGGCACGTGGCGTCCTCGTCGTGGCCGGGGGAGTGATCGCGGTAGGCGCGCTGGTCGTCTCGGCGCTGTTCGTCCGTGACACGGCCGAGCACGTCGCTCTCGAGCAGCACGGCGCGCAGACCGGGGCTGTCGAGCGGCCGCCCTCCTTGCGCGAGGCGCTGGTCCGCGCGAGCTGGCGGCACCCCGGCCTGCGCGCGTGCTCGCAAGCCGGGCTGGTGAACAACCTCAACGACGCCCTCGCCTGGGGGCTCATACCGCTCTACATGGCCGCCCACGGTGCGAGCGTCGGCGAGATCGGTCTGGTCGCTGGTCTCTACCCGGGGGTCTGGGGCGTCGCTCAGATCGTTGCCGGTGCGTGGTCGGACCGTGTTGGTCGCAAGCCGCTGATTGTCGCGGGGATGCTCGTCCAAGCGCTCGCTCTCGGACTGCTCGCGCTCACGGACGGAGCCGTGACCGGCGCGGCGCTCGCCGCCGTGGTCCTCGGGCTCGGGACCGCGCTCGTCTACCCGACCCTCATTGCCGCGATCTCCGATCAGGTCAGCCCGGTCGCGCGTGCGCCTGTCGTCGGCGTCTACCGGTTCTGGCGGGACGCGGGCTATGTCGTCGGTGGGCTGATCGCGGGAGTGGCAGCCGACCTGATCGGCTTCGGCGGCGCGATCGGAGTAGTTGCGGCGATGACCGCCGCGTCCGGGCTGTGGGTTGCGCTCGAGCTTGGCCGCGCGCAGGACTCGCGGCGGCGGTTGGCTCCGGCGCGCGCTGCGTAGACTCGGACCCGTGGCGGAGCCAGGCACGGCCACCGAACCGCGCGGTGACGACAAAGCGCTCGCCCGCCACGCGCTCGAGCGCGTCTGCTCAACCGCAGATCCTGGCCGTGCGGAGGGTGTCTACAGCCGCGACTTCCTCGACCACGTAAACACGCGCGATTACCGCGGGCACGACGGGATTCGGGAGTCGCTCGCGCTCTACCAGCTGCTCTTCCGCGACGGCGACCTGAGCATTCGAGTCGAGGACCAGGTCGCCGAGGGCGATCGGGTCGTTTCGCGCTGGGTCGCCGAGGGGCACAACCGCGGCCGCGCGCTAAGGCTGTGGGGGATCACAATCAGCCACATCGCCGATGGCGAAATCGTGGAGGACTGGAGCGCCTCCGACTATCTCGCGGTTGTTCGTCAGCTTGGAATGCGGCGGCTGCTGCTGCTCGGGCTCGACTGGCTCCGCGCTAAGCGGTAGCCGCCTCGGAGGGCCGTGGGCGGCACCGGCGCGTCGTATCGGACGCGCGCGACGATCACCGCACGTGGACGGCGAGCGCCCGCATCATGTCCGCGGGCGCGCCCAACGCAGAGCTCAGTCCGGGAGGAGCTAGCGGCAGCTATCGGGCGCGCCAGGCGCCCGGTTGCCGATCTCGGATGCGGTACAGCAGCCCTCGCCCCGCCACGTCTCGATCCCTTCGCGCACCGCGACGCCGGCGATCACGAACGCGGCCAAGGGGTCGAGCCACCAGAGGCCGAAGAGGGTGTTGCCTAGCAGCCCGACCAGCACGGCGGCCGCCAGGTAGGCGCAGAGGATGTTCTGCATGCCCTCGCCCTTCGTCGCGGCGGAGCCGAGCCGGTCGCCGAGCCGCCGCTTCGCGACGCCGAGCATGGGCATGCCGATCAGGCTGCTCGTCGTGAGCGCGATTCCGAGCCAGCTGGTCTCGGGATGCTCACGACTAATGAGAGCCTGCAGCGCCTCGGCGCTGACATACGGAGCAAGTAGGAAGAACTGAACGGCGACGAGCTTCTGCGCGCGAAGCTCCGCGCGCTCGGAGAGCATCCGCTTTGCGCTGAAGCGCCACACAATCACGACGCTCGCGAACCCTTCGATGGCTGAGTCGATGCCGAACCCGATCAGAGCGATCGAGCCCGCGAGGATGCCCGCGACGATCGCGGTCAGCCCCTCTGCGCCCATACAGACGAGGCTCACCCATGACAGCAGTCGTGCGCGCCGCGCGGCCCGGAGCCATTCGCCGCTGGGAGCCGCAGGAGCGGGACGGAGCGCGACGTCGGGAGAGCTCAAGCGGGAACCTGGTCGCCGAGCACCGCAACCAGGAGCGCGCGATGCCCGATCAAGCGCGCGTACTCGCGGCGCTCCTCATCGCTGAGCAGACCGGGGGGAACGGGCCACGGTCGGGCTGTCGCGCCGGGCGACGATGTGGCATTCCTCGCCGACCACCGTACCCTCATCGCCGGCCTTGGTCTGCTCGACGAGCAGCTGCTCGCATCCCGGAAAAGAGCAGCGTTCGCCAGCCTGCCACCACAAGCGCTTGGCGCGTAGATCCGTGATCGAGCGGTCGGGCATCGGCTTTTCGCGCACAAGGATGCCGAGAGCTGGCGCCAGAGCAGTCAATCACCGGTTGGGGATGGCTACCCGCCACTTTCACCATCTCTTTCACCGCAGCACCTCAGAAAGGACTGAACCGGCTCGAAAAGCGGGGTCAGGGGAAGTACCGCCACGGGGATTCGAACCCCGGTTTCCGCCGTGAGAGGGCGGCGTCCTAGTCCCCTAGACGATGGCGGCCAGTGAGCGGGTGATTCTACAAACGGGTCTGGTCTCCGTCTGAAGCGGTGGCTAGGACGACTCCTCGACGTCCATCCGCTCGACCAGGCCGTCGCGGATGCTGTAGACGTGGCGGACCTGTCGATCGTCGATCACGTCTCCGGCGAGATCGCGTACCACCTGGTGCACCTCCACGACGACGCGGCCGCGGTCGTCGGTACTGAAGGCCCGCGGGTCGACGTGCGAGTCGATCTGGCCGAATTGCCGGGTCCAGTACTCGCGAACCTCGGCGTGCCCGTGGACGCGACCGCCCTCCCACGCGTTCGGCCAGTCGACGTCGGGATGCATGAGGGCGAGCGCGCCATCGATGTCGCGCGCATTGAACGCCTCGTAGGCGCGACGCAGAAGCCCCTCGGCGTCGGTCACGCGGCTGAAGGTAGCCGAGCGCGATCGAGGGCAGTCGCGACGCCGGCGTAACCCGGCTGGCGTGCCGCTCGCTCGTACGCCGCGTCGAGCGCATCCTCGAGCAGGGTCAGACCCTTGAGGCCGGGCAGCTCGGCGATCGTCGCATCCATCTCGCGGATCGCCTCGCGACCTTCGGACGAGTCCCCGAACAGGTAGAGCGCGAGCGCGTCCACCTCCTCCTGCGACTTGACGCCGGCGCCGACCGGCGTCCAGAACCGCTCGAGCACCCAGCGCACGAGCCGTCCGGCGCTCGGCCGCGCTGTCAGCCGGGCCTTGGCCTGCGCTCGGTAGAAGGCGAAGTGCCGGCGCTCGTCCTGGATCACCTTGCGGAGCATCTGGTGCAGCACCGGGTGGTCGCAGCGGCGGATCAGCTGGTAGTAGCCCGTGAGCGTCGTGAGCTCGTTGATCGCTCCCCACGTCATGTGGATGGCGATGAAGTCGCGCGTGAGCATCGAGCCGAACATCGTCGGCAGGAGCGACAGCTTGTGGCCTGCGCCGAGCTGTTCGCGCACGCGGTGCACGCGGTTGGGGCGTGTCGGCATCGGAGTGGAGCCGTCCGGCAACTTCGGCTCGGCCGGCACTTCGATCCCGTACCGGCGCAGGAAGTCCGAGAAGGCCTCGCCGTGCCACAGCTCCTCGTACACCCAGCACGACAAGAAGGCCGTGATGTGGGGATCGTGCGCGGCGCGCGTCGCGAGCAGGTCGCGCAGGTAGATGACCGTGTGGGTCTCGATGTCCATCATGTAGTGCATGCACATCACGTCGCCGTCGGAGAGCGGATGGTCGGGGATCCGCTCCCAGTCGACGTCGCTGAGATCGAGCCGCCTCGAGTTGCGCAGGTAGCGATCGATGTCGAAGTCGATCGCGATCTTCTCGCCCATGCCCCTCCCTTCGTAGCGCGCGCCGATTCGGTTCAACCGGGCGCCTCCGGCGCGGTTATGCTTACCCGCGTCAAACGGTCGCTGTCAAGGGAAGTCCGGTGCAAATCCGGCGCGGTCCCGCCACTGTGACCGGCTAGGCCTCGCCGCAGAGTGAGAGCCACTGGGGAGCCAAGCTCCCCGGGAAGGCGCGGCGAAGGCGAAACCGGGAGCCAGGAGACCTGTCAGCGGCCGAAAGCCACTGAATCCCTCGCGGAAGGGGAGGCTCTCAATGCTGAAGCGAATCTGGGCCCTCGTGGTCCTCACGCTGCTCCTGTCCTGCGCGCCCGCTCTCGCGGCGCCGGCTACCCTCGACCTGCGGGTCGAAGGGTCATCGCAGACGCTCTACGAGCATGCGATCAACTCCGACGGCCACAACGTGACCACGGCGTCGGGCGGCACGCACAAGTGCGACGGCACGAACGGCAATGTGAATCCCTCGCCGGGACCGACCATGACCGCCGCCCTCGACGACGCCGCCCATGCCAGCGGTTTCACCTGGGACGGGACCTACGACTCGGGCTTCGACGACTACTTCATCAGCCGCATCGGCCCCGACACCAACACCGGCGCCCCGACGTTCGAGCCCTACTGGGGCCTGTTCCTGAACTGGGTCGCCACGTCGGTCGGCGGCTGCCAGCAGCGCGTGCACACGGGCGACCGCGTGCAGTTCCTCTACAGCTCGTTCGGCCAGCCGCTGCTCGAGCTCTCGGGCGCGCCGGTGAAGGCGGAGACGGGCCAGTCGTTCGGAGTCAAGGTCGTCCAGCACGACGGCAACGGCGGCTCGGCCCCCGGGGCCGGCGCGAGCGTCGCCGGGCAGACGACCGGCCCGGATGGGTCGACCCAGGTCTCATTCGACACGCCGGGAGTCAAGCTCTTCAAGGCCACCCGCTCGGGGGCGGTGCGGTCCAACGCCGCCGAGGTCTGCATCTACTCGCCGGGCACCGGCGACTGCGACACCTTCGTGCCGCAGACGGCTGCGGCGCTGCCACCGGTGGCCGGTGACAGCCGTGCGCCGATCGCCACGATCGCGTCGCTGCGCGACGGGGCGCGCTACCGCCGCGGCCCGCGGTTGCTGCGAGGCACGGTCGACGAGGAGACGGGGCTGCATCAGGTCTATTTCCGGCTCCGGCTGACGGCGGCGGGCGGCTGCCGCTGGTTCAGCGGCAAGCGCGAGAGGTTCACGCGGCCGGGTCACTGCGGCAGCGCGCGCTTCACTCGCCTCGGCGACGACGCCAGCTGGTCGTACCTGCTGCCCGCGCGGCTCGGGCCGGGCCGCTACGTGCTCGAGGTCAAGGCGCTCGACCGCGCGTTCAACGCCGGCCGCGCGCGCGTCCGCTTCACGGTGGTCGGCGGGTGAGGTCCCGGCGCACCGCCGCGGGCCTGATCGCCGCCGGCGCGGTCCTCCTG
>JBKPHS010000014.1:0-13448 GCA_046729975.1 Actinomycetota bacterium
TTAGAAGGTCGGCGGTGCAGCAGGCGGGCGCAAAGCGCGACCGCCCAAGATAGCACAGGCGAAAGCCGCCCCGCAGGGGCGGCTGCTCAGCCAAGGCTCGGGGCTGAGAGCACGGCCGTCACGGACCCCGTCCCGCGGCCCCGCGAATATGTGGCGGAGCGTCGCTTCCAGGACGGCTACGGCTATGGGCCGAGGGGCCAGGATACCGCCTTTTGGCCGAATACGGCCAGTAACCAGTGG
Source organism: Actinomycetota bacterium (assembly GCA_046729975.1). Lineage (GTDB taxonomy): Bacteria > Actinomycetota > Thermoleophilia > Solirubrobacterales > Thermoleophilaceae > JBKPHS01. Next base: position 241 of record JBKPHS010000014.1, read on the forward strand.
CCGGTAGCCGGTAGCCAGGGTCCTCAGTCCGGGGCGTCGAGCGCCGCGGAAGTCAGCAGAGAGCGCGCGCCGAGCGCGATCGCCAGGCAGAGGGCCGCGACACCGACCCCGAGGCCCGCGTCCTCGGCGAACATGGTCAGGGGCACCCCCGCGGCCGCCAGCACTGCAGCGGCGAGGCCTGTCCGAGGCGCGCTCGGCGCCGGGGCCGGGCGCGCGGCCTCAGCGGCCGAGACGGCCGGCACCACGGCGGTGGCGGGCACGGGGTCGAAGCGGCCACGCAGGGTGAGCCCGAAGAGGAGCGTCAGCGACGGCACGAGGATCAGCGTCCCCACGGCGATCCCGACGAGCAGCGACACCAGCGTGTCGTGACCGGCCGCCGCGTCCTCGATCGTCAGGCCCGGCAGGATGTCGGGCGACTGGGCGATCCCCCAACCCGCCACGATCGCGGCGACCGCCACCGCGGCCGAGAAGCGGGCGGGCTCGAAGCGGCGCACCGTCACCAGCGCGAGCGTCGCGATTCCGGCGGCGGCCGAAGCCAGCACGGCGGCGAGGCCCGCGCCCTCCGTGAGCCCGTCGAAGAGGCTGCGCGCGTCGCCGTGGACCACGGCCAGGCCGGCAAGAGCGGCTGCTCCCGCCACCACGCCCGCGCCGAGCGCGCGCATGCGGAAGCGGTCCTCGAGCTCTCGCTCGCCCAGGCGGCGCGCGTCGGCTGCGAGGTAGACGGCCGCCATGTAGGCGGACACGACGACGGCGAGGCCGCCGACCAGGAGCGAGGTCGGGTTCAGCCAGCTGTCGATCAGATCGCCCTTGGCGTTGCCCACGGGGACGCGGCCGGACGCGATCCCGCCGATGGCCGCGCCGAGCGCGAACGGGGCGATGACGGAGGAGGCGGCGAATAGCGCGTCAACCGCCGCTTCCTGCCTGCCGGGCGCGACGCCGCCGCGCATCGCGTAGGCGGTTCCGCGGAGGATGATGCCGACTCCGGCCACCAGCAGGGGCGCGGAGAGCGTCGAGAAGATGGATCCGAACGCCTCGGGGTAGGCGGTCCAGCAGACGACGAGGACGAAGATCAGCCAAACGTGGTTCGCCTCCCACACGGGCCCCATGCCTTGGTAGGCGTGCGAGCGGATTTCGCGCGAGCGCGGGCCACGGCCGGCCAGCAGGTGCCAGATCCCGGCACCGAAGTCGGCGCCCGCCAGCACGATGTAGGCGGCCAGGCCAGCCAGGATGAGGATGGCGGGGACCTCCTCGAGGCTCATGACCCGCCCGTCCGCGGCTCGGCTCGAGCGGCCGGGTCGAGCGGCGCGCGCGCGAGCCGGCGCAAGATCCACGCGATCGCCACGATCAGACCCGCATATACGAGCGCGAGCGTGGCGTATCCAACCGGGACGCCATCCGCCCCGGTGACCGCCTCCGAGCTGCGCATGAACCCGTACACGATCCACGGCTGGCGGCCGACCTCAGTGGTCACCCAACCCGCGATCAGCGCGACGACCGACAGCGGACCCGCTGCCACGACCGCTTTCAGGAACCACCGCGAGCGCGGGAATCTGCGACGCCGGGCCCAGGTGACGAGATGCCAGACGGCGATCCCCGCCAGCAGGAAGCCGATCCCGACCATCGTCTGGAACGTGTAGCGGACGAGGTTCACCGGCGGGCGCTCATCCTCGGCCACTGCGTTCAGGCCCCGCACCTCGGCGTCCGGATCGTGGAACGCGAGCAGCGACAGCAGCTTCGGGACCTCGATGCCGTACTCGACTCCCTTGCCGTCGTACCAGCCGAGGATGTGGATCGGCGCACCCCGCTCCGTCTCCGCCAGGCCCTCGAACGAGGCGAGCTTAGTGGGCTGGTCTTCCGCCACCTGGCGGGCGATCCAGTCGCCCATCACGATCTGCACCGGCGCCGCGAGCGCCGCGACGGTGAGCGGGATGGCGAGGGCGGCCCGCTCGTAGCGACCGAAGCGCCCACGCAGGCGCCCCCACGCGTACACCGCCGCGGTCAGGAAGCCGGCCACCATGAAGCCGGCGATGTACATGTGCATCAGCTCGGGCCACAGGTGGGGATTGCCGAAGAGGGCATCGACCGGCTGGACGTTCGTCACCTGCCCCCTGACGAAATCGAAGCCCGTGGGGTGGTTCATCCACGCGTTCACTGAGATCACCATCAGCGATCCCGCGAAGCCCGAGATCACCACCGGAATGCCGGACAGGAGGTGCACCCGGGGCGAGAGCCGGTCCCAGCCGTAGACGTAGATGCCGATGAAGATCGCCTCGACGAAGAACGAGAAGCCCTCCAGGGCGAAGCCGAGTCCGAAGACCTCGCCGAACTCCGCCATGAACGCCGGCCATAGGAGGCCCATCTCGAAGCTCAGGATCGTGCCGGTGACCACGCCCACCGCGAACAGCGCGACCATCACCCTCGACCAGCGGCGCGCGAGCACCCTGTAGACGGGGTCGCCCGTGCGCACGTGGAGCCACTCGGTGAAAACGACGAGCGAGGGAAACGCGATCCCGAAGCACACCAGCGGGATGTGAACCGCGAACGAGAGCGCCTGCATCTGGCGCGCCTCGAGCAGATGCTCCTGCTCGACGGGCGCGAGCGCCGTCAGCAGTGCTAACACGGCTCGATCGTAGCCCTAAAGAACAGTCTTCGGTCGCCAGTCTTCAGTCGTCAGGCTTTCGGTCCTGACGACTGACGACTGACAGACTGATTACTTCAGTTCAACTGCGGCGCCGGCCTCCTCGAGGTCGGCCTTCAGCTTGTCGGCCTCCTCCCGCTCGAGGCCCTCCTTGACGGGCTTCGGCGCCTCGTCCACGAGCGCCTTGGCCTCCTTTAGGCCGAGGCCCGTGGCCGCGCGCACGACCTTGATCACCTGGATCTTCTTGTCGCCCGCGCCCGTGAGGACGACGTCGACCGTCCCGGCCTCCTCCACGGCGGCCGCGCCGTGGTCCGCCGGGGGTGCGCGGGTGGCCGGGGCGGCCGCCGCGACCGCAGTCGCCGACACGCCGAACTCCTCCTCGAGCGCCTTGATGCGCTCGGACAGCTCGAGGACCGAGATGCTCTTCAGCTCCTCGATCCAGTCTTCGGTGCTTACCTTGCTCTTGGTGGCCATCTAGCCCTCCTTCTCGGTTCCGTCGCCCTCGGAGGGCGCTTCCTCTGATGTCTGTTCGGTCTGTTCCGGAGCCTCCGCTGCGGCTTCGGGCTCCTCTGGGGGCTGGGGGCTGGGGGCTGGGGACTCAGCCTCGGCCTCGCCGGCCCCGGCGATGAGCTCTTGCTCGGCGATCTGGCCGAGCTGGAGCGCGAGCCCCGCGATCAGCTGGTTCAGCCCCCGCACCAGACCCGTGATCGGCGAGGCGATCGTGCCCACGAACTGGGCGCGCAGCGCGTCGAGGGCGGGTAGCGTCGCGATCGACTGGATCTGGTCCACGGTCAGGAGCTCGCCGCCCATGGTGCCGCCCTTGAACTCGAGCAGGTCCGTCTCGCGGCGGAACTGCGCGAGCGCCTTGGCGGCCAGCGCGATGTCCCCGCCCTCGCCGGCGACGAAGGTGAACGCCGTCGGTCCCTCGAGGAACTCCTTCAGGTCCTCGGCGCCCGCCTGGTCGGCGGCGCGCTGCGTCAGCCGGTTCTTGACCACGCGAAACCTCGCTCCGGCGTCGTCGAGCCGCGCGCGCAGCTCCGCGGCCTGCGTCACGGAGATCCCGCGGTAGTCGACGGCCAGGATCGCCTCCGACTCCTTGATCTGCTCGGCCACCTCGCCGATGACCGCTGCCTTTTCTTCCTTGTTCACTCTGCTCTCTCCACGAAGAAGCCCGCACGCAGGCGGGCTCGGAAGAGAGTGGTGACGCTTCGACCGGTCCGCCTGCCCAGGTCTTACGCGTGACGCTGCCGGGGGTCTCGGGCGTGGGTTTGGGGACTCAGGCTAGCGCGGCCGGCTCCTCCACGATGTTGCGGGTCCTGGCCGGATCGACGCGCACGCCCGGGCCCATCGTCGTGGTCAGCGTGACCGTTCGCAGGTAGCGGCCCTTCGCGGCGGCCGGCTTGGCGCGAACGATCTCGTCGATCACAGCGGCGTAGTTCTCGAGCAGCGCGCGCTCATCGAAGTCGGTCCGCCCGATGGTCAGGTGCACGATCGCGGAGCGATCGGTGCGGTACTCGACCTTGCCGGCCTTCGACTCCTCGACCGCGCTGCCGATGTCGTTCGTGACGGTTCCGACCTTCGGGTTCGGCATCTTGCCCTGCGGGCCGAGGATGCGGCCGAGCCTCCCGACGACCGGCATCAGGTCAGGCGTCGCGATGGCGACGTCGAAGTCGGTGAAGCCGCCCTCCACGCGCTCGGCGAGGTCCTCGGCCCCGACGACGTCGGCGCCGGCCTCCTCGGCCTCGCGAGCCTTGTCCCCCTTCGCGAAGACCGCGATCGTCACATCGCGGCCGAGTCCGTTCGGAAGCGCGAGCGTGCCGCGCAGCTGCTCGTCGGCGTGGCGGACGTTCAAGCCGGTCCGGATGTGGACCTCGACGGTCTCGGGGAACTTGACGGACTGGAAGCCCTTGATGAGCGAGACGGCCTCGGCGGGCGCGTACTCACGCTCGCGGTCCACCTGCTCGTAGAGGGCGCGGTAGCGCTTGCCATGAGCCATCGCTACGCGACCTCCACGCCCATCGAGCGGGCGGTGCCCTCGATGATCTTCGACGCCTGGTCGAGGTCGCGGGCGTTCAGGTCCGGCAGCTTGGTCTCGGCGATCTGGCGCACCTGGGCGCGCGTGATCCTGCCAACCTTGTCGCGGTTCGGCTCCGCCGAGCCCTTCTCGAGCCCAGCGGCCTCCTTGATCAACACCGCGGCCGGAGGCGTCTTGGTGATGAACGTGAACGAGCGGTCCTCGAAGACCGTGATCTCGACCGGGATGATGCGCCCGTTCTGGTCCTGCGTCTGGGCGTTGAACGCCTTGCAGAACTCCATGATGTTCACGCCGTGCTGGCCGAGGGCGGGGCCGACGGGCGGCGCCGGGTTGGCAGCCCCGCCGGGCACCTGGAGCTTGATCAGCGTGAGGACCTTCTTCGCCATGACGATCCCTAGATGTTCGATTCCTGGACCACGTGCCCCCGGGGACGCGAAAAGCGAGCCGACCAAGGACGCAGGGTGAAGTTCATACATGAAATGTATGGACGAACCCGAGGACGCCGGTCGGCGAAGGTTCGCAGCGTCATCCGGGGGTGCGTGGGTCGGGGATCGGGCATCTACTAGATCTTCTTGACCTGGTCGAAGCCCACTTCGACCGGCGTCTCGCGACCGAAGATGGATACAAGCACCTTCAGCTTGGCCGCGTCCTCGTTGATCTCGGAGATCTCGCCGGAGAAGTCGGACAGCGGCCCCGAGACCACCTTGACGGACTCCCCGATCGAGAACTGGGCGCGCGTGCGCGGCCGCTCGGCGGTCTCGCGGTTGAGCAGCCGGTCGATCTCGCCCTGGCTGAGCGGGACCGGCTTGTTGGACGCTCCGACGAACCCCGTCACACCGGGCGTGCCCTTCACGAGCGTCCACGAGTCCTCGTTGAGGTCCATGTTCACGAGCACGTAGCCGGGCATCGTGCGGCGCTCGGACTGCACCTTCTGGCCGTCCTTCATCTCCGAGATCTGCTCGGTGGGGATGACGACCTGGCGCACGTTGCGCTCCTGCCCGAGCGAGACGACGCGGTGCTCGAGATTCTGCTTGACCTTGTTCTCGTGTCCGGAATAGGTGTTTATGGCGTACCAGCGGAACATCTTGGGACCTTCTTGAAGCTTGCTAGAGGATGGCGTTGATCAGTCTGGAGAAGATCGCGTCGAGCAAGCCGAGATAGCCGCCCGCGATCAGAACGAAGCCGAGCACTACGCCGGTCAGCGTCGTGAGCTGTTGCCGGTTGGGCCATTGGACCCGCTGGAGCTCGGCCCAGACGTTCGCCAAGAAGGTTAGAACCTTTCCGCGCTCACGGTGGCGAAGCTCGGGATGCGGGCGCTCGCGCCGGCGGCGCTCGGCCGGCGGCTCGGCGATCTCCTCGGCCTCCTCGAGCTGCTCGTCGTAGTCCTCGAGCTCCACCGGGAACTCCTCCTCGGCGTATTCCTCGCCAGCGTCTGTGTGCGGCGGCGGGTGCTCGAGGACGGAGTCCGTGCGTCCGAGGTCCGCCGGGGGGGCGCCGGTGGCCAGGTCGATCTCCTCGCGGAGCTCCTCGTCCTCGCGCGCGGGCGCGCGCGAGCCGTCACCCGGGGAGCCCTGGCGCCCGGCCAGGCGCGCTTCACGCCGTTCGGCCTGACGCTGCTTGGCTCTTTGACGGCTGCGTGCCACCGGCTACTCACGGACCGCTGCGATCAGCGGGTCTCCTTGTGTGGAGTGTGCCGCCCGCACCAGCGGCAGTACTTCCGGAACTCGATCCGGTTCGGATCGTTGCGCTTGGACTTCTCGGTTTGGTAGTTGCGCCGCTTGCAGTCCTCACAAGCGAGCGTGACGGCGATTCTTACGTCTCCGCGGGCCATGGCTTCCTCGGCTCGGATGGGGCGCGGCCGGCACGTAGAAAAACCCCGCCGGCCACGCGAGGTGCGAGCCAGTCTAGCGCGATACCCCGGGGTGCGACCAGCGTTCGGACACCGCCGGGGGCGTGTCTAGGCCGCGGAAGCGTCGACCACCATGCTGCCCGAGGCCTCGGCCTCGGTCTGCAGCCGGCCGGCCTGTCGCAGCCCGTACAGATAGCCCACCAGGACCTCGATCACCTCGGGGTCGAACTGCGTGCCGGCGTGGGCGGTCAGCTCCTTGATCGCCTCCGCGTGCGTCATCGCGGCGCGGTACGGACGGTCCGAGGTCATCGCGTGATAGGCGTCGCAGGCGAGGATGATGCGGCTGCCGATCGGGATGTCGCCCGCCGCGAGACCGTCGGGGTAGCCGCTGCCGTCCCAGCTCTCGTGCTCGTGGCGGACGATGCGGGCGACGCCGCCGAGCCCGGGGATCGCGCGCAGGATTCGCTCGCCGATGACGGGGTGCTCCCGCATCAGCATCCACTGCGTCTCGTCGAGGGCACCGTTCTTCTTGAGTATCGAGTCCGGGATCGCGACCTTGCCGATGTCGTGAAGCAGGGCCGCCGAACGGATCCGGCCGACCTCGTCGTCGGGCACGCCGAGCGCGCGGGCCACCCCAGCGGCCATCTCGACGACGGACTCCGAGTGCTCACCGGTGTAGCGGTCGCGCTCGAGCAGGGCCACTGCGAGGCCGGCTACGACGTCGGCATGCGCGTCGGAGGCCGTCTCGTTCAGGGCGTCGCTGCTCGCCTCGCCGGCGATCGCGGCGCGTCCGCCGCCTGCAGCCCGCGCGCGGTCGATCGCCTTTGCCGCCGTCGCGATCAGCTGCTCCGAAGTCTGCCCGCGCACGTAGCTGGCGATGCCGACCGAGGCGGAGACGCACGTGACGCCCTGGACGGTCACGGCCTCGAGCTCGAGCATGATGCGGTCGAAGCTCTGGATCGCGCCCGCGGCGTCGGTCTCGGGCATCAGGACCGCGAACTCGTCAGCCCCCGTACGGCAGGCGATGTCGTGCGAGCGGGTGTGTTCGCGGAGCACCCCGCCGACGGCGGCGAGCACCTTGTCTCCAGCCGCATAGCCGTGGTTCGCGTTGAGGGCGCGGAAGCCGTCGACGTCCAGCACGGCGACGGTGAGCGGCCTGCCGTGCCGGCGAGCGCGATCGACCTCGGGCTCGAGCCGCGAGCGGAAGGCCGCCAGTGTCAGCAGGCCGGTGGCTCGGTCGGACTGCGGCCGCGCGGCCAGCGCGGCGCGCTCGGCCTCGAGCTCGGCAATGCGCTTCTTCGCGGCCTCGAGTTGCGCCTCGAGGTCACCCTTCTTGGAGCCGCGGGGGAGCATGCTGGACTCCCTATCGGCCCGCGGCTTGTGCGGCTTGAGCGTGCTTCGGCCCGGTCAGGTCGTGCGCACGATCAGCACGCTGCAGGGGGCGTGGTGCGAGACCTTGTTCGGCACGCTGCCGAGCAGGAAGCGCCTGCTTCCCCGCATCCCGCGGTTGCCGACCACGATCAGGTCGGCGTTCTCCCGCTCCGCGACGTCGATGAGGCCGTCTGCCGGGTCGCCCTTCCACGAGTGCACCCGCACGTCGACGCCTTCCATGCGCGCCTTCGCGGCCGCCTCGTCGAGCACGGACTCGACCTTGGCGTCGGAGGGGATTGACCACTCCCGCGCTTCCGCAGCGGCCGCCGCGGGCGCGGCGACGTGGGCTCTTGCCGTCGGCTGGTAGCCGCTGACCACGTGCAGCTCTCCGGCCGCGGCCTTCGCCAGGGCGATCGCCTCGCTCACGGCGAGCGCCGCCGTCTCCGACCCGTCCGTCCCTACGACGATCGACTTCAACACCACCATCACCTCGCTCGTGTCTCGCGGCTGACACTATGGCGCGCGCGAGACCCTGGGTGCAGGGATCCGGCCGCATTCGCAGGCGATGGTAAGTGCTAACTTACCGTTCGTGGAGACTTGCCAAGCCGATGGATGGACTGCGCTCGGCGACCCGACGAGGCGCGCGATCTTCGAGCGCCTCGCCGAGCGTCCGCGGGCGGTCGGCGAGCTCGCCCGCGAGCTGCCGGTCAGCCGGCCTGCCGTCTCGCAGCACCTCAAGGTGTTGAAGAACGCGCGGCTCGTGGTCGACCATGCGGCGGGGAACCGCCGCGTCTACCGGCTTGACCCCGACGGGGTCGGTGCCCTCCGCGCCGACCTCGAACAGTTCTGGAGTAGTGCCCTGGCCGCCTACAAGGCTGCCGTCGAGCAGCAACCAACAAAGGAGTTCGCATGAGCACACAAGCACAGGAGGCGTCCGTCCGGACGTCAATCGTCGTCGAGGCGCCGATCGAGCGAGCTTTCGCGGTGTTCACCGAGGACTTCGGTAGCTTCAAGCCGCCGGAGCACAACATGCTTGCGGTCGAGATCGCCGAGACGGTTTTCGAGTCGCGCGTGGGCGGGCACGTCTACGACCGTGGCGTGGACGGGAGCGAGTGCCGCTGGGCCCGCGTCCTCGTATACGAGCCGCCGAACCGGGTGGTGATCAGCTGGGACATCAGCCCGCAGTGGCAGATCGAGACCGACCTCGAGAAGACGAGCGAGGTCGAGGTGCGGTTCATTGCCGAGACGCCCGAGCGGACTCGGGTCGAGCTCGAGCACCGCAACCTCGATCGCCATGGCGAGGGTTGGGAGGCAGAGCGTGACGGGGTCGGCGGGGACGGCGGCTGGCCGCTTTACCTGCGGCGATTCGCCGCGCGGCTCAAGGACTGATTCCTGCGCTTACGCGAGTGCCCGCGGAGAAATACGCGGGCGCTCGCGTCGACCGTCGGACTCCCCTCCACGACCGAAGCCCACTGCCGGACTCGAACCGGCGACCCCTTCCTTACCATCGATCCCTTGGGCTGGAACGCCGAGGCAAGCGAGGGCGCTCACGGGCAACGAAAGCCCTGCAAACCTACACCGTGGCCGGTCGGTTGGTATCCCGGGCGTTCCCGGCGGTTTCCGCGCTGATGTACGCGTTTTGTACGCGCGGGAGGACAGCTGCCTGCCTCGACGACAGTACCGGGGAGGCGCACTCTGGTTGAGGAGGCATCGCTGGTGCCCGGCAGGAGAGCAGGCAGCGTGAGCGACGCTTGCTGCTTTGCTTTTCGGGCTTTGGAGTAGCGGGCTCAACGTCGGCCGAGACTCCTGCTCCTCGTCCTCTGCGGGAGCGTGATCGCTCGAGGCGAAGACGCTCGCGTCTCGCGCAAAGCGGCAGTCCGTGTCCGGCGACGGCCGGCTGCTGCCTCGCATGGAAAGCGGGGGCGGTCGTGTGAGCGACACCCTGCGACGATCCGCCCGATCGTGATGCTCGCCGCGCTCCCAAGCCCACCATCCAACGGCCTGCACATCGGCCCCCTTTTCGTGCACGCCTACGGACTTGCCTACGTCCTAGCGATCACGGCCGCGGTGATCATCGCGCGCAGGCGCTGGACGGCCCACGGCGGAGATCCAGGCCTCGTCGATGAAGTGGCCCTGTGGGGCGTGCCCGCTGGCCTGATCGGCGGCCGTCTGTACTTTCTGGCCACGAGTTGGAGCGAGGTTCCCGACCATTGGTGGGGACCGTTCGCAATCTGGCACGGTGGCCTTGGGATCTGGGGTGGCATCGCCGGGGGCACGGTCGCGGGGCTCTGGGTCCTGCGCCGGCGCGGCGCCGACATCCCCGCGTTTCTCGACGCCGCCGCGCCCGCGCTGCTCGTCGCCCAGGCGATCGGCCGCGTGGGCAACTACTTCAACCAGGAGTTGTTCGGCGGCCCAACGTCGCTGCCGTGGGCGCTGGAGATCGACCCCGAGCACCGCCCTGCTGGGTACGCGCAAGACGCGGCTTTCCACCCCACGTTCCTGTACGAGATCGTGTGGAACCTCGCACTCGCAGGGCTACTCGTCCATCTCGGGGCGCGTCACAGGGTGCGTCCGCCCGGCTTGTTCGCGCTCTACGTCGCCGGCTATTCGCTCGGTCGCATCGGCGAGGAACTGCTGCGCGTAGACCCTTCCCACCACATCTTTGGCCTGCGCCTGAATTTCTTCGTCGCCTCGCTGCTGTGCGTCATCGGTATCGCGTGGTTCCTGCGATCCCAGGGACGTAGCGTGGGTGGAAGCACCCTGCGAGGCGCCGCACTAGTGGCGGCTGGGTCGCTCATCTGTCTCTCCGCCTGCGGGCGTACAGCCGCGGCCGCCGCAGCGCCGCCCGCTTGCGTGGAGGGGTGCATGTTGAAGCCGCTCCCACGCCAGTTCAGCGCGCGGGCGGCTCTACTCGACTTCCGCTTCCGCGTGATCGCACCACTCCCCGGCGGCTCTCATTCAGAGTGCCGCTTCCCCATGGAAGGAGGCATCTCCGCGGAGGCGCCAACCACGCTCGCCGTGGACGACCTACGAGAGCGCCGTCGGGGCGGCAAGTGCAGCCGCAATCGCGACGAACGCGGGCGCGGGTAGGGTCCTCCTCGTCGTCGCTGGCGAGCGTACGCAGAGCGGTCGGCGGACGCTCGCACCTCGCGCGTGGCGACAGTCTCGTGCTGGGAGCCGTGGCCGTGCTGTTTGCCGTTTCTGCGCCTCAGTGGGCGAGGACGTTCAGTACCAGGCCGGGGAGCTGGTAGCCGCCGTTTTGCCGGAAGGGTGCGAAGCCCTGCTCGATCGCCGCGCGGACGGTCTTGCGCTCGTCGTCGTCGAGCTTGGCAATTGCGAGCGCGATCGGGCCTTGTAGCTCGCTGGCGTAGGCCCACAGCGAATCGGCGTGGTCGAAGCGAAAGCGGATCCCCATCTCCTCGACCTGGCTACGGGCGAATCCGGCCTCGCTCAGCAGGCTGCCGATCGTTTCGGGATCGCTCATGCTGAACAGCCCCGGTTCGTCTGGATCTGGCTGTGCCAGGTGTGCACGCTCGGCCATCACGCCCCGCGCCACGGTCATCCACGGGTTGCGCCGCGGTTCGCCGAAGACGGAGAAGGCGAGGCGGCCCTCGCCTCGGAGCACTCGTCGCGTCTCGCGCAGGGCCCGGCGGGGATCGCCCATCAGCATGTATCCGAAGCGACAGACGACGCCGTCGACGCTGTCGTCCTCGAGCTCCAGGCGCTCGGCGTCGAGGACCCGGAACTCGGCGTTCCGGATCCCGAAATCAGCAGCAACTCGCTCGGCGGCGTCGACCATGCGGGGTGAGAAGTCGCTGCAGATGAGCCGACCCTGATCTCCGAGGCGACCGGCGGCGAGGAAGCCCGTCTCGCCCGCACCGGCGGCGAGCTCGAGGATCGTCTGTCCCGGCTCCGGAGAAAGCCGGTCGACGAGCCATTCGGATACCGGCCGCGTCGTCTGCCAGAGAACCTCGCGGCCCCGCTCCCAGCGGCCCGCCATCTGCTGCCACAGCTCATAGCTCCGGCGCCTGTACTCCTCGCTGCGCGCTCCGCCCGTTGGGGTCGATCCTGCGTCCGGCTGCTCGACGACGCCTCGGGTCTCCACGACACACCTCCCGGGTCCGGTAGGTTCAATACTCATAGCGAGTAGTGAATTCAGCGCTAAGGTAACTAATATGGCTGAGCGTGTCAAGCCCAAGCGCCGCTACCACTCGCCGCGCCGGCGCGAGCAGGCGGCGGCCACCCGCCGGGAGATCCTCGAGGCGGCGCACCGCCTGTTCGAGCGGGACGGCTACGGGGCGACCACGATGGCGGCAATCGCGGCCGAGGCGGGCGTCGCGCTCAAGACCGTCTACCTGGCCTTCGAGACCAAGAGCGGCGTGCTGCGAGCCCTCTGGAACCTACGCCTTCGCGGCGGCCGCGACGACGTCCCGATCGCCCAGCAGCAGTGGTACCGCGAGGTGCTCGCCGAGCCGGACCCCGAGCGCCAGCTGCGCCTCAACGCCCGCAACTCGCGCGCGGCCAAGCTCCGCATCGCCGCCGTGCTCGCGGTCATCCACACCGCCGCCCCCCTCGACCCCGACATCGCCGCGCTCTGGAAGCGGATCCAGACCGACTACCACGCCAACCAGCGCGCGATCGCCGAGAGCCTGGACGAGAAGAAGGCCCTAACGCCCGGGCTTGACGTGGACCGCGCCACCGACATCCTCTGGACCACCAACCACCCCCACCTCTGGCAGCTGCTCGTCGGCGAGCGCGGCTGGACGCCGGAGCAATACGAGCAGTGGACCGCAGACCTCGCCTGCTCGCAACTGCTCAAGGGGGCCCCCACAGCGCCAGATGAGGCGTGACCACCGCTCGGCGCCCAGAGGCTCGCAAACGCGTGCAAGCAGCCGCCTATGGCCTCACATTCGAGACGCCCGCTGCGGACGACGGGCAGGCGTCTCGCGTAACGCGGCCGTCGCTGTCGCAAATCGCGCATTGCAGCACTCTGGCGAATCATGGACGGAGCGTCGCTAGCAGGCGATTGCGCAAGCGAGTTGACTTAGGTCTCCGTCCCGTCGGCGCCCCTGCTCTGCATTAGGTCATGCCTATGCACCACGTGGTGGTCCGGTGGATTGCGTGGCGCTGGGCAATCGGTCCCGGGCAGGAGCGCCTGAGTCCGGCCGGGAGGGCCTCGCCTACGCCTGCACATGGGCGTGGCGCGGTCCCGGTTGTCGTCCCCTCACCGGCACACATCACCGAACCAGTGTTACGGCACACCGCCCTCGGCCAGTGCTCTCGGGACGGGCTCCACGCGACGGTGTGCCGGCACC
>JBKPHS010000015.1:0-5309 GCA_046729975.1 Actinomycetota bacterium
TACGGCGGCTCGCTGATCGTCGATCCGTGGGGCGAGGTGCTGGCTCGCGCGCGGGACGAGGAGCGTTTCGTCGCCGCCGACCTCGACCTGGGTCGCCAGGAGGAGGTCCGCGAGCAGCTGCCGAGCCTTGCGAACCGCGTGCCGGGCGCGTACCGCTGGCCGCAGGAGGCGCCGGTCTAGTGGCGGCCGCGCGCGGCGAGCCCCGGGGCGCGAACGCGATCGACAAGCGCCGCCTGATCCTCGACGCCGCCGTGAAGGTGTTCGCGCGGCGGGGCTTTCACTCCTGCCGCGTCTCCGACGTCGCCGACGAGGCCGGGGTCGCGTACGGGCTCGTGTACCACTACTTCGACTCCAAGGAGGAGATCCTCAACACGCTCTTCGCCGAGCGCTGGCAGATCATGCTCGACGCGATCGTCGAGATCGACCGCCGCGAGAACGCCGACGTGCGCGAGAAGCTGTACGGGGTCGCGTCGTTCATCATCGACTCCTACCGGCACGACCCCGAGCTGATGAAGGTGATCATCGTCGAGGTCACCCGCGCGGCCAACTCCTTCGGGCGCGAGCACCTCGAGAAGATCCGGGAGGCGTACGACCTGATCGGCCAGATCGTGGAGTCCGCGCGCCAGGACGGGTCGTTCAACCGCGACATCTCGGCGGAGTTCGCGGCGATGTGCTTCTACGGAGCCGTGGAGCAGCTCCTGACTGCCTGGATCTTCGACCTGCTGCCGCAGACGGACGAGGAGTTCGAGCGGGCGAAAGGCCTCGTCGTCGAGACGATTTGCGGCGGGCTGGAGACGGAGAACGCCGGTTTTCTCGGCTCCGCCTCGGGTAGTTAGACTGCCTGGCCCGTCATGAGCAACGACATGGTCAAGCGTCTGATGTGGAGCGGGCTGCTCGCCGGCATCGGCGCCCTCAGCACGATCGTGGCGAACCGGATCGCGACGGCGATCTGGATACGCGTCTTCGACGAGGACCCGCCCGACTAGGCATGGCGCGCGAGGACTCGACGGGCGCGAGCGCTGTGGAGTGGCAGGCCGACTCCGCCCAGTCGCCGCTCGACGCGCAGCGGGCCGCGTCCGAGGAGGCGGGTCTCGCTGGTGAGCACCCGGAGCTGCTGGTAGGGGCCGCCTTCGCCGGCGGTTTCGTCCTGGCGCAGCTGCTCAAGCGGTTCGGAGGTGGAGATGGCTGACGGCGACGGCGTCAGGCCGCCCGAGACCGCGGAGAAGTCGCTCGGCGACATCGTCGGCGACGTCACCTCCAAGACGACGCTCCTGGTCCAGGAGGAGATCGCGCTCGCCAAGGCCGAGATCTCGCAGAAGATCAGCCGCCTCGCCGCCGGGGCCGGGGCCGGCGCGGCGGCCGGCGTCTTCCTCGTCTTCTTCCTGGTCGCGCTCGTTCACGGGCTCGCCTGGCTGGTCGCCGACGTGCTCAACGAGGAGATCTGGCTCGGCTACTTCATCGTGGCCGCGTTCATCCTGCTGCTGGCTGCGCTAGCCGGCTTCCTGGCCTACCGCTTGATACGCCGCGGCACGCCGCCCACGCCGGAGATGGCGATCGAGGAGGCCAAGCGCACGCGCGCGAGCTTCGAGGAGGTCCGCCGCTGATGGCGACACGCTCCCCGGAGGAGATCCGCCGCTCGCTCGAGAGCACGCGCGAGGAGCTCGAGTACTCGCTCGTCGACCTGCGCTCGAAGGTGAACGAGCTCACCAACTGGCGCAGCCAGCTGAGGGAGAACCGACAGGCCGCGATCGTGGGGGCGGCCGTCGCCGGCTTCGTGATCGGCGGCGGAATCGCGGCGACCTTCAGCCTGTTCCGCCGCAGGCGCTGAGCGCGTCGTCGAAGCGCCGGACACCGCTACTCGACATAGCGCCTGGGGATGCCGCCGACGCCGAGCAGGCCGGGCCCGACGTGCACGCCGAGGACCGGCCCGATCTCCGAGACCCAGACCGGGTCGTTGCCGAACATCTCCCGGCAGCGGTCCGCGAGTCGCGCGGCCTGGTCGGGCGACTGGATGTGCTGGACGACCCAGCCGTCGGCGCCTGCGTCCTGCCTCTGGCGCGCGTAGTCGACCATCCGCTCGAACGCCCGCCCGCTCGTGCGCACGCGCTCGACGGGAGTCATCTCGCTCTCGAGCGTCAGGATCGGCTTGATCTTCAGCGTCGAGCCAATCCAGGCGCTGGCCGCGCCGATGCGCCCGCCCCGCCTGAGGTACTCGAGCGTGTCCACGGCGAACCAGATCTTCAGTGTCGAGCGCGCGTCGCGAACGTGCTCGACCACAGTCTCGAGGTCCCCGCCGCGGCGCGCCGCGGCAGCCGCCGCCAGGACCAGCAGCCCGCTGCCGCCGGCGGCCGTCTCCGAGTCGAGCACCCTGATGCGCTCGCCGCCCCGGCCATCGCGCTGAAGCTGCTCGGCGGCCTGCCGGGCCGCGTCGCAGGTGCCGGACAGGCCCGCGGAGATGTGGATGGAGACGATCTCGCGGCCCTCGTCGAGGAGGGGCCCGTAGACCGCGATGAAGTCGCCGACCGCGGGCTGCGAGGTGGTGGGAAGCTCCTCGGCCGAGCCCAGCTCCCGGTAGAAGGCGTCGAGGTCGGCGATCTCCGCCTCGCGCTCGGTGCGGTCCGGCCCGAAGTTGACGTACAGCGAGACCTGATGGATGCCGCTCGCCTTCGCAAGCTCGTCCGGGATGTAGCCGGTAGTGTCCGAGACGACCGCGACGGGCGGCATCGCGCGCGGACACTACACAACGAAACGTGGCCGGCTTCGACAGGGAACAGGTGGAGAGGATCCTGCGCGAGCGTGCCGGGGGGCTCGGCGGCCTCCGATCCGCCGCGAGCCAGGACCCCAGCCCCGCCTCCGAGGAGCAGGATCGCCCGCCGCCGCCGGCGCATCCGCAAGCGGCCTGCGCGGACTGCGGGCGCCCCATCGCGCCCCGCCGGCTCGAAGCGGTGCCCCACGCCGTGCGCTGCGTCGGCTGCCAGCTGCGCCACGAGGCCCTCTAGCCAGCCCGTGCCGAAGACCCTGCTCACGGGAGGAACCGGGTTCGTCGGGTCGGCGATCGCGCATCTGCTCGCGGAGCGAGGCGACGATCTTCGCCTGACAGTCCGCGAGAGCTCGAAGACCGACAGCCTCGCTGAGCTCGGATTCGAGCCCGCGAAGTGCGACGTGCTCGACCGGCGCGCCGTCCGTCGCGCGATGAAGGGCGTGGACCGCGTCTTCCACGCAGCGGGCAGCGTCTCGTTCCGGCCTGGCGAGGAGGCGGAGATGTTCCGCCTGAACGTCGAGGGAACGCGAATCGTGCTGGAGGAGGCGCTTCGCGCCGGCGTCGAGCGGGTGGTGTACACGTCGAGCACCGCCGCGATCGGACCGGCCGCGCCGGGGAAGACCGCCGAGGAGTCGCAGCTCTTCACGGCTGGCCACCTCGGTCTTCCGTACGTCAACTCGAAGCACGAGGCGGAGGTGGAGGCGATGCGGCTCGCCGCCCAGGGGCTGCCGGTCGTCTGCGTCAACCCGTGCGTGATCTTCGGCGGGGGCGACGTGCATCGCAGCTCCACGTCGATCGTTCGCCGCTTCCTGCTCGGGCGCATCCCCGTGTACGTGGACGGCGGGATCAACGTGGTCGACGTCCAGGACGTCGCCCGCGGCCACCTGCTTGCCGACGAGAAGGGCAAGGTCGGCGAGCGCTACATCATCGGCAACCGCAACTACACCTGGGACCGGCTGTTCGCCGACCTGAGCCGGATGTCCGGGGTCGAGCCGCCGCCGCTTAAGCTGCCGGCGGGGCTTGCGCTGCGCATGGTCGAGCTGATGCAGGCCTCGCCGGTCCGGCCGTCCGTCACCGCCGTGGAGGTCAAGTGGGCGAGCCAGTGGTGGACCTACCGGAACACGAAGGCCAAGCGCGAGCTCGGCTTCTCGCCGTCGCCCCACGAGGACACACTCGAGGCGACCATCGAGTGGTACTTCGAGCGCGAGGGCGACCGCTTCCAGCGCACGCGCCGCACGCAACCCGTGACCTACAAGGTTGCGGCGCGCGCCCTCGGCGCTATCGAGGGCGCGGCGAGCCTGGCGGGCCGGCTGACGCCGGGGCGGAGGTAGCCGTGACGGCGACGGACAGCCGCGTGGCGTTCATCCTGGCCGGCGGCGCTTCCCGCGGCGCCTACCAGGCGGGCTGCCTGAAGCGCCTCGAGGAGGAAGGGATAACCCCCGATCTCGTCATCGGCTCCTCGATCGGCGTCTGCAACTCGCTGGTCTACGCGACCGGTGGCGCCGAGGCGCTCTGGGCGTTCTGGTCCCGCGCCGTCTCGCTGCCGCAGGTGCTCGACGTCTCGCTCACCAAGAACCCCATCTTCGGCAACTCGCTGTTCTCGATGGACCGCCTGACCCGCTACGTCGAGGCGGAGGTCGACTTCGACCGCTGCTTCCGCTCCGACATCGAGCTCACATACATCGTGGCCAACCTCTCGGCCGGCCACGAGGAGCTCCGCGGCAACCGCACCGAGCCGGATGTCGACCGCTTCAGGACGCTCACCCGCATCGGCTATGCGATCCCGATCCTGCATCCGCTGATCGAGCTCGACGGCGACCTCTACGCCGACGGCGGCTTCCTCTGGAACGTGCCGTTCGAGTACGCGGAGGAGTGGGGCGCCACGGACATCTACATCCTGTCGGTCGTCCCCTCGGAGCTGCCGCGCGCAGACTCGCTCCGCTTCCTGCCGCAGGTCGCACTGCGCATGTACGACGTCTTCTGGCGCACCTTCGGCAACACCTCCTACCTCGAGAAGAAGCTCGAGGACGGGAAATACCATGGCATCGACGTGACGGTTCTCGAGCCGAGCCCCGAGACGGGCATGTTCGACCCGCTCGGCATGCTGAACGCTCACCCCGGCAAGTCCAAGCGCCTGCTCTGGGAGGGCTACCGGGACACCGAGCGCGCGCTCGTCGCCGGCGCTCGGCGGACCGGCCGGGTGAAGGGCAAGGCGCCCTGATGGCGACCCTCTACCGCTGCAAGAGCCCGACGAACTGGCTCTGCGGCTGCGGAAAGGTGGCTAGGAAGCTCGACCAGCGGGGAATCCTCTACGAGGAGGTGCGAGTGCCCTACCTGAAGCGAAACCGCCCCGAGGTCGAGGAGCTGACAGGCCAGCGCTGGGTGCCCGTCCTCGTCCACGGCGACGAGGTGATCCACGACTCCCACCGGATCGTGGAGTACCTCGAGAGGGCCGGCTGATGCCCGCGCCGCGCCGCGCCGCCAGTTACCTGAGGCGTCTCTGGCCACTCGCCCTCGAGGCGTGGCGGCGCTGGGACAACCTCAGCCC
>JBKPHS010000016.1:0-2777 GCA_046729975.1 Actinomycetota bacterium
CCGGCGCGCATCGCCAGGATCTCGCCCAGCACCGCGATTGCCGTCTCCGCCGGCGTCCGCGCGCCGAGGTCCAGTCCGCACGGTGAGCTGATCCGCTCCAGATCGGCCTCCGCCACGCCGCTCGCCCGCAGGCGCTCCTCGCGGTCCGCCTGCGTGCGGCGGCTCCCCAGCGCGCCGATGTAGCCGGCGCCGCTCCGTAGAGCGGCGGTCAGCGCGGGCTCGTCGAACTTCGGGTCGTGCGTGAAGACGAGCACGGCGTCCCTTGGGCCGAGGTCCCGCGCCGCGAGATAGCGGTCCGGCCAGTCGACCACCACTTCCGCATGCTCGCTGAAGCGCGGGCTCTGCAGAAAGGCCTCCCGCGCATCCACGATCGTCACGCGGTAGCCGACCTCGCCGGCGATCTTGGCGAGGGCGGCGCTGAAATCGATGGCCCCGAAGACCACCATGCTGGGCGGCGTGGCGAACGCGTGGATCGACACCCCGAGGTCGGAGCCCATGACCTCGCCCTTCCGGCTGTAGCGGCGGACCGCCGAGCGGCCCTCGTCCAGGAAGCCGCGGGCCTCGCGCTCGACGCTCTTGTCCAGGAGCTCCGAGACGCCCAGGCTCCCGACCACAGCTTCCTCGGTCACGACCATCTGCGCGCCCGCACCGGGGCCGTTGAGCAGCGTGGCGAGGGCCACCGGCTGCTCGGCCTCGATGGCCTCCCTGGTCGCGGCCAGCGCCTCTCGCTGAGGCTCTGCCAACTCGTGCACGAAGATCCGGACCGTGCCGCCGCACATGAGCCCGACGTCGGCTGCCTGCTGATCGCTGATCCCGTACGTCGCGACGCGCGGCGGCGCACCGGCGAGTACGCCCTGCGCCTCCTCGACCAGCGCGCCCTCGACGCACCCGCCGGTGACCGAGCCCTCGATGCGCCCGGTGTCGTCGACGAGCATTTCCGCCCCGGGGTCCAGCGGCGCCGAGCCGACCGTCTCGACGAGCGTCGCGGCCACGACGCGCCGGCCCTCTTCGAGCCACTGGAGCGCAACTCGGTGCGAGCTGGGAACCACGGAGGAAACGCTACTCGGTGGCGCAGTGGCGCAGTGGGGCAGTGGGCTTAACTGCCCACTGCAGCCGGCGAAGCCGGCGCCACTGCGCACTGCGAACAGAAAGGAGAATCGTGAGCGCCAAGTTTCCAGGAGAGTCGGCGGAGTACCGGGAGGCGCGCGACCGGCTGCTCGCAGAAGAGATCGAGCTGCGCCGCGCCATGGAAGCGGTGGCCGCGACGAGGCGGGAGCTGCCGCCGGGGGGCGTTGTCCCGGAGGACTACGTCTTCAAGGGAAGGGGACCGGACGGTGCACCGACCGACGTGAAGCTGTCGGAGCTGTTCGTGCCCGGCAAGGACTCGCTCGTGATCTACAGCTTCATGTTTCCGCGCGATCCCAGCGACAAGCGGCCCGGGCCGGAAACGGGGGAAACGGCGCTGCTTCCTCTCGACGAGGGCCCGTGCCCGTCGTGCGTTGCGATCCTCGACCAACTGGACGGCGCCGCCGAGCACGCCACCGCCCACGTCAACCTCGCGGTTGTCGCGAAGTCCCCGCTGGAGCGCATCCTCACCTTCGCCGACGAGCGCGGCTGGCGAAGGCTGCGTCTGCTGTCCTCGAGCGCCAACACGTACAACCGCGACTACCTCGCCGAGACGGTTGAGGGATTCCAGCGGCCGATGCTCAACGTGTTCCGTCGCGACGGCCAAGCGATCCGCCACTTCTGGGGCTCTGAGCTCCTCTACGCGCCGAGCGATCCCGGTCAGGACCCACGGCACCTCGGCACCCTCGAGCCGGTCTGGAACCTGTTCGACCTCACGCCCGAGGGGCGCGGCGCCGACTGGGACGAGCAGCTGCGCTACTCGTGACCACCTGGCAGTGGGCGCTCATCGCCGTGGCGGCGATCCTCGTCGCATACGCGGGCCTACTGGGCGCGCTCGTCTTGCTCGGGCGCTCGGCCGAGGCGCGCGCGTTCGCGCGCTTCATCCCCGACAGCATCGTGCTCTTCCGCCGGCTGCTCTCGGACCCACGCGTGTCACGCGGGCGCAAGCTCCTGCTGCTCGCCCTCGTCGCCTACCTCGCGCTGCCGTTCGACGTCGTGCCGGACTTCATCCCCGTCGCCGGTCAGCTCGACGACGCGATACTGGTCGCGCTCGTGCTGCGCACCGTCCTCCGATCCGCCGGCCCAGAGGTGGTCCGCGAGCACTGGCCGGGCCCGGAGCCATCGCTCGACGCCGTTCTGCGTCTCGCCGGTCGATCGGCGTAGGCTCGCGCTCCCCGTTGAGGGGTGAGCGACGGGACTTGAGCCCGCGACCGAGACGTGGGCAGCGCGATAAAACTCCATTGGTCGAGCGGAGGTGGGGCGCGCATGCGGGCACGGATCAAGGAGAAGCACGAAGTCGCGAAGGGGACGCTTCTCGTCACCTTCGACCTTCTCGGCGAGGAGGTCGACTTCAGGCCGGGCCAGTATTTCTTCGTCACGCTTCCCGAGCGCGGCCACCAGGACGAGCGGGGACTGCGCCGCCATATCACGGTCGTAACGTCCCCCAACGAGCGGGGAGTGCTCGGCCTCGCCACGAGGATGCGCGACAGCGCCTTCAAGCGGACGCTCGGCGAGCTTCCGCCGGGGACGGAGGTCGAGGTCGAGCCGCCGAGCGGCAGGTTCGTCCTCCCTGAAGATCCCTCGCGACCGCTTGTCTTCGTCGCCGGCGGGATCGGCATCACCGTCTTTCGCAGCATGCTCCGCTACATCCG
>JBKPHS010000017.1:0-2523 GCA_046729975.1 Actinomycetota bacterium
TTGAGCAGTGCGCAAAGGGCTCGCGACGGGCGTGATCGCCGCTGCGGTGGCGCTCGTCGGGCTGCTCGCCTACGGGGTTGCCTCGCAGAGCACCGACACCTCGATCGACGACGCGGTGTCGAAGGGCGAGCGAATCGCCGCTCCCCGGGCCGACCTGCCCGTGCTCGGGCAGAGAGGCGAGCGCTCGCTCGCGGACTATCGGGGCAAGGTGGTGCTGCTGAACTTCTGGGCGTCCTGGTGCCCGCCGTGCATCGAGGAGCTGCCGCTGCTCGAGCGCACCCAGCGAAAGATCGAGGCCCGCGGGGCGACGGTGCTCGGCGTCAACTACAAGGACATCCCCGAGGACGCGCTCGGCCTCGTGCGGCGCTCCCGCCTCAGCTACCCGAGCCTCCGTGACCGCGACGGCGAGTATGCCGAGGATTTCGCGACCATCGGCTTCCCCGAGACGTTCGTGATCGACCGCACGGGACGGATCGCGGCCGCTCGGCGCGGGCCGGTGACGCAGCGCTGGCTCGACACGACGCTGCCGCCGCTGCTCGCGGAGGGAGCGTGATGAAGCTGCTCGCGGTGGCGGCGCTCCTCCTCCTGCTGGCGGGCACGGCGGCCGCCGCCGAGCCTCGGGCATCTCTTCCGGACATCGAGGACGAGGTCATGTGCCTGCAGTGCGGAACCGCCCTCAACCTGTCGACCGCCCCGGTCGCCGAGCGGGAACGTGACTTCATCCGGCGCGAGATCGCGGCCGGCAAGACCAAGCAGGAGATAAAGGACGACCTGGTAGACAGGTTCGGGCCACGCGTGCTCGCCGTCCCGGAGGACGAGGGCTTCGGCCTCGCGGCGTATCTGGTCCCCGTGCTGGCCGTCGTGCTGGCGCTAGGCGGGCTGATCGTCGCCGCCCGGCGCTGGCGCCGCCCCGCGCGCCAGTCGCAGCCAGCCCAGCCGGCGCTGGACCCGTCCGATGCGCAGCGTCTGGAGCGAGAGCTCGCGGCGTACGACCGCGAACGCTGATCCGGGCTACGAGCCCTTCGCGACCCCGGCGAAGGCCTCGTAGCGCTTCGCGTCGCGCTCGCTACGGCGGCGCTCCTCGGAGCCCTCGTCGGCCCGCTCAGCGGCCTCGCGGGCCTCGCGCGCGCGCTGCTCGTACTCGGAGGCGTCGATGCTCGAGGGATCGATCGCCTCCTCGACCAGCACGAGCGCGCTGTTGTCCACCACCTGGAGGTAGCCCTCGGCCTGCGCGAAGCGCACGACGTCCGACTCCGAGCGATAGAGCCGAAGCTCGGTCGGCTCGAGCATCGCCATCAGCGGAGCGTGGTTCGCCAGGACACCGATCGAGCCCGTGCTCGTCCGGGTCGAGACCATCTCGACCTCGTCGTTGAATACCTCCCCCTCGGGGGTGAGGACCTCGACAGGGAACTTCGCGTGGGGCACCTAGCTGCCTTCCCCGCCCTTCAGCTCCTCGCGAGCCTCCTTCAGCTCGCGCTGAGCCTCCTCGAGCTTCTCGGTGGCATCGTCGAGCTTCACGTGCGGGTCCTCATCCCCGGCAGGCTCGTCTGACTCGCTCTCCGAGCCCTCGTCCTCTGCGGAGCCCTCGTCCTCTGAGGCCTCAGGACCGGAGTCTGGGGACTCCTCCTCCTCGCCCTCGCCCTCTGCCCTCTGCCCACTGCCCTCTTGGTCAGCCGCGGGCTTCTCGGACCCCCGAACACTCTCGACGACCTCGTCGATATTTCCCTTCAACAGGAAGGCGCGCTCGGGGATCTCGTCGTGCTTGCCCTCGAGGATCTCCTTGAAGGAGCGAACCGTCTCCTCGACCGGGACGTACTTTCCGGGCGTACCGGTGAACTGCTCGGCCACGAAGAACGGCTGCGACAGGAAACGCTGGATCCTCCGGGCGCGCTGGACCGTCACCTTGTCCTCGTCCGACAGCTCGTCGATCCCGAGGATCGCGATGATGTCCTGGAGCTCCTTGTAGCGCTGGAGGATCTCCTTGACCTGGGTCGCGACCTGGTAGTGCTCCTCGCCGACGATGTCGGGCTTCAGGATCGTCGAGGTCGAGTCGAGCGGGTCGACCGCCGGGTAGATCCCCTGCTCCGAGATCGCGCGCGAGAGCGTGGTGGTCGCGTTCAGGTGCGCGAACACCGCAGCCGGCGCCGGGTCGGTCAGGTCGTCTGCCGGAACGTAGATCGCCTGGATGCTCGTGACCGAGCCCTGGCGGGTCGAGGTGATCCGCTCCTGGAGCTCGCCCATCTCGGTCTCGAGCGTTGGCTGATAGCCCACCTGCGACGGCATCCGCCCGAGCAGCGCCGAGACCTCGGACCCCGCCTGCACGAAGCGGAAGATGTTGTCGATGAAGAGCAGCACGTCCTGACCGCCCTCCTCGCGGAAGTACTCCGCCATCGTCAGGCCGGATAGCGCCACGCGCATGCGGGCGCCCGGCGGCTCGTTCATCTGCCCGAAGACGAGCATCGTCTTGTCGAGCACGCCCGACTCCTTCATCTCGAGCCAGAGGTCGTTGCCCTCGCGCGAGCG
>JBKPHS010000018.1:0-15970 GCA_046729975.1 Actinomycetota bacterium
GTTTGCCGCTCGTGCACCCCGTGGCCATCCTCTGCGGCGGCAAGGGCGCGCGCATGCGCGAGCACGGCGAGACCGTTCCCAAGCCGCTCGTCGAGATCGGCGGCCGGCCGATCCTCTGGCACGTCATGTCGCTCTACGCCGTGCAGGGCCTCTCGCGCTTCGTGCTGCTGCTAGGCCACGGGGCCGAGCGCGTGGCGGCCTTCGCCGAGCATCTCACCGAGCCGTGGGAGGTGACCTGCCTCGACACCGGGATCGAGACCTCCACCGGCGGGCGGGTGGCACGTGCGCGCGCGCACCTGGAGCGCGACGCCTTCTGTCTGACCTACGCCGACGGCGTAGCGGACATCGACCTGAAGGCGCTGCTCGACTTCCACGGGGCACACGGCGGCGCCGCGACGATGACCGTCGTGCGGCCGGCGAACCCCTGGGGTGTCGCGGAGCTCGACGGCGACGCTCGGGTGAGAGCCTTCCACGAGAAGCCCCGCCTCGACTCCTGGGTGAACGGGGGCTTCATGGTCATGGAGCCCCGGGCGCTCGATGCAATCGGACCGGACGACGTCCTCGAGCGCGGCCCGCTCGAGCGGCTCTCGGCGGACGGCGAGCTGTTCGCCTTCCGGCCCGAGGGCTTCTGGGACTGCATGGACACCTACAAGGACACCCTGCTCCTGAACGAGCTCTGGGAGCGCGGCGAGGCGCCCTGGCGGGACCTCGTCGGAGCATGAGCGGCCGCTACGACGGCCAAAGCGTGCTGGTCACCGGCGCTCAGGGGCTCATCGGCTCCTGGCTAGCGGAGCGGCTTCTCGACGAGGGCGCGCGCGTCGTGGTCCCGCGTCGGGACGTCCCGGCCCTCTCGCGCTTCCACATCGCCGGCCTCGAGCCCCGCTGCGAGGTCGTGCAGGCCGATCTCACCTCCTACCACGAGGTGGTCCGGATCATCAACGAGCACGACGTCAGCGTCGTCTTCCACCTCGCGGCCCAGACGATCGTCCGGACGGCGAACCGCTCGCCCCTGTCCACCTTCGACACGAACGTCCGCGCCACCTGGACGCTGCTCGAGGCATGCCGCGCGGGTGCCGTGGTCGGCAACCCGGTCGAGAAGGTAATCGTCGCGTCCTCGGACAAGGCTTACGGGCGCCACGACCGGCTTCCGTACCGCGAGGACCTGCCGCTCCAGCCGAGCTACCCCTACGACGTCTCGAAGGCGGCGGCCGACATGATCGCGCGCTCGTACGCGGCCACGTTCGACCTCCCCGTAGCCGTCACGCGCCTGGCCAACGTCTACGGAGGCGGCGACTTCAACTTCTCCCGGCTGGTGCCGGACACGATCCGCGCCCTGCTGCGCGGCGAGCCGCCGGTGATCCGCTCGGACGGCACACCCGAGCGCGACTACCTGTACGTGGAGGACGCGGTGGAGGCGTATCTCGCCGTGGCATCCTCGCTCGACGAACCGGCCCTGCGCGGCCGGGCCTGGAACGCCGGCACGGGAAGGCCCGTGCCGGTCAGCGGGCTCGTGCGCGAGCTGATCCGTGTCTCGGGCCGCGACGTCGAGCCGGAGGTGCGGGGCAGCGGCACGCCCCACGGCGAGATCGACCGCCAGTACCTGGACTCGACCGCGATCCGTGAGGAGCTCGGGTGGGAGCCGCGCTGGAAGCTCGACCGCGGGCTGGCCGAGACCTGGGCGTGGTACGAGCGGCATCTGGACAAGGGCTGAGAGTCGCCCCATGTCAGAGGGCGGACATCGGTTTTCCGTCCAGCACGGTGGCGACGTCGTCTCGTCGCTGTAGGGTGCCGATCCGCCCGGTCCCGCCGGGGGCCCAACGTCGACACGGGAGGAAGACTTGCCTCGCAGACTGCTCTTGATCGCGTCCGTAGTCGCCATGCTGATCGTCGGCTCCGCGTGCGCCTCGGGCGCCAGCGCCCAGACGACCTTCACGAACTCCAACCCAATCACGATCGACGGCGTCAATGCCGGACCTGCGACGCCCTATCCCTCGACGATCGACATTTCAGGGCTCAGCGGCTCGATCAGCAAGGTGACTGCGACGATCGAAGGGCTGAGCCACACCTGGCCGGAAGACATCGACATCCTGCTCGTCGGTCCAGGAGGCCAGACGGTGATTCTGATGTCAGACGTCGACTGCAGCGCTGATGTCGCTGACATCAACCTGGTGTTCGACGACGGAGCCGCCGACCTGATGCCCGACGCCTCAGCACCTCTGGCCGGCGGTACGTTCAAGCCGACGGACCGCGACAGCAGCGGCTGCGCCGGCTCCGAGCCGAACGACAACTTCGAAGCCCCCGCGCCCGGGCCGCCGCATGGAACGGCACTGGCCGCCTTCGACGGCACGAACCCGAATGGAACGTGGCAGTTGTTCGTCCGCGACGACTTTCCGAGCGAGGACAACGGGACCATCGCCAAGGGCTGGAGCCTCACGATTTCGGTCACCCCTCCGGCTATCAGCTCGCCGCCGACGGTCTCAGGAAACGCGACGAACAACCAGACGCTGACCGCATCGGCCGGCGCGTCGAGCGGTGGCGGAACGACGACACTCTCGTTCGTCCGCTGCGACGCCTCTGGCAACGGCTGCGTGCCGATCCCGGGCGCGACGGCGACGAGGCGCGGGGCGCGTACAGCTGCGACGAGCGTCAGCTACAAGTTGACGAGCGCGGACATCGGGCACGCGATCCGCGTGCAGCAAACGGTCACCAACTCGGGCGGCTCGACGTCGAGCCAATCTTCGCCGACGAAGGCCGTAGTCCCGGACCCGGCCGCATGCAGCAACGTGATCTTCGGCGCGACGGCTGGGACCAACACGCTGACCGGGACCGTCGGCGGTGACCGCATCGACGGCCTGGCCGGGAACGACATCATCTCCGGCGTCGCCGGCGACGACTGTCTGACCGGCGGGCTAGGCAACGACAGGGTCAGCGGTGGCTCCGGCAAGGATCGCATGGTGGGCGGTGCCGGCAAGGACAGACTGTCCGGCGGTCTCGGCACCGACGTGATCTCCGGTGGCGGCGGCAACGACGCCATCTCCGCGGGTCCGGGCTCGAAGCACATCCTGTCGGGCGGCAGCGGAAGGGATGCGATCAACTCGGTCAACGGTAAGCGCGACCGGGTCAACGGCGGCAGCGGCCGGGATACATGCCGAGCTGACAGGATCGACCGCCTGCGGTCGTGCCAGGTGAGGCGGATCGTCAGGTAGCCGTTCCCGCCTGAACCGTGGCGAGGCCCCGGGAGCGCTCCGGCGCTCTCGGGGCCTTCTCGCTTCAGGACCCGGGCGGTCTGGGGGCCGCTTGCAATCATGGACCCGTGAGCGAGAGCACGTTCTCCCTCGGCGGTGATGTGACCGTCCGACGGCTCGGCTTCGGCGCGATGCGGATCACCGGAAGCGGGATCTGGGGCGAGCCGAGGGATCCCGATGAGGCGCGGCGGGTGCTGAGGAGGGCTGTCGAGCTCGGGGTGAACCTGATCGACACCGCCGACTCATACGGACCCGAGGTCTCTGAGCGGCTGATCGCGGAGGCGCTTCATCCCTACCCGGACGACCTCGTGATCGCGACCAAGGGCGGCATGACGCGGTCCGGCCCCGGCCGCTGGGGCAGCGACGGGCGTCCCGAGCACCTGCGTGAGGCATGCGAGGGCAGCCTGCGTCGCCTCCGGCTCGAGCGGATCGACCTCTACCAGCTGCACACGGTCGACCGGGCGGTGCCGCTCGAGGACTCGGTGGGCGCGCTGGCCGAGCTCCAGCGCGAGGGGAAGATCCGCCTGATCGGGCTCTCGAACGTCTCGGTCGGCCAGCTTGACCGGGCCCGCGAGCTCGTGAACGTCGTCTCGGTGCAGGACCGCTTCAGCCTGGCCGACCGCCACACCGAGGACGTGCTGGAGGCCTGCGAGGCGCACGGACTCGGCTTCATCCCGTGGTTCCCGCTCGCCACCGGCGCTCTCGCGAACCGCGACGGCGCGCTCGCCGCCGTGGCCGAGCGGCACCGAGCGACGCCGGTACAGGTCGGGATCGCATGGCTGCTCGCCCGCTCGCCGGTCATCCTGCCGATCCCCGGCACCTCGTCGGTCGCGCACCTCGAGGAGAACGTGGCCGCGGCAGGGCTCGAGCTATCCGACACGGAGCTGACGGAGCTGGCTGCCTGATGGCGGTCGCGGAGCTGACCGCGCCTTTCGACGAGCTGCGCGATCACTGGCGGGGAGGGGCGTTGCCCGCGGTCACCCTCATCGAGTACGGCGACTATGAGTGCCCGTACTCACGCGCCGCGTACCGCAGCATCCAGCGCCTCGAGGGCGCCCTCGGCGAGCGCCTGCGCTTCGCCTTCCGTCACTTCCCGCTCACCGAGATCCACCCGCACGCGCAGGCCGCGGCGGAGGCCGCGGAGGCGGCGGCTGCGCAGGGCCGCTTCTGGGAGATGCACGACCTGCTCTTCCGTCAGCAGCAGTCGCTCGAGGGGGAAGACCTGCGCGCCTACGCGGACGAGCTGGGCCTCGACCTCGATCGCTTCGAGCGCGACATCGAGGAGGGCACGCCTGCCCAGTACGTGATCGAGCAGGCGGCCACCGCGCTCGCCAGCGGGGCGCGCGACACGCCCACCCTGTTCATCGACGGCGTCCTCTACGACGGCTCCTACCGGCTGGAGTCGTTGCGCGAGGCGCTCGAGAGCGCGGGCGACCGTTGAAGGGCACGCACGATGCCTACATCCTCGGCGGAGTCCGCACGCCGATCGGCCGCTACGGCGGGGCCCTCTCGGGCGTGCGGACCGATGACCTGCTCGCCTTCGCCCTGACCGCGGCCTGCGAGCGTGTCGGAGTTGCGCCTGGCCAGATCGAGGAGATCGCCGCGGGCTGCGTGAACCCGGCGCACGAGGGGATGGGGGACATCGCTCGCTGGGCCGCGCTCGCCGCGGGCTTTCCGGACCACGTGCCGGCCTACACGGTCAATCGCTTCTGCGCCTCCTCGCTCACGTGCACCGTCAACGTCGCGAGCTCGATCGCGGTCGGCGAGCTGAGGCTCGGGCTGGCCGCCGGCGTCGAGTCCATGAGCCGCTCGGGCTGGGCGTTCATGAAGGGTGAGGCGCCGTTCATGCCGCGCGGCCCGCGTTTCATGCTCGACACGATGTGGGCCGGCGCGGGCGGTCCGCCCAACCCCGAGCTGCTCGCCCGCGACGCCTACATCGAGATGATCCGCACCGCGCAGAACGTGGCGACAAAGTACGAGATCCCGAGGCGTGAGATCGACGGCTTCGCGCTCCGCTCACACACCCGCGCCGCGGCGGCGCGCGACAATGGGCGGTTCGCGAAGGAGATCGCGCCGATCGAGGTGCCGGGCGAGCGCAAGCAGCCGCCGCGCACGATCGAGCACGACGAGGGCATCCGCGACGACACGACGCTCCAGGCGCTCGAGCAGCTGCCTCCGCAGCCGGGTACCGAGGACATGACGGCGGGTAACTCCTCGCCGCTCTCCGACGGGGCGAGCGCAATCTTGCTCGCGAGCGGCGAGCAGGCGGAGGAGCTCGGCATCAGGCCCCTCGCCAGGGTGGTCTCGTCGGCTTCGGTCGGCGTCGACCCCACCGTGATGGGCATAGCGCCCGCTTACGCGATGCCGCGCGCGATCGAGGCTGCCGGCATCGAGCCGCAGGACGTGGACGTCTACGAGGTGCACGAGGCTTTCGCGGCGCAAGTGCTGGCGGTGCTGCGCGAGTTCGAGGCGCAGACCGGCTGGGTGATCCCCGACGACCGGCTGAACCCGAACGGAGGCGCCGTGGCACTCGGGCACCCGTTCGGCGACTCCGGGACTCGCTGCGTGCTGACTCTCGCGACCGAGCTGGAGGAGCGCGGCGCGCGCTACGGGTGCACCGGGATCTGCGTAGGATCGGGTCAGGGCGTGGCGCTGGTGATCGAGCGATATGGATCCTGAGCGGGCACGTGAGCTGCTTGCGCGCGAGCGCTCCCGGCTCGAGCGGGCGATCGAGGAGCTCGAGCAGCCTCTGCAGGAGGAACCGCCGCGCGACGACCAGCATCCCGCGGACCGGGCGAGCGACCTCCTGGAGGAGGGGATCGACACGGGGCTCGCGGAGGACCTGAGCGAGGAGCTGGCCATGGTCGAACGCGCCGAGCGCCGCCTCGAGGAAGGGACCTACGGCCTCTCGGTCGAGAGCGGCGAGCCGATCCCGGACGAGCGGCTCGAGGCCGTGCCGCACGCCGAGCTCACGGCCGAAGAGCAGACCCGCCTCGAGCGGGGCGGGCTCTAAGAACGTCCGATCCACCGCTGTGACGGCGTTACCATCGGCATATGGCCGATCCGGCCCAGACGATGGACCACATCGAGGACCTCGTCGCCGAGGAGCACCGGCTCTGGGACGAGAGCTCGGCCGGGCGTCTCGACGAAGCCGGCCACGAGCGCCTCGGTGAGATCAACCGCGAGCTCGACCGCTGCTGGGACGTGCTGAGGCGGCGCCGCGCCAACCCGGAGGTGTCCGACGACCTGCGCGACTCGGACGTCCCGGATCCCTCGAACGAGCTCGAGGGCGGCACCGAGCCACACCACCTCGACCATGGCGTGCATGGAGCCGACGAGCCCGACCCGGACCCGGGCGTGAACCCGAACGTCCCCTAGGGCGCAGGCGACCGGCACTCCGATGCATACCGGCGACTTCGCAGTTCGAGCCGGTAAGCCGGTCGTCATGGCGGTTCTCGACGCCGGGTGGGAGCTCGAACGCATCAAGGAGCATCTGAGCCGCTACGCCGAGGACTACCAGGTCATCTGCATGAGCTCGCCCGGCGAGGCGCTCGAGCTCCTGCGGTCTCTCTGCCGGGCGCAGGAGGAGGTGGCCCTGGTCCTGGCCGACCAGTGGATGACCGAGACCACGGGCGCGGAGTTCCTCGAGGAGACCAGGCACCTGCGCCCGACGGCGAAGCGCGGCATGCTGATCAGCTGGGGCGGCTGGGGCGACAAGGCGACCGCGGATGCGGTCAGGCTTGCCATCGCGCGCGGCCGCATCGACTACTACGTCCTGAAGCCCTGGCGGTCGCCGGACGAGTTCTTCCACCGGACGATCACCGAGTTCCTGCACGAGTGGTCCCGCGCTGCGGCCTCGAGCCCGCAGGAGGTGTACGTCATCGGCGAGCGCTGGTCGCAGCGCGCGCACGAACTGCGCAGCGTGCTCGGCCGGTGCGGCATCCCGCACGCGTTCCTCGAGACCGACGGCGAGCGTGCGCAGCGCTACCTCGCCGAGGCAGGCGCCGAAGCGTCGGGGCTGCCGATCGTGATCATGCTCGGGGGCGAGCCCCTCGTGGATCCCACCGACGCCGAGCTTGCCGACGCCTTCGGCCTCCGCACGACCCTCGAGCGCGACGAGTTCGACCTCGCGATCGTCGGCGCCGGTCCGGCGGGGCTGGCGGCGGCCGTGTACGGCGGCTCCGAGGGGCTCCGCACGCTGGTCGTCGAGGCCGAGGCGCTCGGCGGCCAGGCGGGAGCGAGCTCGCTGATCCGCAACTACCTCGGCTTCTCGCGCGGAATCAGCGGATCAGATCTTGCGACCCGCGCCTATCAGCAGGCCTGGGTCTTCGGCGTCGACTTCCTTCTCATGCAGCGGGCCGTCGGGCTCGCCGGGGGAGCGCAGGGCTGGGAGCTCACCTTCTCGAACGGGAGCCGGGCGACGGCGCGCGTGGTGATGCTCGCCGTCGGCGTCTCCTACCGGCGTCTCGGAATACCGGCGCTCGAGGAGCTTGTCGGCGCGGGGGTCTACTACGGGTCCGCCAGCGCGGAAGCCCCGGGCGTGGCCGGAGAGCGGGTCGTGGTGGTGGGCGGAGCGAACGCCGCCGGGCAGGCGGCGCTGCACTTGGCGCGCTATGCCTCGCAGGTCAGCATGGTCGTGCGCGGCGACAACCTCAGGCTGAGCATGTCCGAGTACCTCCAGGAGCACATCCGCGAAACGCCCAACGTCGACGTCCAGCTGAGCACGTGCGTGGTCGACGGCGGCGGCGACCAGAGGCTCGAGCGCCTCGTGCTCGAGGACCTGACGACGGGGGAGAGGCGGACCGAGGAGGCCGCCGGTCTGTTCGCGATGATCGGCGCCAAGCCCAGCACCGACTGGCTCCCGGACGAGGTGGTCCGCGACGAGTGGGGGTTTCTGCTCACCGGCCCCGACGTTGTGGCCACCGCGGGCGACGCCTGGCCGCTCACGCGCCCGCCGCTCCTGTTCGAGACGAGCGCTCCGGGCATCTTCGCCGTGGGCGACGTCCGCCACGGCTCGGTCAAGAGGGTCGCGTCAGCCGCTGGCGAGGGGTCGGTCGCCCTGTCCCAGGTGCACGAGTATCTCGAGGCTCCCGCTGAGCCAGCGGGCGGCCGGTTTTCCCGTAGCTCGTAGAGCGAGCGCCCGTCAGCGGCCGGCGATCCTCGCGAGCAGCAACTCTGTGCCACCCCGCCTGTTGGCAAACCTATGGGCACCGACAGCACCCTGCCCTCCGCGTCTCGGCACGGGCTGGTGGCTCTGCTCGCGGTCATCGCCTGCCTCGCCTGCGCGCCGGGTGCGCTTGCGGCGAACCAGGTGTCGCCGTTCCGCGGCTCTGGCGCCTGGATCGACGTCTACGACCCGCAGTTGCTCGCGCAGCCACAGCTGGTCGTGGACACTCTGGCTCGGGAGGGCGTCCGGACTCTCTACCTCGAGACGGCCAACTACAAGCAGGGCGCGCGCGTCGACATCGTCTATCCGCTCGCCACTGCAGCGCTGATCGACGCGGCCCACGCAAGGAACCTCCGCGTGGTGGCCTGGTACCTGCCCTCCCTCGGCAAGCCTCGGCGCGATCTGCGCCGCAGCCTGGCGGCGATCCGGTTCGCCACGACGACCGGCCAGCGCTTCGACGCGTTCGCCCTGGACATCGAGGCGAACCTGGTCCGCCCGCTTTCGGTGCGCAACCGCGCGATGCTCCGCCTCTCTCGCTCGATCCGGCGCCGGGTCGGCCCGACCTATCCGCTCGCCGCGATCGTCCCCGACAATCGCTCGACGACGCTGCTCAACGGGCTGTGGCCGTTCTTTCCCTATGCCGCGGTTGCGCGGATCTACGACGTCTTCCTGCCCATGAGCTATTCGAGCGCGCGTGGGCGCGGCGCCGGCTACGTCTACCGCTACACGCGCGACAACATCGCGTTCATTCGCCAGCAGACGGGCAAGTTCGGCGTTCCCGTTCACGTCATCGGCGGCCTGGCGAACCGCCTCAGCGCCGCGGAGAGCGGCGCCTTCGTCGCCGCGGCCCGAGACGAGGGGGCCGTCGGCGCCAGCTTCTACGACCTTCGCTTGAGCGGCCCGGAGGACTGGGCCGCGCTGCGCGCGCTCGGCACGCCGTAGGCAGAGAGCGCGCCCGGCAGGATTCGAACCTGCGACTTCTGCCTCCGGAGGGCAGCGCTCTATCCACTGAGCTACGGGCGCTGAAGCGAAGGCCAGTCTAGCCTGGCACCGTGCGCCTCGCGGTCATCTCCGATACCCATCTGCCGCGCGGCAACCGCCGCATCCCCGACGCCTGCCTCGAGCGCCTGCGGGCCGCCGACCTGATCCTCCACGCGGGCGACTTCACCCACCCCGAAGTGCTCGCGGAGCTCGAGTCGATCGGCCCACCCGTGGCTGCCGTGCACGGCAACATGGACTCCGAGGAGCTGCGGCGGAGGCTGCCCGCGGAGCGCATCGTGCAGGCGGCGGGCGCGCGCATCGCCATGCTGCACGACGCCGGGCCGGCGAAAGGGAGGCTCGAGCGCATGCGCGCGCGTTTCCCTGATGCGGACGCGCTGGTCTTCGGCCACTCACACATCCCACTGCACGAGGAGCTGGACGGGTTCCAGATCTTCAATCCCGGCAGCCCGACCGAGCGCCGTCGAGCGCCCCGGCACACCATGGGCACGGCGAGCGTCGAAGGCGGACCTCCGCGCTTCGAACTCGTCCTCCTGGACTGAATCCCCGAAGATAGGCCCCGCATGGACCTCGACGTGCTCTTCATCGGCACCGCCGGATCGGCGCCCACGGCGCGCCGCGGCCTGCCCGCCACGCTCGTCCGGCGCGGCGGCGACCGGCTGCTGTTCGACTGCGGTGAAGGGACGCAGCGCCAGCTCCTGCGCTCGATCGGCCTGGTGGACCTCGAGGAGGTCTTCATCAGCCACTTCCATGCGGACCACTTCCTGGGCCTTCCGGGGATGCTCAAGACCTTCAGCCTGCGCGGGCGCGAGACCCCGCTCACGGTGTACGGACCGCCGGGCCTGCGCGCGTTGTTCGCGGCGCTGGCTCCGGTCGTCGGCCGCACGACATTCGAGCTGCGGCTCGAGGAGCTCGGGCCGAACGAGCCGCTCCAGCGCGAGGGCTACCTGATCGCCCCGTTCGGGGTCGCCCACGGCGTGCCCGCCTACGGCTATGCCCTTATCGAGGACGAGCGGCCGGGCCGCTTCGACGAGCCGCGCGCCCGCGAGCTCGGCGTCGACCCCGGACCCGACTTCGGCCGCCTCCAGCGCGGCGAGCCGGTCTCGGGCCGCGACGGCGAGGTGCGTCCCGAGCAGGTGCTCGGCCCGTCCCGGCGGGGGCGCAAGGTGGTCGTGGCCGGCGACACGGGGCCCTCCGAGCTCGTGTGCCACGTGGCGCACGGCGCCGACCTGCTCGTGCACGAGGCCACCTTCGCGCACGAGGACGTGGGGCGGGCGCGAGAGACGAGCCACTCCACGGCGACCGACGCCGCGCGGCTCGCGGCCGAGGCCGAGGTGCAGATGCTCGCGCTCACGCACGTGTCGCCCCGCTACGGCGGCGCGGAGCTACGCGACGAGGCGCGCGCGATCTTCCCGAACACCATCGTCCCTCGCGACTTCGACCGCGTCGAGATCCCCTTCCCGGAGCGCGGCGAGCCGGTCCACAAGCGCGCCGACGAGCGGGCGCTGGCGGCGGAGCCTGTCGAAGAGGCGTCGCCCATGGCCAGTGACCGGTAACCGGTAATCGGTAACCAGAGCGGCTCCGTGGCTAGCTCTGGTTACTGGCTATTGGCTACTGGTTACTCCGCCGGCCGCCGCTCGCCTTGCTAGGCTCGCTGCGCACTTTCCTTTAACCCGGTCCAGCGAGGCCAGGAAGGATCGAAGATGGACGAGAAGGTCGTCCTCGACCGCGACGACATACGCCGCACGCTCGTGCGCATAGCGCACGAGATAGTGGAGAAGACCGGCGGGGAGGGCATCGCGGTCATAGGCATTCACAGGCGCGGCGCCGTGCTCGCCAGCCGGCTGAAGGACCGCGTCTCGGAGCTCGTCGACGGGCCGGTCCCGCTCGGGGACATCGACATCAGCTTCTACCGCGACGACCTGACGATGCGCTCGCCCGACCGCGCGCCCGTTGTGCACGCGTCGCACATCGACTTCGACGTCGAGGGGCTGACGGTCGTCCTCGTCGACGACGTCCTCTACACCGGCCGTACCGTGCGTGCCGCGATCGAGGCGCTGTTCGACTACGGCCGGCCGGCACGCGTCCAGCTGGCCGTGCTCGCCGACCGCGGCCACCGCGAGCTGCCGATCCGCCCGGACTACGTGGGCAAGAACCTGCCGACCGCCCGCGCGGAGCGGGTGAACGTCCGGCTGGACGAGATCGACGGGACGGAGGAAGTCACGATCTCGAGTGGGCAGAGCGCAGTGGGCAGAGACTCACTACCTGCTGCAGACGGCGAAGCCGGCGCACTGCGCACTACCCACCCGGAGAGAGGGAAGCGATGAGGAACCTGCTGTCGGTCGACGACCTGACCCGCGAGGACATCGAGCGCATCCTCAGCCGCGCGGAGAGCTTCGCCGAGGTCTCGGGCCGCGCGATCAAGAAGGTGCCCACGCTGCGGGGCCGCACGGTCATCAACCTCTTCTACGAGGCGTCCACGCGCACGAGCTCGTCCTTCGAGCTCGCGGCCAAGCGGCTCTCCGCCGACCTCGTGAACGTCAAGTCGGCCGGCTCGGCGGTGGACAAGGGTGAGTCGCTGAAGGACACAGTGCAGACGCTTTCGGCCTACGGCCCGGACGCGATCGTGATCCGCTCTCCGCACGTCGGCGCGGCCCGGCGCGTCGCGCGCTGGAGCCCTGCCGCGGTGATCAACGCCGGCGACGGCAAGCACGAGCATCCGACCCAGGCGCTGCTCGACCTCTACACGCTCAAGCAGCGGCTCGGCTCGCTCGAGGGGCTGAAGATCTGGATCGTGGGGGATGTGCTCCACAGCCGCGTTGCCCGCTCGAACATCCTCGCGTTCACGCGCATGGGCTGCGAGGTCACCGTCTGCGGCCCGCCCACCCTGATCCCGCGCGATGTCGAGTCGCTGGGCTGCGGCGTGACCTTCTCGCTCGAGGGCGCCCGCGAGGCGGACGTCATCTACGCCCTTCGCATGCAGCGGGAGCGGATGGCCGGCGCCTTCGTCCCCTCGCTGCGCGAGTACGCGGCGCGCTTCCAGATCGACGGTCGCCGGCTGGCGCCCGGCCAGCTCCTGATGCACCCCGGGCCGGTGAACCGCGGAGTGGAGCTGGCGGCCGAGGTGATCGACTCCCCGCAGGCGCTGATCGTCAGCCAGGTCGAGTCGGGCGTCGTCGTCCGGATGGCCGTGCTCTACGACCTGCTGGCCGGCGAGGGCGCTCCAGGCGGCGTCCGCGGTCCGGTCGGGGCCGAGACGACGGAGCCGCAGCCGGCATGAGCTCGCTCGACCCGCGGCTCGAGCGCGGCGAGGCCACTCCGGCCGACGCGCTCGTCCGCGGCGCCCACGCGCTCGACCCACGGACCGGTCTCGACGGCCCGGCGGACCTGCTGATCCGCGAGGGGATGCTCACCGAGATCGCGGAGCCCGGCACGCTCGATGCCGACGACGGCGTGGAGATCGTGGACGCCGAGGGCCTGCACGCGTTCCCGGCCTTCGTCGATCCCCATATGCACCTGCGGACGCCGGGCCGCGAGGACGAGGAGGACGTCGACTCCGGCACGCGCGCTGCCGCGGCCGGCGGCTTCTGCGCGATCCTCGCGATGCCTAACACCGACCCGGTCGTGGACGGCGCGCCGGTCCTGCGCGCGCTGCGCGAAAGGGCCCGCCGCGAGGCGCGCGTGCCGGTTGGCTTTCTCGCTGCCGTGACGCGCGGGCAGGCGGGCGAGCAGCTCACCGAGATGGCGGAGCTCGCCGAGGAGGGCGCCTTCGGCTTCACCGACGACGGCCTGCCCGTGGTGCGGGCGGGCGTGCTGCGCCAGGCGCTCCAGTACCAGCGGCTCTGCGGCGGCGTGATCGCCCTGCACGAGGAGGACCCCTCGCTGTCGGCGGGCGGCGTCATGCACGAGGGGACGGTGTCGGCCCTGCTCGGCCTGGCCGGGATCCCGTCCATCTCCGAGTCCACGATGATCGCCCGCGACGCCGCCATCGCGCTCTACGAGGACGCGCTCATCCACGTTCAGCACCTCTCTGCGCGCGAGTCGGTGGCGGCGGTCGAGCAGGCCAAGGCCGCCGGCGTGAGGATCACCGCGGAGGTGACCCCGCATCACCTCACGCTGACCGAGGAGGCGGTGCGCGGCCTCGACACGAGCTTCAAGATGAACCCGCCCCTGCGCGCCGAGGCCGACCGCCTCGCGCTGATCGAGGGCCTGCGCTCCGGCGCGATCGACTGCGTAGCCACCGACCACGCGCCGCACGCGCGCGAGGAGAAGGAGGATCCGTTCGAGGTCGCCCCGATGGGCGTCACGGGCCTCGAGACGGCGTTCGCGGCGCTTCACACCGAGCTGGTTGTCCCGGGGGTGCTCCCGCTCGGACTGCTCGTCGAGCGGATGACGGCAGGTGGCCGCCCATTCGGCATCGAGACGCCGACGCTGGCGCCGGGCGCGCCCGCCAACGTTTGCCTCGCCGACCTGGCCGCCGACTGGGAGGTCGGCGAGGCGGGCTACGAGAGTCGCTCGTCGAACTCCTGTTTCGCCGGCCGCCGCCTGACCGGGCGAGTGCGCATGACGATCGCCGGCGGAGCCGTCGCCTACCGGGAGCGCTCATTCGCGATCGGGGCCGTGGGATGAGCCGGCCGCCGCGCGTACTCGACCCCGACCGCGCCGCCCTGGTCGTGGTGGACGTGCAGGAGGCCTTCCGCCCGGCGGTGGCGGGCTTCGAGGAGGTCGCGGCCAACGTCGCGAGGCTCGTCGAGGGCGCCAAGGTCGTGCGCATCCCGATCGTCGTGACCGAGCAGTACCCGAAGGGGCTCGGCTCCACCGTGCCCGAGGTTGCGGAGCCGCTCGATGGCGTCGAGCCGATCGACAAGCTGTGCTTCTCGGGCGCGGCGGCCGACGGCTTCGACCTGGGGGGCCGGGAGCAGGCGCTCGTGTGCGGCATCGAGACCCACGTTTGCGTGTCGCAGACCGCGCACGACCTGCTCGCGCGGGGGATCGAGGTCCACGTCCCGCGCGACGCGGTGGGATCGCGCAGCGAGGAGAACAAGGAGCTCGGGCTGCACAAGATGGAGAGCTCGGGCGCGATCCTCTCGAGCGTCGAGACGGCGCTGTTCGAGCTGGTCGGCGCGGCCGGCACCGAGGAGTTCAAGCGAGTCCAGGCCCTGGTCAAGTGAGCGCCTACCTGCTGCTCGAGGACGGTACGCGCTTCGACGGCGAGTCAGCCGGCGCGGCCCGCGAGGCGACTGGCGAGGTCGTCTTCAACACCTCTATGTCCGGTTATCAGGAGTCGGTCACCGACCCGAGCTACCGCGGCCAGATCATCGTCTTCACCTACCCGCTCGTCGGTAACTACGGCGTGAGCGCCGGCGCCCAGGAATCCGATGCCGTGCACGCTCGCGCCGTCGTGATGCGCGAGGGGATCGATCGCGAGGACGCGCCGAGCGCCGAGGGGGGCTGGCTCAGCTGGCTGCGCGACTGCGGCGTGCCGGCGATCACTGGCGTCGACACGCGCGCGCTTGTACGCCACATCCGCGACAAGGGCGCCATGCGCGGCGGCGTCTTCCCCGGAGAGATGCCCGAGCGGCAGGCGATGGAGCGCGTGATGGCGGAGCCCGAGATGAGCGGGCGGGACCTCGCCGGGGAGGTCACGCCGGCGGAGCCGCTGATCCTCGACCCCGACAACCCGGGCCCGCGGATCGTCGCCATCGACACCGGCATCAAGAGCTCCATCGTGGCCAACCTGCGGGCCCGGGGCGCCCAGCTCGAGCTCCACCCCTGCGGCGCGAGCGCCGAGGCCCTGCTCGATCGCGACCCCGATGCCGTCTTCCTTGCCAACGGGCCGGGCGACCCTGCGGCTCTCGGCTATGTGGTCGACACCGTGCGAGACGTGGTCGGCAAGGTCCCGGTCTTCGGGATCTGCCTCGGCCACCAGCTGCTCTGCCGCGCGGTCGGCCTCGAGACCTTCAAGCTCCCGTTCGGGCACCGCGGCGCCAACCACCCGGTCAAGGACCTCGCGAGCGGCCGCATCGACATCACCTCGCAGAACCACGGCTTCGCGGTGCTCGGCCCGGAGGGCGAGCAGACGCTCGAGGCGGACGAGCCGGTGCGCTGGGAGACCGACTTCGGCACTGCGGAGCTCTCGCACCTGAACCTCTACGACCGCACGGTCGAGGGCCTGGTCCTCAGGGACGTGCCCGGCGCAACCGTCCAGTACCACCCGGAAGCGGGGCCGGGGCCGCATGATGCCAACTACATCTTCGACCGGTTCCTGGAACTGCTGAGTCGTCAGACGTCAGACGCCAGTCGTCAGGGGAACGGCAGCGGAGCGGTCTGACGACTGACGACTGACGACTGAAGACTGGCGATGCCTAAGCGCACCGACATTTCGAAGCTGCTGGTACTCGGGTCTGGGCCGATAGTTATCGGCCAAGCAGCCGAGTTCGACTACTCCGGCGCCCAGGCCTGCAAGGTGCTCCTCGAGGAGGGCTACGAGGTCGTGCTCGTCAACTCGAACCCCGCGACGATCATGACCGACCCCGAGTTCGCCACGTCGACCTACATC
>JBKPHS010000019.1:0-6652 GCA_046729975.1 Actinomycetota bacterium
TAGGATCGCGCCATCGATGGCTCCGGGCACATGATCGAACCGCGGCTGCGCAGCATCGCGCTCCTCATCGCGTTCGCCTTCGCCCTGCTCGCCCTTGTCTGCCTGGCGAGCCTCGTCGACGCCCTGCGCCTGCATCCGACCGCGGGCGAGGCGCTCGTCGACGACCCCGGTTCGCGGCGACCGGCGCCCGCTACGCGCTAGTCGCGCGCCCGCGTGCCGCCCACACGTGGGCCGATACGACGAACGGTGGGTCAGGGTGCATCTGCCTGCAGAGATCGCGCAGCTGCGCTTGCTTCTCCGGGTCGAGGCGCGCCACGAGCGCGCCGGCCGGGCCGACGCCGAACGTGAACGGCTCCCACCACTCGTCGAAGGTCGGGTGCTCGACGTCGACCACGAGGTCGCCCTCCTCGACGTCGGCCAGCCCCGCTGCCTCGAACAGCTCGACGAGGTGCCCCTGGCGGGCGCCGGCGAGCCGCGACTCGTCGTCGACTTCGGGGTCGAGCTCGCGCGCGGCGTCCCAGAACACGCTCAGCGGACCTCTTCCGCCGGCGTGGTCCCACACGCACGCCGCCACGACGCCGCCCGCGCTCGTCACCCGCGCCATCTCGCGAAGCCCCGCAACCGGATCCGCCATGAAATGCACGACGAGCTGCGCCAGCGCCGCGTCGAACTCGTCGTCGGCGAACGGCAGCTCCTCCGCGGGCGCCCGCCGCACCTCGACGCCCGGATGGCGCTCCCGAGCCGCAGCCACGAAGCTCTCCGAGGGGTCGACCGCCGACACGGCGTCCGCCCCCGACCGCGAGACGAGCTCGAGCGTCAGAGCCCCGGGCCCACAGCCGACGTCCACCACCCGCTGACCCGCCGCCACGCCCGCGAAGTCGGCGAACGCCGGCGCCAGCGGCACCGAGTAGCGCCCCATGAACCGGTCGTACTTCTCGGCGCCCACGGCGAAGCTCACGGGCGAGACCCTAGTAGTGTCGGCCAAACTCCGAGGGGGCGAACAGGATGTTGCGATTCCGATCGCTTTGCTGCTGCGCAGTGCTTGCCGTCTTGATGCTCGCCGGCGCTCCGATCGGGCAAGAAGATCCTCACGTCTGAAGAGGCCGCCACAGCGAAGAAGATCGCCAAGAGCACCTTCAAGCTGTCGAAGTACTACTGCGACCAGTGGCTCGACTCGTTCGGCCGGCGGCGCTTCGGCACCGAGCTCGCCGTCTTCTCCTGGTGGCGCATCTACGACATCTTCCCGACCACCAGCGATACCGGAAGGGCGTACTCGACGTGCAGGGGCCTGTTGTACTGGCCGATCCTGCTGTACGGGCCATGACCGACTGCGTGTAGTCAGAGCCGCGGGTCGACGGGCTCGCTCTCGAGCGCGAGGACCCCGAACACGCACTCGTGCACGCGGTACAGCGGCTCGCGGCGGACGAACCGCTCGAGCGCCTCGACGCCCAGCCCGAACTCCCGGATCGCCAGCGATCGCTTGCGGCCGAGGCTGCGCGAGCGAAGGCGGTCGATCTGGCTCTCGTCGACGTACTCGGGCCCGTAGATGATCCTGAGGTACTCGCGGCCCCGGCACTTGATGCCCGGCTGGACAAGGCCCTTGCGGCCACGAGCCACGAAGCTCGCCGGCTTGACGACCATCCCCTCTCCCCCGTCGCTGGTGAGCTGCTCCCACCACGCGGCGGCCGCCGCCTGGCTCTCGGCGTCGGTCACGTCGACCATGCGTCGCTCGGTGCGCTTGAACCACTCGGGATCGGCGGCGACGAGCTGGTCGCAACGGTCCATGTGCCACGCGTGCTCGCGGTCCACGAAGACCCCGGTCTCCGCCGCGAGCACGTGGAACGGCGCCAGGCGCAG
This sequence comes from Actinomycetota bacterium, assembly GCA_046729975.1. Lineage (GTDB taxonomy): Bacteria > Actinomycetota > Thermoleophilia > Solirubrobacterales > Thermoleophilaceae > JBKPHS01. Next base: position 1,858 of record JBKPHS010000019.1, read on the forward strand.
ATCGCCGACGCCGTTCACGGGCCAGACGTAGCGGCGGTAGGCGTCGACATAGCGGTCGACGTGCTCGGCCCGGCGGCGCTGCGACTCGATCAGCTCGGCGACGTCCAAGCCCCGCCCGGCAGCGCGCTCGAGCGTGTCGACCGTCGCGGTGAGCGCAGCCCGTGCCGCAGCACCCACCGCCGCGTACTGGCGCTGGATCAGCTCGGCCGCCTTCGCAGACCACGGCAGCAGCTCGCAGTCGAGCACGAGCCAGCTCGTTCCCAGCTCGTCCCACATCCCCGCCGACTCGACCGCGCCCCGAACGCGGCTGAGCGCCGCCTCGGTGTCGACGGAGGCATCGAGGAACGGCCTCCCCGTGCGGGTGTAGATCGCGCCCGTCTCGCCCGACTCGACGCCGAAGCGGTCACGCGCCGTCCCGGCATCGCGGCACACGACGACCACGGCACGCGATCCCATGTGCTTCTCCTCGCAGATGACGTGCGGCACGCCCACGGATCGGTACTCGGAGAACGCCTCGTCGGGATGCTCGAGGAGATCCGGCCGCTGTGACGTCGCGGTCGGCGCCATCGTCGGGGGCAGGTAGACGAGCCACCGCGGGTCGGTGGCGAAGCGGCTCATCACCTCGAGCGCTGCGGCGGCGTTCTCCTCGCGAACGGTGACGGTCCGAGCGAGCCGGGTCTGCACGATGCGCTTGCCAGCGACGTCGTCGACGTCGAGCAGGAACGCGGGACGGTCGGCGTCGGCCGCCGGCCCGGCATCCTCCGGCGCGAGGAACGGCTTGGCGGGCTCGTAGTACGTCCGGCTCGCCGGCACCGAGACGAGCTCGCGCTCCGGCCAGCGCAGCGCGGTCAGGCTTCCGCCGAACACGCAACCGGTGTCGATGTTGATGGTGTTGTTGAGCCACTCGGGCTCGGCCACGGGAGTGTGCCCGTACACGACCGCTGCCTTGCCGCGGTAGTCGGCCGCCCACTGCAATCGCACCGGGAGCCCGAACTCGTCGGTCTCGCCGGTCGTCTCGCCGAACAGGGCGAAGTCGCGGACCCGCCCGGAGGAGCGCCCCTGATAGGCCTCCTTCATCCCCGCGTGTGCGACGACGAGCCTGCCGTCGTCCAGGACGACGTGGCTGATGAGCTTGTCGAGGAAGTCGCCGGCCGAGTCACGGAGCTCATCGGTCTCGGCGTCGAGCTGCTCGAGGGTCTCGGCGAGCCCGTGCGTGATCCGGACGTTGCGCCCCTTCAGCTTGCGCACGAGCTTGACGTCGTGGTTGCCCGGCAGGCAGATCGCGCTGCCGGCCTGCGCCATCGACATGACGAGCCTCAGCACGCTCGGCGTGGCCGGTCCGCGATCGCCGTAGTCGCCCACGAAGACCGCCGTGCGGCCGGCCGGCGGCGTGACCGTGACGCCGTCGTCGTCGACCCGATACCCGAGCTCGCGCAGGAGCTGACACAGCTCGTCGTAGCAGCCGTGGACGTCGCCGATGACGTCGAACGGGCCGTGCTCGGACCGGCGATCCGTCCACAGCGGCGATCGCCGAACCTCGGCGGCGTCGACCTCCTCGGGCGTGCGCAGCACCCACACGCGTCGGAACCCCTCGCGCTGGAGTCCCTTCAGCGAGCGGCGCAGCTGAGAGCGCTGTTGGCGCACCACGTGCGGGCCGAAGTCGCGATCGGGCCGTGCTCGGTTGCGCTCCTGGCAGACCTCCTCCGGCGTGTCGAGCACGATCGCGACCGGGAAGAGGTCGTGCTGCTTTGCGAGCTCGACGAGCGGCTTGCGCGCCTCGGGCTGGACGTTCGTGGCGTCGACGACCGTGAACCGCGGTTGGGCCAGGCGCCTGCCCGCGATGAAGTGCAGGACCGCGAACGCGTCGCTCGTCGCGCTCTGGTCGTTCTCGTCGTCGGCGACGAGCCCGCGGCAGAAGTCCGACGAGACGATCTCGGTCGGCGCGAACTGCCTGCGCGCGAACGAGCTCTTGCCCGAGCCCGACGCGCCGATGAGCACGACGAGGCTCGGATCGGGGAGGTCGATCCTCATCGGCTGAAGACCGCCATCTGCGTCGGGGCGCCGACCGCGACGTCCTCGGGTCCGATCGGGAGATAGCGGACGGCGTAGCCGCGCCGGTCGGCGACGTCAGACGCCCACGCCGCGAACTCCGCGCGGGTCCACTCGAAGCGGTGGTCCGGGTGGCGGAACTGGCCGGCCGGCAGCGTCTCCCAGCGCGCGTTGTACTCGGCGTTGGGCGTGGTGACGACGACCGTCGTGGGTCGCGCCGAGCCGAACACGTTCTGCTCGGCCGCGGCCAGGCGCGGGGGATCGAGGTGCTCGATGACCTCGACGAGGGCGGCCGCGTCGAAGCCGACGAGCCGCTTGTCGCGATAGGTCAGCGGGCTGTGCAGCAACGTCACGCGCTCACGCTGGGCGTCGTGCATGCCGTCGAGCCTCAGCCGCCGCGCCGCGCGCTCGAGCGCGCGGACGGAGACGTCGGCGCCGACGATCCGCTCGTAGTCGCCGCGCACCAGCCGCTCGAGCAGCGCGCCGGCTCCACATCCGAGGTCGAGGACGCGGCGAGCGCCCGATGCCTTGAGGACCGCTTCCACGGCGCCCAGGCGCTGGTCGCGCAGCGAGATGCGCTCCTCGAGCTGCTCTTCGCGCGCGGGCTCATCCGCGTCCTCGGTGGGCGGCGCGGACTCGTCGAGCTGGGCGAGAGCGGGGTAGTACAGGCGAGCCTGGTTCTTGAGATAGCGGCGAACGATCAGATCGCGCTCGGGATGCGCGGCGAGCCACCCGTCGCCACGGCGCATGAGCTTCTCGATCTCGGCCTCGTCGACCCAGTAGTGCTTGTCGTCGTCGAGGACGGGCAGCAGGACGTAGAGGTGGTTGAGCAGCTCCGCGAGGCGGCGGGTGGCGATCAGGCGAAGGCCGACGTGCCGGCCCTCGCCCCAGTCCGGGAACTCGGGGTCCAGCGCGATCGGCGTGACGTCGATGTCGTAGCCGAGCGGCTCGAAGAGACGTCGCACCAACCCTTCGCCGCCGCGCGCGGGCACCGCGGGCAGCCATGCTTCGAGCGGGATCGGCGAGGCCGCGAGCTCCTCGTGACCCTTGCACGTGCCGGCCATCGCGCTCTTGAGCACGCTCACGAGTGCGACCGACAGGAACGAGGACGCGACGAACGGCCGGTCGTTCACGTACTCCGCCAGCGCGAAGCTCCCGACCCCACGCCCGCGGCGCACCAGCGCCACCGGGTCGATGTCGAGCAGCAGCGCGGCGGTGCACCGATCCTCGCTCGCCTCGGGATAGAACACGCGCGCTTCGCCGAACGGCAACGGGAACGACTGCACGCGCTCCGGGTGCTTGTGGAGCAGATAGCCGAGATCCGTGGCTGGGCGATGAGTCGTCGTGACCGTGAGCAGCACTCGTCACACGAGGCTACCTACGTCGCCCAGCGGAAGCCGGCGGCCTCGGGCCGTGGCGCGAGCGGGCTGGCCGGCAGCTCGCCCGACGGGTCGTCCTCGTTGTATGCGCTGGGCGCGACGTCGTTCGGCGCGTCGGGGTGAAACAGCGCGGCGAGCAACTCGATCTGCCCACGGCCGACGCCGAGCTCGCCCATGCCACCGCCGTACATCGGCCGCTGCTCGCGCGTGCAGCGGGCGTAGACGTCGAACAGCCCGCGCAGCCCACCGATGCGCGACGGCTTGACGTTGACGACGCAGGCGGAGAGCGGCGTTGCGCCGATGTCCTCGGGGCCGCGGATGGGCGCGTCGTAGGACACGCGGTCGAGGTGGTCGCCGAGCCGCTGGGCGATCCCGGGCAGTCCGTGCGGATCCTCCAGGTAGGCGTCCGGGAAGGCGGCGAGCACGTGGTCGTAGACGGCGAACAGCGCCTCCTCGTCCTCGACCTCGAGGCCGTACTGGCCCTTGAAGTCGATCGTGTCGACCGCCGCGGTGGCCGCGACCTCGTCGACGAGGGCCGGCGCCCAGGTGGCCTGCGCGTCGAGCTTGAAACGCACTCCGGGCGAGCGGGCGATCCGCCGGCGCAGGTGCTCGAAGGATGGCTGCTCGCCCAGGCCGAGCGAGTTGACGAAGCGCACCGGCCGCGGCTCGAGCCCGAGCACGTCGTGCAGGGCCCGGCCGGCCTGGCGCAGTGCGAGGTCCAGCGCCGCCGACTCGAACGCCCAGTTGCGCATGCGCCGGGCCAGCTCCCACTCCGGCGGCTGCGGCCACAGCTCGAGCGTGGCGAGGTGGTCGCAGAAGCTCGCGACCGTCCACTCGCCTTCCAGCGGCAGCGCGAGGCGGGTCTCGTGCAGCGAGCTGCCGTTCTCGACGTGAACGGAGACGTCCTCGCCGAGCCCGTCGGTGCCGGCGCCGACGAGGCGCACGTGCGTCGTCACGCGTTGGAACTCGTGGACGAGGACGGCGTGCAGCCGGTCGTACTTGCAGGCCTCGATGACGAGCGGAAGCTCGGCGACCCGCAGCCACAGCGAATCCATCGAGGCGCCCATCCGGTCACGGGAGGTCATGACCGGCTCAGACCGCCGGCGCCGCGAGAACTCATCGGTGCGCGTAGTGGAGACGGCGGGAATCGAACCCGCGTCCGCGATCGCGCGAAAGGTGGCGTCTACGAGCGTAGCCGGCGCTCTGGTCTCGTCCCGGGGTCGCCACGCCGGCGGGGTTCCTCGGGACCAGCCTCCTGGAGATGTCCCCGGTTTGGCGGAGGCGGACCGCCCCGGGTAGAGCCGGCATCTGATCCGGGCGATCCCCGCGGCCGGCTGGCGGGGGCCCAGAGCTCACGGCTTAGCTAG
>JBKPHS010000020.1:0-7054 GCA_046729975.1 Actinomycetota bacterium
TGGATCGAGGGGCTGTTGCGCGAGCTCGGCTGCGAGACACGCGTCCTGGCCAAGGATCCCGAGCGCCCCAACCTGGTGGCGCGCATTCCCGGCGAGGGAAGCGCGTCCCCGCTGCTGCTCCAGGGCCACGTGGACGTCGTCGCGACCGACGACCAGGACTGGAGCCGGCCGCCATTCGAGGCCCGCGCCGAGGACGGCTTCATCTGGGGTCGCGGCGCGCTCGACATGAAGGGCGGAGTGGCGATGATGCTGTCCGCCTTCATGCGCGCCAAATCCGAGGGCACGGCCTTGCCAGGCGACGTGATCTTCGCGGCGATGAGCGACGAGGAGGCGGGCAGCGAGCTCGGCGCGAAGTTCCTCGTCGACGAGCACCGGGAGCTCTTCGACGGCGTGCGCTATGCCATCGGCGAATTCGGTGGCTTCAGCATCGAGACCGCGGGCCGGCGCCTCTACCCGATCATGGTCGCCGAGAAGCAGGTCTGCTGGACGCGCGCGGTCGTGCGCGGGCCTGGCGGACACGGCTCGCTTCCGATGCGTGGCGGTGCCATGGCGAGGCTCGCGCGCTTCCTGCGAAACCTCGACCGCAAACGGCTGCCCGTGCACGTGACGCCGGTGGTGCGGCAGATGGTGGAGGCCACCGCCGCGGCCGTGCCGGCGCCCGCGAGCGTCGCCCTCCGCGGTCTGCTGCGGCCGCGGCTCACCGACCGATTGCTCGACGCGATGGGTGAGCGGGGCAAGCTCTTCGACCCCCTCCTGCACAACACAGCGAACGCGACGATCGTACGTGGCGGAGGGAAGATCAACGTGATCCCCGGCGAGATCGAACTGGAGCTGGACTGCCGCCTGCTTCCGGGCTTCGGGCCCGCGGACCTGCTCGCGGAGCTGGGCGAGCTCGCCGGCGAGGGAATCGAGCTCGAGGTGCTGCGGTTCGAGGAGTCCGCCGCCGAGGCCGACATGGGGATGTTCGAATCGCTCGGCGCGGTGCTGCGCGAGCTCGACCCGAGCGGCACCCCGATCCCGCTGCTCCTGGCTGCGATCACGGACGCTCGGGTCTTCGACCGGCTCGGGATCCAGACCTACGGCTTCCTACCGATGCGGCTGCCCGCGGAGATGAGGTTCACCGAGCTGATCCACGCGGCCGACGAGCGCGTGCCCGCGGACACGCTCGACTTCGGCGCCGAGGCGATCCACCGCGCACTCCGCCTCCCTCGGCCCTGATGGCGCGCTGCTTCGTGACCCGAAGGATCCCCGGCGGCGCGCTCGACCGCCTCGCCGCCGAGCACGAAGTGGACCTCTGGGAGGACCGCCTGCCCCCGCCGCGCGAGGAGCTGATCGCGCATGCGAGCCAGGCCGAGGGCCTGCTCACGCAGCTCACGGACCGGATCGACCCCGAGGTGATCGCCGCCTCCCCGCGCCTGCGCGCGATCGCGAACTACGCGGTCGGTTACGAGAACATCGACGTGGACGAAGCGACGGCGCGGGGCATCGCGGTCGGAAATACGCCGGGCGTGCTCACGGAGACGACCGCCGACCTCGCCTTCGCCCTCCTGCTCGCGGCCGCGCGGCGGCTCGTGGAGGCCGACAGGCAGGTGCGCCGCGGCGACTGGGTCACGTGGGAGCCGGAGGGCTTGCTCGGCCGGGACGTACACGGTGGGACGCTCGGGATCGTCGGGTTCGGCCGCATCGGCAAGGCGGTGGCAAGTCGGGGCGAGGGCTTCGGCATGAGCGTTCTCCACAACAGCCGGTCGGGCGGGCTGCCGCTCCGCGAGCTGCTCGAACGCTCGGACTTCGTAAGCCTGCACGCGCCGCTCACGCCCGAGACCCGCGGTCTGATCGGGGAGGACGAGCTGCGGCTGATGAAGCCGACCGCGATCCTCGTGAACACCGCGCGCGGGCAGCTCGTCCACACCGACGCGCTCACCCGGGCGCTGCGCGAGGGCTGGATCGGCGGCGCCGCGCTCGACGTGACGGACCCCGAGCCGCTGCCGGCCGACCATCCGCTGCTGGCCGCGCCGAACCTGACGATCACGCCCCACATCGGCTCCGACACAGCCCCGACGCGGGAGGCGATGGCGGACATGGCCGTGGACAACCTGCTCGCGTCGCTCGCCGGCCGGCCGATGCCGAACGGTGTGAACGCTATTCCCCGATCACCTTGATCACGAGCCGCTTGGACCGCCGCCCGTCGAACTCGGTGTAGAAGACCGCCTGCCACGGCCCGAGGTCGAGCCGTCCGTCGGTGATCGGCAGCACGACCTGGTGGTGCACGAGCAGGTTCTTCAGGTGAGCGTCGCCGTTGTCCTCGCCGCCGCGGTGGTGGCGGTAGTCGCCCGGGTCGGGGAGCAGCTCGCGCGCCACCTCGTTCGCCGGCTCCTTCCAGCTCGGAGGCGCGAGCTTGTCGAGCCACTCGAGGGCATCCTGCTGGATGCCGGGCTCGTCGTCGTTCACCCACACACCCGCCGTGATGTGCATCGCGGAGACGAGCACGAGCCCCTCGGACACCTGGGACTCGTCCACCGCGCGCTGCACGTCTTCGGTGATGCGGACGAACTCGCGGCGCTCGTCGGTGTCGAACGTCTTGTAGACCGTGTGCGACTTCACCCTCGCGGCCCCCTTTCGTCGAATCCCGACATCATGGCGACATGGAGCTCGGCCTCGAGGGCAAGGCCTGCGTCGTCACCGGCGCCAGCCGCGGGATCGGCCTTGCGACGGCCCGGATGCTCGAGGCTGAGGGCGCTCGCGTGCTTGCGGTCTCCCGGAGCGGCGAGGAGGGCGCGCTCGCGCTCGACGTCACCGAGCCCGACGCCGGCGAGCGGGTCGTCGCCGAGTGCGAGCGGCGCTTCGGGAGCATGGACGTGCTGGTGAACAACGCGGGCACGACGCGCGTGGTTGCGCTCGACGAGCTGACCGACGCCGACTGGCGGGAGCAGTGGGAGCTGCACGTGATGGCGCCGATGCGACTGATGCGAGCGGCATGTCCTCGAATGGCCGAGCGCGGCTTCGGACGCGTGGTGAACGTCAGCTCCTCCGCCGGCAAGCGCCCCTCGCTCACCAACCCCGCCTACTCGGTCACCAAGGCCGCGCAGCTCTCGCTTTCGCGTGTGTTCGCCGACACGTACGCCGGCGACGGCGTGCTCGTCAACGCGGTTGCTCCGGGGCCCGTGGCGACGCCCCTCTGGATCGACGAAGGCGGCCTCGCCGACCAATCGGCGCGCACCCTCGGCGTCTCGCGCGAGGAGGCGCTCGAGGCGCAGCGCTCGAAGGTGCCGCTTGGCCGCTTCGGGACCGACGAGGAGATCGCTGCGGCCATCGTGTTCCTGTGCTCGGAGCGCGCCAGCTACGTCGCCGGCGCCGCGTGGTCTGTCGACGGGGGAACCGTCGCGGTGATCATCTAGAACTCGACGTCGGCCGCGCCGGTCTCGCTCGCGGCCGTCGTGAGCATGGCGATCCCGGCACCGTCGAACGGGGTGCTCGAGGGCGTCCAGCTCATCGTCCCGGCGGCCGCCACGGTCGCCGTCGCGCCGCTCGCGGTCCCGAGCGTCAGGGTGATCGAGCTGCCGCTCATGACCATGCGCGACTTGGTGCCACTTGCGCCGAACGTCCTCGTGGCCGTGACGTAGTTCCCGCCCAGGGTCACCGAGCCGAGCGGCAGCTGGACCGCGTTGGCAGAGTCGCGCACGGTCAGGATGTCGTTGGTGCCGCTGTTGGCGATCTGGACGACGGCATTCGTCTGGGAGCCGTCCCAGGTCGCGAGGATCGACACCGGATCGAGCGGCTCGCTGAAGGTGAGCGTGATCGAATCGTTCAGCTCGGCCTTGCCGGGCGTCGCGCCGCCGTTCGCCGTCTGGACGTCGGTGGCCCGCGGCGCCGTGTTGTCGATCGTCACCGAGCCGGAGTCCGTGCCGCCGTTCGAGGCCGAATCGGCCGACGCGATCGAGTAGGTGCGCGCGCCCTCCGGGAGCACGGCGTTCGCCGTCAGCAGCGCGCTGCGGTAGTTGTAGGTCTGGCCGCCGGTCGTCCACGAGCCGGAGCTCAGCGTGACCGCCGTCTGTCCCGGCGAGATCGAGCTCACGTCCGCGCTCACGCTCGCCACGCCGCTCGGCGGGTTCCCGCTGTCCGTGACGTTCGCGTAGACGTAGTAGCCGCCGCCCTGCTTGATGAGTCCGGTCGCGCCGCCGTTCGACTTGCCGATGGCGGTGCGCGTGACGGCCGGCCGCACCCAGTCGGGCGCGGCCGAGAAGCTGTTGCCGCCGTTCGACGTCGTCGAGGTGAAGCCGCTGCGCCCCTCCCAGGTGAAGCTCGCGCTGGCCAGGAGACCCTGGGCGGCCGGGTCGTTGGCGAGTGTGATCGAGAGGCGGTAGGAGTGCGCCTCGGAGGTGGTCCACGTCTCGGGCGACGCGGCCATAGGATCGACGACACCCGCGCCGTAGGAGGTCGGGTAGCCGGCGAGCGTGCCGGAGTAGACCACGCCGGGACCGGCGCCGGTGTAGTCGGTCGAATCGGGGGTGAACGCTGCGCAGGACGGATAGGACGGCGCCGTGTCCGTGCCCCGGGTGACTGTGAGTGAGAGATAGGCGGCGAGCGCGCCGCTGACCGTCCCGTAGAGGCGGACGACGGAGTCGAGGTCGCCTTGCGACTCCACGCGGATGCAGCGCGTGATCGAGTCGCCGGGGCGGGCGGAGGACAGCGACAGCAGACTGCCGGAGCCGTCGTTGTCCGCGAGAGCGACCGTCCCGGCGGAGAAGGAGTTGCCCGGGTTGCTCGAGCCCGCTGAGAAGGCGGCATAGGCGCAGGCTGCGGCTGCGAGGCTGCCTGCGAGCGCCGCGACGACCGTGAGGCCGAGCTTTCGCGCGCGTCTCATGCTCTCGCCCGCTGGAGCCGCGCGCGCCGCGCGTCCTCGCCGGCATCGCGCCAGAGCGAGGCGAGCAGGGCAAGCGCGATCAGCGCGGCGGGAAGGCCGAGCAGCAGGGTCCTGACGTGCCGGATGCCGAGCGCGGCGAACGCATAGCCGAGGTATGGGAGATGGAAGGCGTGGCGCGCCTGCGCCGGCCGCTCCAGCACGAAGGTCCACGGGTCTGCCGCGGGATTGGCGTCGCCCTTGGTGCGGAAGGTTCGATGGCCCCGGCGGTCGCGTCCGGTCCAGACGATCCGGTGGGTCACCACGTCGTCGCCGGCGCGGTGCGGGGGCGCGTAGGTGATGACGTCGCCGCGCCGGAGCTCAGCAACCGGCACGTTCTTCGCGAACACGACTGCGCCGCGGTCGATGGTTCCGGTCATCGACCCACTCGTGATCACGTAGCGCTCGAACCCGAACAGGCCTGGCGCCAGCATCAGGACGGCTGCGGCGACGATCAGCAACAGCGCGGCGTTCGCGACGACCGCCCGCGCGCGCCGGAAGCGGCGGCTCGACCGAGTCCCCAGTCCGATCGGAAGGCTCACTGCGAGCTCCAATCGATGTCGCGTCGGGGGTCTTGCGCCTTAGGACGCCGTCCAGTCGTACTGGACACTCATCGACGAGCCCTTGTACGCGTTGTCGCCCGTCGTGTCCGAGGGCGGCGTGCCGCCGTCGGGGAACGTGACCGTGAATTTGTACGTGCGGGCCTCGCCGACGGCGAAGCTCCCGAGCGACTGCGACGGCATGGCATTGACCTTGCCCGTGTACACGGTGGCCGGCGTGCTGGTCACGTCCTCCACCTTGAGATCCAGCTTGCCTGGCAGGCTGCCGCCGTTCGGGCCCGGCGTGTCGCTCAGATTCGACTTCGAGAGCGTGAACGACGCGGCGACGTCACCGCTGTTGGTGATCGTCACGGTGCCGTTCACGGAGTCGCCGGGCTTCATCTTGCTCGCCGTGAGGATCGCGGCGCCGGACTTCGAGTTGGTCTGGGACAGGTTGCCCGCGCTGAACGTGTTGCTCGGGTTCGCGCTGGCCGAGGTGAAGCTGGCGCCCGAGCCGGCGACGACCGCCGCCGCAAGGGAGAGGCTCGCCAGCGCGGCCAGCGTGCGCTTGGGGCGCTTGACGAAATAGGTGAGACGCGACATAGGTTTGCTCCTTCACAGGTCGGCGGCCGAGCCATCTCCCGAAGGAGACCTCTTGCTTTGCGTCCCCGCCTCGCGACGGGTTTGCCTTTTTCAAACTTCGTGACCACTTTCGGCGTATCGCCACACGCGCTATGAGGCCATCTGGACAAACCTGCAGGTTCCGTGGAGCGTCCGGCAGTGGAGACGAAGTCGAATTGCGCGGGTTCGCTCGCTTTGAGGTAGTGGGAGGCCGATAGGTTCCAGCGCTGTGAGCTCCTCCTCCGGTGCGCGTCGCGTGTTGATGGCCCTGCTGTTCTTCCCGCGCGGCGGCTCGGCCCAGGTCGCGCGCTACGTCGCGCGCAACCTTCCGGACGACGGCTGGGACGTGACTCTGGTCTCCGGCTCCCTCGGCGGCCCAGGCGATCAGACGCACGCTCCGACCTTCTTCGCCGGCCTCGACGTCAGGCCCGTGGACTACACCGCGGCTCGCGACGCTCCCGACCCGCTGCTCGCCGAGCGGCCCTTCCACCCCTCCTACGAGGATCGGCCCGGCGCGCCCGACCGGGTCTTCTCCCGCGCCGGCGACGACGTCTACCAGCACCTCGTCTCGGCGTGGGAGCGCGAGCTGGCGGCGGCGGCCGCGGCCGACGCGGACGTCCTGCACCTGCACCATCTGACGCCTATCAACGAGGCGGCAGCGCGGGCCTTCCCGGACGTCCCGGTCGTGGGGCACCTGCACGGCACCGAGCTGCTGATGCTGGACGAGATCGAGCGAGGGCCGCCCGCCGGCTGGGACCACGCCGAGGCCTGGGCCGACCGCATGCGCGGCTGGGCTCGCCGCTGCGAGCGGCTCTTCGTGCTCTCCCGGGACGCGGTCGAGCGTGTCCCGGGCGTCCTCGGCGTTGAGCCGGGACGCGTCGTCTGGGCGCCGAACGGCTTCGATCCCGGCGCCTTCGACCGCCGGCCCATGCGAGGGGAGGAGCGGGTGCGCTTCTGGCAGCGCTGGCTCGTGGAGGAGCCCCGCGGCTGGGACGAG
>JBKPHS010000021.1:0-14651 GCA_046729975.1 Actinomycetota bacterium
ATCAACCAGGGCAGGATGGCGGTCGTGCTCGAGATCGAGGTCTCGGAGCTGTTCGGCTGTCGCGGCTGGGAGACCTCGACCTGCGACCGCGAGCGGATCGACCGAGAGCTCGAGGAGTTCTACCGGCTCGGGGTGCGCTCCTCGCTCCTGCTCAACAAGTTCGACAACCCGCTGACCGGCGTGCGCTTCGACAGCGGGCAGGTCGGGACGCTGATCAACGCCGGCAACCGGCAGAGCTCCGGCTCGTTCTGGAGCGCGGAGACCTGCACGGGGCCCTACCACGACAACACGATCGAGCAGCCAAATCCGCAGGGCAGTGGGTTCCTCGACAGCGCGCTTGCGGCGGTCGGTGTCACGAGCGGGACGATGCCTACCTATCCGCCGGCGCCGCACTGCAACACGCGCGGCCTCACCGAGCTCGGCCGCTATCTCGAGCGGCGGATGATCGAGAAGCGGATGATCATCAACCCCGACCACATGAGCCAGCGGGCGGTGGACGACACGCTCACGCTCGCCGATGCCCACCGCTACTCGGGCGTGATCTCGCCGCACGGCTGGATGGATCCCGGCAACTGGCCGCGCATCTGGAAGCTCGGCGGCCTGGCGTTCCCCGACTCGGACACCTCCACGGGTTTCCTGAAGGCGTACGAGAAGTACCGGCCGGCCCGCACGCCGTACCGGCTCGGCTGGGGCTACGGCGCCGACCTGGGCGGGCTGGCCTCACAACCCGACCCACGGCCGGGCAACTCGCAGGACGGCGTGAGCTACCCGTTCAAGTCCTACGACGGCAAGGTCACCTTCGAGCGCCAGCGAACGGGCGAACGCGTCTTCGACTACGCGAAGGAGGGCGTGGCCCACTACGGGCTCTACGCGGACTGGTTCGAGGACCTCCGCCTTCTCGACGGCGCCAAGCTCGCGCGCGACATGTGGAGCGGCGCCGAGGCGTATCTCGAGATGTGGGAGCGCGCAGACGGCGTCCCGGTGCCCGACTGCCGGACGAGCAGGGGCCGCGTCACCCGCCGCGGACTTCGGCAGCTCCGGCTGCGGCGCGATTGGGAGACCCTGCTCCGCCGCGCCGGCCAGCCCCAGCAGCGCACGCGCGCGTGGAGCTGGTGCGTACGCGGGGCGCGCAATCGCCGCGCCGCCGATGTTGCCGAGCTGAGTCCGGGCGGCCGCGTCGAGCTCGTCGGCAGCACCGCTCGGGGTCGTTCGGCCGGCCGGATCTCCGTCGGCGCACGGGCGCGCCGGCTGAGCGGCGTCGCGCGCTCCGCCGGGAGGGGCCTGTTCGTGCGGCGCGCCCGCCGTAGCGCCTACGTCTTCGCCGTGCGCCGCGGCCGCGTCCGTGCCGTCGGAGTCGCCACGCGAGCGCTGGTCCGCCGCCCGGCCCGGCTGCGCGCAGCGATGCGCCGCCTTCGCAAGGCGCGGGCGACCCAGGATCCACGGACGTTCACGCCGAACCCGACCGCCGGATCCGCGCGGCTCACGGGCACGACGCTCGCAGGCTCGAGCAACCCGCGTCTCAACCGGGCGCTCGCGCTGCTGTGCTCCATGTAGCCCTGACCGTCCCCGCCAACCGGCTCTCGATTAGTTTCCTCTCGTTCGGCTGTCTTAGCTGATATCCGAGAGCTAAGGAGGATCTCGCATGGCCCAGTACGTCGATGGATTCGTTCTCCCGCTTCCGAAGGGCAATCTCGATGCGTATCGCCGGCAGGCCCGCAAGGCGGGCAAGATCTGGCGCGAGCACGGCGCGCTCGAATACCGGGAATGCGTCGCCGAGGACGTGAAGACGGGAGAGGTCACGTCGTTTCCGCAGAGCGTCAACCTCAAGCGAGGCGAGACGGTGGTGTTCGCGTGGATCGTGTTCAAGTCGCGCGCGCATCGCGACCGCGTCAACGCAAAGGTGCTGAAGGATCCACGCCTGGCCGACATGATGGACCCGAAGGACATGCCCTTCGACACGAAGCGCATGGTCTACGGCGGCTTCCAGGTCGTCGTCGACGTCTGAGGTGCCGTATGACGAGCGATCGAGACGGCTACGTGATCAAGGTCGACGAGCTCCCGAGCGGTGAGAACTCATCGACGTTCCTCGGCCACGAGCACGGCGCCCAGGTGTCCTTCTTCCTGAGTCACAACAAGCCAGGGACCGGGCCGACCCTGCACCGGCATCCGTACGAAGAGACCTTCATCGTCGAGGATGGCGACGTCCTCTTCACCGTCGGCGAGACCACGGTTGAGGCGGGGCCGGGCGACATCGTCGTCGTCCCGGCCGGAGCGCCACACAAGTTCGTCAGCCGGTCGGCGACGCATCGCCAGGTCAGCATCCACCCGGTTGCGCGCATGGAGACGGAGTGGTTGGAATGACGCGGCCCTACGAGCGCTTGCCCGAGAACTCGGCCGCGGGCTGGACCAGGTCGGCTCCGAGCTGCCGGAGGTAGTCGAGATGCTGGCTCGCCCAGAGGAGGCTGAGAGCCGGGCCGACGATTGAGTCGTCGCCGGCGGCGAGCGCCTGGCTGACGCACGGCGCAACCTGTCCGTCGCCGTCGCCATCGCCGGCCTCCGCCGGCGGAGTCGCGGTGCGGTCGAGGAGGGCATCGCCAAGGCGGACGTACCAGGAGCGGATCTCGTCGACGTCAGCGGTGAGGGCCCTGGCGCAGTGGTCGAGGCGCGGGCCGGTAGCGGGCGCGGGGGTGAGTGTCGACAACGAGTAGCCCTCCAGGCGGACCCGCGTTGCACCTGCCACCAGGGCCGACGTAACCTCGAGGTCCGATCGCTGGGCCGGGGACTCGGCGAGGTACTCGCGAAACGCGTCGTCGAGGCGGTCCTCGGCTCGCCCGGCGGTCTCCCTCGCGCGCCGGGTACCGGCTTCCACCTCCCCGGCTCCAGGCGCGGCGACCAGGCGGCGAACCGCGGCGGCCACGTAGTCCGCACTCCGCGCGTAGGCCGTGGCCAGGTTCTGCCGTAGCAGGTCACCGACCCCGCGGGGCCAGAACAGCGCACCGACCGCGAGGCTGACGGCGAGGCCCACGGCGACGTCCTCGACGCGGACCAGTCCCACCGTCCAACCGGTCGGCTGGATGATGTTGAAGACGATCACGAGGACGATGGTGAAGCCCGCCTGCCCGGCTGCGAACGAGATCGCCCTGGGCGCGTAGGCGGCGAGCAGGACCGCCGGCGGGAGGACCACCCACAGAACTCGCTCGTCGCTGCCGATCGCGGCGACCACGGCTCCGCCGACCACGATCCCGGCAGCGGTGCCCGCGAGCGCGTGGAGGGCGGTGGCGCCCGTGCCCAGGGCATTTGAACGCAACACGGAGAGAGTCGCAAGGACCACCCAGAACGAGTGCTGAAAGCTGGCCAGCTGGACGACCGCCACGGCGAGGGCAAGCCCCGCGGCTCCCCGGAGGCTGTTGCGAAACGAGGCCGACCGCCGGCTGATGTGCGCGAGCACCAGCCGCCCCGCGGCCTGAAGCGCCGATCGCGCCTGGCGGACCAGTCGTCGCGCGCGCCAGAGGCGATCCCAGCGTGCCCCAGCGGCACCTTGGGTCTCCGGCGTCGCGGCGCCGGACGCGGCCCGCGCATTGACCGCGACCTCGCGCGCCGCGAAGGACAACTCACGCAAACGGAACGAGGGTGCGAGCGCGGCCGGCAGCGCGGCGTCTCCTTGAGGGCCTGGCAGATCGGCCACCCTCTTCAGCAGCGTCTTTGCCACTGCCTCCCGTGCCCGGTCCAACCGATCGAGGTCCGGTTGCCGGCTCTCACCGTCGAGGTTCGCCGCGCTTGCCCGCAGGACGTCGACCGCCGCCGCCATGACCTCGCGGTTCTCTTCACGACATGGCTCCGATCGGGCCTCGGACGGGATGTAAGCCGGGGACGCGAGCGAGAGCAGCCAGTCGAGCCCGTCCACCAGGAACGCAAGCGCCTCGGTGGAGCGCGTGGGCCCGGTCGGCCGGTCCGGCGTCGCGACGAAGCTGCGGCGAAAATCGCCCACCGCGGCGTTCGCGGCTTCGGCGCTGACGGCGATCGCCGCCGGATCGCCCGACTGCTCGGAGTCGACGAGGTCGGCGAGGGCGCGGGTCGCGCGGGCGGCGCCCGCGCGGAGCTTGTCCCTGGGCTGTGAGGGCCACAACAGCATGACCGCGGAGGTGCCGGCCCCTGCCGCCAGCGCCCACCCCGCGAGCCGGTCGGGGATGGCGGAGTTCGGGGCGGGAAGGTTCACCGGAAGGATGAACGTGAGCAGCGCCGGCAGCCTGGCCGACGCGAAGTAGGCGCTGATCACTCCCGACAGGAGGACCAGGAAGCCGACCACCGCCATGGCGGCGACCGCGAGCCAAGGCGTTCGCGAGCAGATGGTTCCCAGGGTGATCAGGGCAGCGCCCGCGAGCCCAAGGGCCAGGTAGGCGGCGAGGCGCGTTCGACGCGGGCCGCCGAAGTCCGCCAAGACAAGAATTGCGACCGAGCCGAAGGCCGAGAAGGTCGTCGTCTGCGGGTTTTCGATGACGTTGTCGGAGAAAGCGAAGACCGCGGGCATGACGATCGCCGCGAGCATGGCGCGCTTCAGGGAGAAGAGCCCGGGATCGGAGATCTGGAGACGCATGGCGCTCATCCCACGCTCGCCCCACCGTACTGTCCCGAGGCCCTCCCGTCGCGCCGGATCAGGCCGCCAGCGCCAGGTTGGCCGCGATCGCCAGCACCGCAAGGCGGCCGCCTACTGCCAGCCATCGCTGGACGGGGGGCGTGATCCAGGGCCCCGCGCGGCCGGCGGCGAGCGTCAGCGCGACGTGCCACGCGACCGAGGCGATCCCGACGCCTGCTGTGAACGTTGCGCCCGCGGCGGGGCCGCGCAGGGACAGCGAGGCGGCCACAGCGGCGAACGACGCGATCGTCAGCGGGTTCGCGGCGGTGATGGCGAGAAAGCTTCCGTAGTGCGCAGTCGCGGCCCCGCGAGTCGCGTCCGACGGCATCGCGGCCGCTCCGCGCCTCAGTGCGATCAGCCCGTGGACCCCGATCGCCGCGAGCGCCGCCGCGGCGACGAGCCTGATCTCGGCCTCGTGACCGGAGAGCGCCGCTCCTGCGGCACCGCCGCCGGCGGTGGCGATCGCGGCGAACGCGAGGTCCGCGGTCGCGACGCCCATCCCGGCCGCCACGCCCGCCCGTGGACCGGCCACGACCGCCGTCTCGACCAGCAGCACGCTCACCGCGCCGACCTGCATCGCGATTGCAAGCCCCGCGCCGAGCCCCGCGAGCAGAGCGGTCGTGGGATCCATCCGCGCCTTGTATCGGGCCATGCTGCGTGAACACAAGGACGCCAGGCTCGAAACTGAGATAATCGCGCCAATGGACGCCGTTGACAGCGAGATCCTCAGGCTCGTCCGCACAGACGGGCGGATCTCGTGGCGCGACCTCGGCGCCGCAGTCGGCCTGAGCGCGAACGCCGCCGCGGACCGCGTCCGCCGGCTGCGGCGCGCCGGGGTCATCACCGGGTTCGCGGCGCTGGTCGATCCCGCCGCCGGGGGTAACCGGCTCGAGGCCCTGGTGGGCGTCACGCTTGCCGCCGCGGTCGACTCGGATGACTTCGCGAGGGCCGCCGCCAAGCTCGGCCCCGTAACCGAGATCCTGCACCTGACCGGCGCGCCCGACTACCAGCTCCGCGTCGCCTGCCGCGACACGGCCGAGCTCGACTCGCTGCTGAGAACTCTCCGCCTGCGCCTGGGCGCCGCCGACACCGAGACGACGATCGTCCTCCGCTCAGGGCCGCCGGAGCCCCGCTGATCCCGGCGCGGGCGCGCCGCGTAGGATGCGCGCCCGTGCAGCTGAACGGCCGCAGCGTCCTGCTCACGGGAGCCACTGGCGGGATCGGGCTCGCGATCGCTCGCGCGCTCCACGGCCGCGGCGCCCGCCTGCTGGTCTCGGGCCGGCGGCACGAGTTGCTCGAATCCTTGAAGGACGAGCTTGGGGATCGCGTGGACGTTCACCCAGCCGACCTCGCGGTGGCAGCGGACGTGGAGGCGCTCGCCGAACGAGCTGCCGCCGTGGACGTGGTCGTAGCCAACGCCGCGCTTCCGGCGGCAGGGCGGCTAGGGGGGTTCGAGCCCGGCCAGATCGACCGCGCGCTCGACGTGAACCTGCGCGCGCCGGTTCAGCTCGTGCGCGCCGCGCTGCCGGGAATGGTCGAGCGCGGCTCGGGTCACCTCGTCTTCATCTCCTCGACTTCGGGGAAGATCGCGGCGGGCGGCGGCTCGGTCTACTCGGCCACGAAGTTCGGCCTGCGGGGCTTCGCGCTCTCGCTGAGGGACGAGCTCCGCGGCACGGGCGTCGGCGTCACCACGGTGTTCCCCTTCTACATCGGCGACGCCGGCATGTTCGCCGACACCGGGTTGTCGCTCCCTCGCGGCGTCCGCACGCGGACGGCGCAGGACGTGGCCGAGGCCGTGGTAAAGGGGATCGAGCGCGACAAGTCCGAGATCGACGTGGCGCCGCTCGCGGTACGCGCCGCGTCGCGGCTGGCCGGCGTCAGCCACGGGCTGGTCACGGCGGGCGCCCGGCGGCTCGGCTCGGGCAGCTACGCCGAGGAGCTCGAGCGGACCCAGCTGCACAAGCGCTGACCCGCGATTCCCGCTGCGGCTACTCGGCCTGAAGCGCCGCGCGTACGATCGCGTTCTGGGTGGCGCGGTGGGCCGCCGTGTACCCCTCGCCCGGACTCGCGCGCAGCTCGCGGCCGACGTAGTCGTAGGCGATGCCCTCGGGCAGGATCGCGTCGAGGCGAGGCTTCATGTACGCCCGCGCCCCCATGTTGCGCGGCTCCTCCTGCACCCAGCAGATCGTGTCGAGCGACGGATAGCTCGCCATCAGCTCCTTGAGCTCGTTCTCGGCGAACGGGTACAGCAGCTCCACGCGCGCGATCGCGACATGCTCGGCCTTGGGCCGCAGGTCCGATGCGACCAGGTCGTAGTAGATCTTCCCCGAGCAGAGCACGAGCCGCGTGACCTGCTCCCGCGGGGCAGGCAGCGCCGGGTCGTCGATCACTGCCTGGAAGCCGCCGTCGGTCAGGTCCTCGAGCCGTGAGGTCGCGGCCGGCAGGCGGAGCAGGCTCTTTGGAGTCATCACGACGAGCGGGCGCTGCTTCTGGACGAGCGCCTGCCGGCGCAGGAGGTGGAAGTACTGGGCCGGCGTCGTGCAGTTCGCGACGCGGATGTTCCCCTCGGCGGCGAGCTGGAGGAACCGCTCGAGCCGGCCGCTCGAGTGCTCGGGCCCCGACCCCTCGTAGCCATGTGGCAGCAGCAGGGTGAGGCGGGTCGTCTGGCCCCACTTGGCGAGTCCCGAGACGAGGAACTGGTCGACGATCACCTGAGCGCTGTTCACGAAGTCGCCGAACTGTGCCTCCCAGAGCACGAGCGCCTCGGGCGCCTGCGCGCTGTAGCCGTACTCGAAGCCGAGGCAGGCCTGCTCCGACAGCGGGCTGTTGTGCAGCTCGAAGGGCGCGCTCGCGTCGCGGAGGTTCTGGATCGGCGCGTGCGGTTCGCCCGTCTTCGAGTCGTGGAGCACCAGGTGGCGCTGGCTGAACGTGCCGCGCTCGGTGTCCTGACCGGTCAGCCGGATCGGCACCCGCTGGCAGAGCAGCGAGGCGAACGCGAGCGCCTCGGCGTGCGCCCAGTCGATGCCGCCGTCGCCGGCCAGCGACTCCCGACGCCGCTCGAGCTGGGGAGCGAGCTTGCGGTGCACGTTGAACCCCTCGGGCACCTTCAGCAGCTGCTCGTTGAGGCTCCGCAGCGTCTCTGCCGGAACCGTCGTCCTGGGTTCGCTGCTGGCGCTCCGGTCGAGCTCGAACTCGCCCGTGTCGTCGCTCGCGCGCTCCATCGAGGCCTTCAGCTCCGCGTGGGCGTCGCCGACGCGCTGGTAGGCCTCGGCGGAGAGCTTCTGCGCGTACTCGGTGCTCATCACGCCCTCGTCGACCAGCCGCTCCGCGTAGAGCTTGCGCACGGGAGGGTGCTTCTTGATCAGCTCGTACATGAGCGGCTGGGTATAGGCCGGCTCGTCAGTCTCGTTGTGGCCGAAGCGCCGGTAGCCGACGAGGTCGATCAGGATGTCGCGGCCGAAGCGCTCGCGGAAGTCCATCGCCAGGCGCACGGCGGCGATGCAGGCCTCCACGTCGTCGGCGTTCACGTGGATGATCGGGACGTCGTAGCCCTTCGCGAGGTCGGAGGCGTAGCGCGTCGAGCGGCCCTCGTCCGGGTCGGTGGTGAACCCGAGCTGGTTGTTGGTGATGATGTGGAGGGTCCCGCCCGTGCTGTAGCCGTCGATCGCCTGGAGGTTGAGCGTCTCGGCCACGATGCCCTGGCCCGGGAAGGCGGCGTCGCCGTGGATCAGCACCGGCAGGACGACCGAGGGATCGTGATTGGCCTCGCAGCTCTTGCGGCTGGTCTGATCGGCGCGGGAGCGTCCCTCGACCACCGGGTTCACGTACTCCAGGTGGCTCGGGTTCGGCGACAGCGTGACGGTCACGCCCTTGCCGGAGCGCGTCTTGTAGTTGCCGGCGGCGCCGTGGTGGTACTTCACGTCGCCGGTCCCGCCCTCCGGCATCGCAGTGTCCGCCTCGAGGCTCGACTCGCCCTCGAACTCCACGAGGATCGACTCGTACGAGCGGCCGACGGTGTGCGCCAGCACGTTGAGGCGTCCGCGGTGGGCCATGCCGATCACGACCTCGCGCGCTCCCCCGGAGGAGGCCATCTCGAGGGTCTGGTCGAGCATCGGCACGAGCATGTCCATGCCCTCGATCGAGAACTGCTTCTTCCCGAGGAAGGCCTTGTGGAGGTAGCTCTCGAGCGCCTCGACCTCGGACAGACGCGCCAGCAGGGCACGCCGGTCGTCCGCTCCGAGCGGCGCGCGATGCTCACCGGACTCGATCGTCTGCCGGAGCCAGACGCGCTGCTGGTGATCGGAGATGTGCTCGATCTCGTACGCGATCGTGCCGCAGTAGGTCTCGTGCAGGTGCGGGAGGGCCTCGGCAAACGTCTCGCCGGGCACGGCCACGCGGAGGACGGAGGCGGGGATCGCCTGCATGAGCTCGGGCGTGAGGTTGACGCTGGCGGGATCGAGCGCCGGGTCGCCCACCGGCGCCGACCCGAGCGGGTCGAGGCGGGCCGCCAGGTGCCCGTGCATCCGGTGTGCCTTGACGATCGAGGTGGCCGCCTGCACGGCTTGGAGCAAGGCCTCGTCGGGCGCCGCCGGCACCGCCGGCCTGACCGCCGAGGGTGCCGGCTCGGCGGCGGTGACAGCGCCGGCTCCGTCGTGGAGCTGCGCGCTGACGCCGAGCGCCTCGAAGACCCCCTCGTAGAAGCCGTCCTCGCCCTGGAGCAGCTGGTCGACGCGCCGCAGGAAGGCACCCGACTCGGCGCCCTGGATCACCCGGTGGTCGTAGGTGCTCGTCATCGTCATCACCTTCGAGACACCGAGCTCCCGGAGCTTCGCCGGATCTGCCTGGGCCAGACCGGGCGGGTACGCGATCGCCCCTGTAGCCACGATCGTGCCCTGACCAGGCATCAGCCTGGGCACGGACGCCACCGTGCCGAGGCCGCCCGGGTTCGTCAGCGAGATGCTCGCCCCCTGGTAGTCGTCGGGCGGCAGCTTGTTGTCGCGAGCCCCATAGACAAGCTCGTCGTAGCGCTCGACGAACGCGTTGAAGTCCATGCCATCGGCCCGCTTCAGCACCGGCACGACGAGTGAGCGCGTGCCGTCCTTGCGCTCGACGTCGACGGCCAGCCCGAGGCTCACCGCGCCCGGATCGACTCGCTGAGGCTTGCTGTCCACCTCGGCGTAGGAGTGGCCCATGACGGGCATCTCGCGGGCCGCCTGGACGATGGCCCAGGCGATCAGATGCGTGAACGAGAGCTTCTTCTCGGCCGCCTTGAGCGCCTTGCGCCGTGCGTCGAGCACATCAACGGGCACGGTCCTGAAGCTCGTGGCCGTCGGGATCGAGCGGCTCTCGTTCATGAAGCGCACGAGGGTGGCGGCCGGCCCGCGGATCGGGGTGGCCCCGGCAGCGCGCGCCGCCCCGCCGTCCTCGATGGCGGCGAGCACGTCGTCCTTCGTCACGCGCCCGCGCGGCCCGCTCCCTGGCACGCTCGCGACGTCGATGCCGTGGGCGCTCGCGATTCGCTCGGCCACGGGGGTCGCGTTGCCGGCGCCGTTGCCGGCCGCGGGCGGCGCTTCCGCCGGCCGCTCGGGCTCCGCCGGCGCCGCCGGCGCGGCGCCGTCACCGGGCGCTATACGAGCCACGACCGTCCCGCTCGCCACTGTCTCGTCGGGCTCGACCAGCAGCTCGGTGACGGTGCCCGCGACCGGCGCCGGTATCTCCGCGTCGACCTTGTCGGTAGAGATCTCGACGAGGGTCTGCTCGCGCTCGACGCGGTCGCCGGCCTTCACGCGCCACTCGAGCACGGTGCCCTCGGCCACCGAATCGCCCATCTGCGGCAAGACCACGTCCACGAGCTCCGAGTCCGCGGCGGAGGGGCGCGCCTCGGCCGCAACGGGCTCGGCGCCGTTGCCCCCAGCGGCCGGCTGCTCGGTGTCCGGCGCGGTCGGCTCGGCACCGTCGCCGCCGACCGTGATCTCGCCGAGCACCGCGCCGACGCCCACCGTCTGGTCGGCGTCCGCGACGATCTTGGTGAGCATGCCGGCGGCGGGAGCTGGGACCTCGGTATCGACTTTGTCGGTCGAGACCTCGACTAGCGGCTCGTCCTCGGAGACCGCCTCCCCGACCTGCTTGAGCCAGCCGAGGACCGTGCCCTCCGTCACCGATTCGCCCATCTGGGGCATCGTGATCTGGACGGTCGTGCCGGTTGCCATCTGCCCTCGGGAACTGTAGCCCGTGCCAGGACCCCTGGACAGCCTCTGCAAATAACCTGCCTCGCGGCATGGCACTAACCGCGCGACGCCTTAAGCACTGGGGCTGGGGCTACGAGGACCAGCAGCCCTCGCCCGAGCAGGTGCGGGCGACCGCACAGGCCGCCCGCGAGCACCTCGGCTTCGAGCCCGCGGACGTCCAGCAGCCCGTGCCTCTCGACGCGGTCGACCTTCCGCCGCCGCGGCTCGAGCCGCCGGACTCGCTGGCGACGATCTGCTCGACCGAGGCCTATGACCGTGTGGCGCACTCCTACGGCAAGAGCTATCGCGACGTGGTGCGGGCGTTCAACGGCCGCTTCGACCACCCGCCGGACGTGGTCGCCTTTCCCCGCTCGGAGCAGGAGATAGAGGCGCTGCTCGCGTGGTGCTCGGACGCGACCTCGGCGGCGATCCCGTTCGGTGGCGGCACGAGCGTGGTCGGCGGCGTCGAGCCGGCCGTGAGCGAGAGGTACGCGGGCGCCGTGTCCATCGACCTGAAGGCCCTCGACCGCGTCCTCGAGGTCGATCCCGCCTCCCGGGCGGCGCTGATCCAGGCCGGTGCCACCGGGCCGCGACTCGAGGATCAGCTGCGCGAGCACGGGCTCACGCTGCGTCACTTCCCGCAGTCCTTCGAGTACTCGACGCTGGGCGGCTGGCTCGCGACGCGCGCGGGCGGCCACTTCGCGACTCTCTACACGCACATCGACGACCTGACCGAGTCCGTGCGTGCCCTGACGCCGAGCGGGGTGTGGGAGAGCCGGCGGCTGCCGGCATCGGGCGCGGGGCCGAGCCCGGACCGGCTGCTGGTCGGTTCCGAAGGAGCTCTCGGAGTGATCACCGAGGCTTGGATGCGCGTTCAGGAACGGCCCGGGTTCAAGGCCTCTGCGGGAGTCCGGTTCGAGGGATTCCCCGCCGGCGCCCGTGCGGTTCGGGCGCTCGCGCAGTCGGGGCTTAACCCGTCGAACTGCCGGCTGCTGGATCCCTCCGAGGCCCGCCTGACTGGTGCCGCGCCGGCCGGCCGTGCCCTGCTGGTCCTCGGCTTCGAGTCGGCCGACCACCCGCTCGATGCCTGGATGGAGCGCGGCCTCGAGCTCTGCCGCGACCATGGCGGGGAGGTGGAGGACCCGCGCTCCGGGGAAGGCGGAGGCTCCGACGCGTGGCGCAGCGCCTTCCTCCAGGCGCCCTACCTTCGGGACACGCTGGTCGCCGCCGGCGTCCTGAGCGAGACCTTCGAGACGGCTATCACGTGGGACCGGCTCGAGCCGTTCGTCGACGAGGTGCGCGGCACGGCCGAAGCCGCGCTGCGCGAGGCCTGCGGAGCCGGGCGCGTGACCTGCCGTCTCACGCACGTGTACCCGGACGGTGCGGCACCCTACTTCACGGTGCTCGGCCCGGCCAGGCGCGGCTCCGAGCTCGAGCAGTGGCAGGCGGTCAAGGATGCCGCATCGGAGGCGATCGCAGCCGCGGGCGGAACCATCACGCACCACCACGCGGTCGGCCGCGACCATCGGCCCTGGTACGACCACCAGCGTCCAGAGCCGTTCGCGTCAGCAGTGCGCGCGGCCAAGGCCGCGCTCGACCCCGCCGGAATCCTCAACCCGGGCGTGCTGGTCGGATGAGCGACGCCCGCCGCCGGCGCGAGCTCGCCCGCGCCGACCAGATACTGCGTGGCCTCTGGCGGCTGCGGCTTCCGATCCGCGCCTGGCCGGGCGTGCCACATGTGAACGCGTTCGCCATAGCCGCGGGCAGCGGCGTCGTTCTCGTCGACACCGGGCTGCACGAGCCGGGGGCGCTCGGCCAGCTCGAGCTCGCGCTCGACCACGCCGGACTCAGGCTCGAGCACGTGCGGCTACTCGCCTGCACGCACGCCCACAGCGACCACTGCGGGCTGGCCGGCCCGATCGTGGACGCCTCCGGCTGCGAGGTCTGGATCCACCCCAACCACGCGCACATGACGGCGGCCGCCGAGGATCCCGACCGCAACCTCGAGCGGCGGATCGAGATCGCGCGCCAGGCCGGCGTGCCGGAGGAGCTGATCGCAAGCCACTACGAGTCGCGGCGCGGTCGGGGCATCGGCGTGGCGCGAGTCGTGGCGCCGGATCGCGATCTGGTGCCGGGGGTGGAGATCGAGACGGATCTCGGCGCCTGGCAGGTGTACGAGACGCCCGGTCATGCCCCCTCGCACGTCTGCCTCCACGAGCCCGAGCGTGGCCTGCTGCTGTCGGGCGACCACCTTCTCGGCCGCGTGTCGCTCTACTACGACTACGGCTACACGCCCGATCCGGCGGGCGAGTTCCTCAACAGCCTCGACGTGGTGGACGCGCTCGACGCGCGCCTCTGCCTAGCGGGCCACGGGCGCCCGTTCCGCGACGTGCATGCCCACGCGGAGGCGAACCGCGCGGCGGTCGGAGAGCGAGTCGCGCGCGTACGTGCGGCGCTCGACGGCGGTGCGGCCCCGCGGACCGCCTTCGAGCTCGTGCCGGCGGTCCTCGGGGAGGAGCAGCCGAGCCCGATGATGAGCGCCTGGGGGCTGTCCGAGGCGCTCTGCTACCTCCGCCACCTAGAGCTCGCGGGCCACGCCGAGAAGGTGGGCGATGGACCGGACCGCTGGGCTCTGCGTTAGCTCCGAGCCCGCTCGACCGCCGCTCGCACGCCGGGAACCACCTCGCCCACGAACAGGTCGAGCTGCTCGGCGCTCCCGTCGTCGGGCCAGAAGACGAACGTGTCGAGTCCGAGCTCGAGCGCCCACAGGGCCAGCGTCTCCACCCAGTGCTCGGCGGGGCCGTCGAGCGGGCGCTCGCCGCGCTCGCCGCCTGTGATGGTGCCGCTCACGTTATACAGCCGGCGCACCTCGCGCGGATCGCGGCCGGCCTCCGAGGCCGCGTCGTCGACCCGCCGCGAGGCCTCCGCTGCCTGTTCCGGCGGCATGCGGCCGAGCGACGGGATCCAGCCGTCCGCCAGTCGGCCGGTGAGCCCGAGCATCCGGGGCCTGTAGGCCCCGACCCAGATGCCTATCGGGTGGGGCGGCGGCGGTCCGGGCTTGTAGCCACTCAGCCTGTAGTGCTCGCCCTCGAACGACACCGAGCGCTCGCCGCTCCATACGAGCCGGATCAGCTGGATCGCCTCCTCGAGGGCGTCGACCGCATCGCGCGGCGAGCGCCGCGGACCGCCCATGCCCGCGATCGCGTCCCAGAAGCTGCCCGCGCCGAGACCGAGCTCGAAGCGGCCGCCGCTGATCGCGTCCAGCGAGGCGGCCTGTTTCGCGATCATGGCCGGCAGCCGCAGGGGCAGGTTCGTCACGTCCGGGAACACGCTGACCCGCGTGGTCTCCGCCAGCAGCGCCGCCATCAGCATCCAGGTCTCGAGGAAGCGGCGCTGGTAGGGGTGGTCCTGGATGCCTATGAGCTCGAGGCCCGCCTCGTCGGCCACCCTTGCGAGCGCGCGGGAGTTGTCGTAGGCGTCCACCTCCGGGACCAGGGAGACGCCGAACCCCACGGGCCTCCCGTAGTCCGGCATGCGCCTAGACCGGCTCGGCCACGCGGTCCCAGGGGCGGGCGGCGCGGAGGGCGGCGAGGATCGCGCGCGTGGCAGGCGACTTGTTCAGCGTGTAGAAGTGGATTCCGGGCGCCCCTCGGGCCAGCAGGTCGGAGCACTGAAGCGTGGCGTAGGCCACGCCGAGCTCGAGCAGAGCATCGGGATCGTCGGCACGCTGCTCGAGCTCGCGCTCGAACGGCTCCGGGATCTTGGCCGCGCACATCTCGCTCACGCGCTTG
>JBKPHS010000022.1:0-15652 GCA_046729975.1 Actinomycetota bacterium
GAAGTCCGCCGCGATCCGGCCGAGGTCGGGAGGTCCGAGCGCGACCGGCATCGTCAGCTCGTATGCCTGCCCGGCGTAGCGGATGTCGGCGAAGCGCGAGACGACGATCTCCTCGCGGGCCACGCCTTCCGCGACCAGCGCGCGCTCGGCCTCGGCCTCGAGCTCACGGTAGCCGGCGTGGAGCAGCTCCGCCGAGGCGCTGGCGCCGCGGACCGGCAGCGTCCGCAGGAAGTCGTGCTCGATCTCGGACACGAGCAGCCCGGCCGCGCTGAAGACGCCGGGCGCGAGCGGCACGAGCACGCGGCGCATCTGCAGCGCACGCGCGATCGCGACGGCGACCACCGGCCCGTTGCCGCCGAAGCCGCAGAGCACGAACTCGCGCGGATCCCGGCCGCGGTAGGTCGAGACCGCCTTGACCGCTCTCGTCATCGTCGCCACGGCGAGCTGGAAGACGCCGTAAGCGGCCTCGGTCGCACCCCTGCCGAGCGGCGCTGCCACCGACTCGACGGCGTGTGCCGCCGCGTCGGCATCGATCGCGACCGCGCCGCCCGCCAGATGCTCGGGGTTCAGGTAGCCGAGCACGACCAGGGCGTCCGTCAGCGTCGGCTCGCCGCCGCCCCGGCCGTAGCAGGCGGGTCCCGGGTCGGCGCCAGCGCTCTCGGGCCCGACGTGCAGCATCCCGAACTCGTCCACCGAGACGAGGCTGCCGCCGCCCGCCCCGATCTCGGACAGGTCGATGAACGGGAGCCGGATCGCGTGGCCGCCGCCCTTGATCAACCGGCTGCTCAGGTTGATCCCGGCGCCGACCTCGTACTCCGACGTCTTCACGGGCTGGCCGTCCTCGAGGATCGCGGCCTTCGCCGTCGTTCCGCCCATGTCGAGCGAGATCACGTTGGCGATGCCGGCCGCGCGGGCGAGGAAGGCGCACGCGACGACGCCGGCGGCCGGCCCCGACTCGACCAGGTGCGCCGGCTTCCGGGTTGCCGCCTCGGCGCTCATGACGCCGCCGCTCGACTGCATGATCTGGAGTGGAGCCGCGATCCCGGCCTCGGCCAGGCGCGCCTCGAGCGAACGGACGTAGCGCCGGACGACGGGCCCCACGTACGAGTTCACGACGGCGGTGCTGGTGCGCTCGTATTCGCGGATCTCGGCGAGGATCTCGGAGGAGCAGGTGACATAGACGTCGTCGCCGACCGCCTCGCGGAAGATCTCGGCGGCGCGGCGCTCGTGGGCGGGGTTCGCGTATGCGTGCAGGAAGCAGATCGCGACCGCCGCGACGCCTTCGGCCCGCGCACGGTGCGCCGTCTCCCGCACGGCCTGCTCGTCCAGCTCGGCCCACTCCTCGCCGCGGGGGCCGGTCCGCTCGGGAATCTCGTAGCGCAGCCGGCGCGGGACGAGTGGCCGAGGCTTCTCGTACTGGAGCTCGTACATCACTGGGATCCGCAGCCGCCGCAGCTCCAGCACGTCGCGGAATCCGGCCGTCGTCAGCAGACAGCAGCGCGCTCCTTTCCCCTCGAGCACCGCATTCGAGGCGACCGTCGTCGCGTGGACGACCTTGCTCACGCTCGCCGGCGCCGCGCCGGCATCCTGCAGCAGCTCGAGGATGCCCCGGACGACGCCGCGGGCATAGTCGTCCGGCGTCGACAGCACCTTCCTCGTCCTCAGCGTGCCGTCGGTGCCGAGCAGGACGACGTCGGTGAACGTCCCGCCGATGTCCACGCCGATCCGGTATCCGTCGGCTGCGTCGGTCACGACGTCGCGAGAGCGAGATGGCCGTGCAGCTCGTCGGCGAGGTCGGCGGCGCCGGCGAACGGCAGGCGTGCGTAGCCGGGGGCGCCGAAGGCCGCGCCGTCGACGACGCCGAGCCCCGCCGCGAGGAGGTTTTCGATGCGCACCCCGCCCAGGTCGAGGAAGAGGAACGGCGTCGCCGCCGGGAGCGGCGCTGAGAGGATGGCGTCGTCGGCGATCACGGCGTGGGCCGCGTCTCGGTCCTCGTGGTAGCGCGCCGCCACGTCGTCGAGCCAGTCCTGTGGCCCCTCGAGCGCAGCCGTGGCGGCCCGCTGGGCGACGTGGCCGACGCGGATGACGTCCCATTCGAGCTCGCGGACGCATGCGTCGACGACCGGCGGCTCGGCGGCGACGAAGCCGAGCCGCCAGGCGGGCATCGCGAGGCTCTTGCCGAGGCTGCGGATCAGGATCACGTTC
This sequence comes from Actinomycetota bacterium, assembly GCA_046729975.1. GTDB lineage: Bacteria > Actinomycetota > Thermoleophilia > Solirubrobacterales > Thermoleophilaceae > JBKPHS01. The sequence continues at coordinate 2,206 of JBKPHS010000022.1, forward strand.
GGCGCGCCCCACGCGCTCGCGAGCTCACCCTCGTGGATGCAGCGCTCGTACGCCTCGTCCGTCACCACCGTCAGGCCGTGGCGGGAGGCCACCGCCAAGAGCTCGTCCAGGTCCGCCCGCGTGGGCAGATAGCCAGTCGGGTTGTTCGGGTTCGTCAGCACGAGGATCCGCGACCTCGGCGTCACCGCTCGCACGATCGCGTCCGGATCCCAGCGCCAGCCGTCCTGCTCGCTGCGCGGCACCGGAACGAAGCTTCCGCCCGCCCGCTCGATCAGGCCCTGGAAGAAGTAGCACGGGATCGGCACGACCACCTCGTCGCCGGGCTCGAGCACGGCACGGAACGTGAGGCTGAGCGCGTGCATGGCGCCGTTCGTGACGAGGATCCCGCGCTCGGGGTCGGACGGCGCCGGCAGCGATCTCGCGATCGCCTCGCGCAGCGCGACGTGCCCGCGGCTCGGCGGCGTCACCGCGTGCTCGTCGAGCGCAGCCGCGACCGCCTCGCGCACGTGCGGCGGCAGCGGCGCGGCGATCGTTCCTCGCAGCGGCAGCATGTCCTTGGAGGAGAGCGCCCGCTCGGCCGCGATCGACGGCATGTCGTCGTTCCTCACCGCACGACACCTCCCGCGCGGGCTCCCGTCGGCGCCCCGTGCGCCCAGGCCCGCTCGCCGGCGACCCACACGCCGGCAACGCCGTCTGCCGGTCGCAGCGGCTCCTCGTAGGTGGCGGTGTCCACGTAGGTCGCAGGATCCAGCAGCACGAGGTCGGCGCGCTTGCCCACCGCGATCCGGCCGCGGTCGGCGAGCCCGAACCGGTCGGCTGCGCGCGCGGTCAGCCGCGCGATCGCCTCCTCGGGCGTCACCAGCCCCTCCTTCAGCGCGAAACGCCCCAGGAACCGCGCAGCGCTGCCCGCCACGCGCGGGTGGGGCTGCTCTCCGAAGATCCCGTCCGAGCCCAGGAGCATCAGGCGATGCGCCGCGATGATCCGCACCGCCTCCTCGGAGGCGTAGTGGACGATCATCTGGACGCCGAGCTCGGACTCGAGCAGCAGCTTTGCCACCGTCTCGACCGGCGAGCCGCCCCTGTCGGCGATGCTCTCGCCCTCGATCACGATCCGCTCCGGGCCGACGGTCCCGAGCATGTTCTCCCAGCCCGGCAGGCCGTGCTCGACGTCGTGCGCGATCCGCGCGACCGCGTCCGCGTCGCGCAGGCGCGCGAGCGTCGCGGCCGCTCCTCCTTCCTGCGCCCACGCCGGCAGAAGGCTCGCGAGCAGCGTGCAGCCGGCACCGTACGGGTACTGGTCGAAGGTCACGCCGTCGGCCGACTCGAGGCGCTCAAGCAGCGGCTCGATCAGCGTCTCGTCGGCGACCGACTTCAGGTGGGAGACGTGGAGCGACGCGCCTGCGCGGCGCGAGACCTCCAGCATCTCGTCGATCGCCTCGAGGAGGCCGGCCCCCTCGTTGCGGACGTGCGGAACGAGCGGCGCGTCGAACGTCGCCGCCACCTCGGCGACCGCGACGAGCTCGTCGGTGTCGGCATGCGCGCCCGGGAAGTAGACGAGCCCGAACGAGAGATTCGTGGCGCCGGCCTCGAAGCCGGCGCGCACCTCAGTGCGCATCTCCTCCAGCTCGTCAGGGGTGGGCGCTCGCCGCTCGCCGCCGATCACGCTGTCGCGGACGGCGCCGTGGGCGATCGAGGGAACGAGCGAGATCGCGGGCCGTGTCCCGTCGAGGGCGTCGAGGTAGTCCGCGAACGACGTCCACGGCCACTCCTCCGGGCCGCCGCCTTCGAGCGCGCGCAGATAATCGCGCCGCTCTGCCCAGCGGCCCGCCGCGACGGGGGCCGGCGCGAGACCGTCCGGGCAGATGACCTGCGTCGTCACCCCCTGCGAGAGCACCTCAGTCAGCAGTGGATCCTCGTACGACCGCAGCGCCGTGTGCGCGTGCAGGTCGACGAATCCGGGGCAGAGCCAGTGTCCCTCGGCCTCGACGACCTCGGCCCCGTCGCTGCTCGTGAGGAGCTCCCCGCCCACCGCTGCGATCTTTCCGTCGGCCACGCCCACGTCCACGTTCCGTGCCGGCCCGTCACCGGGATAGACCGTGGCGCCTCGGATCACCTGCATCACACCACCGCCGAGAGGCCGCCGTCGACGACGACGATCTGGCCGTTGACGAAGTCCGACGCCGACGATGCGAGGAAGACGACGGCGCCGCCGAGCTCGTCCGGCAGGCCCCACCGGCCCGCCGGCACACGCGCCCGCACCCAGGCGTCGAAGTCGGCGTCCGCCTGCAGGGGCTCGGTCAGATCCGTGCGGACGTAGCCGGGCGCGATCCCGTTCGCCTGGATCCCGTGCCGTGCCCACTCGGCGCACATCGTGCGTGTGAGCAGCTTCAGCCCGCTCTTCGCGGCCGCGTAGCCGCCCGTGCTCGGTCGGGCGAGCTCGCTCATCACCGAGCAGACGTTGACGATCTTGCCACGGCCGCGCGCGATCATCCCGGGCGCTACGGCGCGAGAGACGAGGAACGCGCTCGTCAGGTTGACGTCGAGCAGGCCCTGCCATTCGTCGACTTCGAGGTCGACGAGCGGCCGGCGCAGCGCCATCCCGACGTTGTTGACGAGGATGTCGAGCGGGCCGAGCGCGGCCACGCCGGCAGCGACCTCCGCCTCGCGCGTGACGTCGAACGACGCTGCGACCGCGTCCTCGATCCCCGCGACCGCCCCCTCGACAGCTTCCGCAGTCCGTCCGTTGATCGCCACGCTCGCGCCCGCCCCCGCGAGCGCCTGCGCGAGCGCGAGCCCGATCCCTCGCGTCGATCCTGTGACCAGCGCGGTTCGCTCGGAGAGGTCGAAGCTCATCTCACGACCGGCAGGAGGACGTGCGACGGGTACGCGTCCGTGTGCAGGATCGTCTGCTGCGCGACCTGGATCCGCGTCCCGGTTCCCACGTCTTCCCCGGTGTTCAGGTTGCGGCTGAAGCGCGGGAAGCTCGAGCTCGTCACATCGACTCGGATCCGGTGGCCCCGCGCGAAGACGTTCGCCAGCGGATAGCAGCGGATGCGGTACTCGGCGACCTCGCCCGGCTCGAGCAGCTCCGTGCTGTCGCCCTCGTTCGAGGTGCGATAGCGCGCCCGCAGGATCCCCTCGGTCAGGAAGATCGAGCGTCCGTCCGGATAGACGTCGCAGACGCGCACGAAGAAGTCGGTGTCCTTCGCGCTCGACGCCGCGAAGAGCACGAGCTCGACCGGCCCGATCACCTCCAGGTCCTCCTCGAGTTCCCGGCTCGAGTACGAGAGCACGTCGGCGCGCGCCTCGAGCCGGCGCTGATCCCAGGGCCCCGGGAGGATCGGTTGCGCGGCGCCCTGCGTCATCGTCAGCACGGAGTTGACGCCGCCGATCGTCGGCACCGGGCTCTCGGGGTCGTATGCGTACCGGTCGGCCGGCTCGTTGGAGCGGGGCAGGTCCCGGGCGAGGCGGCCGCCGCTGCGGAGGAAGAAAGGCGTGAACTGGGTGCCCGGGAGCGGCCACTCCCTCTCGCCCCGCCACTCGTTCCGGCCGAGCACGAAGAGCTCGAGCGGCGGCCGCTCGTCCCAGCCGTTCCCCTCGTCCCGCAGAAAGCGGTCGTAGAAGGCGAGCTCGTGGTCGCGGATCACGGTCACGCCAGCCGAGACGTCGATGTCGCCGCGAAAGGTCTCGACCTCCTCCTCGTGCGACCACGGGCCCATCAGCACCCGGTTCGGAACGCGGTCGCCGATCGCTGCGAATGAACGCAGGTGCGAGCCCGAGTAGGGGTCGAACCAGCCTCCCTGCTGGAAGATCGGCACGGTCACCGTCTCGGGGCGGTGACGAAACTGCTGCCAGTACGCGTCGTTCTCCTGGTGCTCCCACCACTCGCGCCAGTAACCGACCTTCCGGCCGATCGCCACCTCGTCGAGCTCGATCAGCGGCAGGTGGCGCCAGACGCGGTCGTTGAGCAGCACGTCGCGTGCGCTCGGGCCGGTGACCAGGCTGATCGCACTCGTCCAGATGGCGCCGGCGCCGAGCGTGAGCGCGAGTTGGAACGCCCCACCCGTCCAGTAGCCGTCCCAGAAGTAGTCGTCGTGGATCACCTGCGGAGCGATGCACGCCAGGCTCGGGTGGCCCAGGTGCATCAGCTGCCACTGGACGAGCGCGCCGTAGCTCCGGCCCCAGGTGCCGATCCGGCCGTTGCACCACTCCTCGCCGGTCGCCCACGTCAGGGAGTCCTGCGCGTCCACGCCGTCCTTGCTCCAGGCCTCGAACTCTCCCCCCGACTCGTAGCGGCCGCGCACATCCGAGACGACCGCGGCGTAGCCGCGCTGCGCGAACCAGACACCCCAGGCGACGAATCGGTCGCGCGTGGACTCGTACGGCGTCCACTGGTAGATCGTCGGGTGCGGGCCACCCGAGAGCGGCAGGTAGACGTCGGCCGAGAGCGCGATGCCGTCGCGCATCGGCACCCGCCGGTCGTGCAGCAGCCGAACGTCCCGCAACGTCACCCGATCAGCGCGGGCGTCTCCGGCAGAGGCGTCCCGGCGAAGTGGCAGGCGGCGCCGTGGCTGCCGCCGTGATCCTCTAGCAGCGGCTCCACCTCGGCGCAGATCTCTTGTGCGATCGGGCAGCGGGTCCGGAAGCGGCAGCCCGAGGGCGGGTCGATCGGGCTCGGGACGTCGCCGCGCAGCACGATCCGCTGGCGCTTGCGCCCCGGAACCGGCTCCGGGTTCGCCGAGAGCAGGGCCATCGTGTACGGATGCAGTGGGCGCCGGAAGAGCTCCTCGGAGGTCGCCAGCTCGACGATCTTGCCCAGGTACATGACCGCGACGCGGTCGGAGATGTAGCCGACGACGGCGAGGTCGTGGGCGACGAACAGATAGGTGAGGTTGAACTCCTGCTTCAGCTCGACGAGCAGGTTGAGCACCTGCGACTGGATCGAGACGTCGAGCGCCGAGACCGGCTCGTCCGCGACGATGAACTTCGGGCTCAGGACGAGGGCGCGGGCGAGCCCGATCCGCTGCCGCTGGCCGCCGCTGAACTGGTGCGGGTAGCGCCCGGCGGCCCCGGCGCTGAGACCGACGCGTCCGAGCAAGTCGATCACGGTCTCGTCTCGCCGCTCGCGCGCCAAGCCGTGGATCCGCAGGCCCTCCCCGACGAGCTCGCGCACCTTCATCCGGGGGTCGAGCGAGCCGACGGAGTCCTGGAACACGATCTGCATGTGCCGGCGCATCGCCTTCAGGTCGGAGCCGCCGAGCCGGAGCAGGTCGACGCCGTCGAACTCGATTTCGCCCGCGGTCGGCTCGAGCAGCCGCAGCAGCGTGCGGCCGAGGGTCGACTTGCCGCAGCCGGACTCGCCGACGAGGCCGATGGTCTCGCCTCGGAAGATGTCGAGGTCCACGCCGTCGACAGCCTGGAGCTGACCGACGGTCCGCTTGAGGATCCCCTTGCGCACCGGGAAGTACTTCTTCACCCCCCGCGCCTTGAGCAGGACGTCGGCCGGCTCGCCGCCGGTGCCGAGGTCGAGCCGAGTCGTACTGAGGTCGATAGTCATGCCATCGCCTCGGCGCTCCGGGGAAGGCGGCGGCCGTTCTCGCACAGCCAGCACGCGGACTCCTGCGGCGGCGCGGGCAGGAGCGGCGGGTCCACCTCCCGGCACTTGGCGAAGGCGTAGTCACAGCGGGGCGCGAAGCGGCAGGCCTGCGGCCACTCGAGGGGACTCGGGACGACGCCGCGGATCGCCTTCAGCGGTTGCGAGTACCGCATCCCGAGCAGCGGGATCGAATCGAGCAGCGCCTCCGTGTACGGGTGCTGCGGGCTGTCGAAGATGTCGGCGACCGGGCCGCGCTCGACGATCCGGCCTCCGTACATGACCGCCACCTCATCGACCATCTCCGCCACGACGCCGAGGTCGTGCGTTATCAGGAGGATCGCCATCCCGAGCTGCTCGCGCAGCTCCTTCATCAGCTCGAGGATCTGCGCCTGCACGGTCACGTCGAGCGCCGTCGTCGGCTCGTCCGCGATCAGGAGCTTCGGATTGCAGCTCAGCGCCATCGCGATCATCACGCGCTGGCGCATGCCGCCGGACAGCTGGTGCGGATAGTCGTGGACGCGCTTCTCGGCCGACGGAATGCCGACGACCCGCATCAGCTCGACGGCCCTGGCAAACGCTTCCCTGCGGCCGACGTCCAGGTGGAGGCGCACGGTCTCGGCGATCTGGTCGCCGACCGTGAACACAGGGTTCAGTGACGTCATCGGCTCCTGGAAGATCATCGAGATGTCGTTGCCGCGGATCTTCTCGAGCTCGCTTTCGTCGAGCGCGGTGAGGTCGCGTCCCTCCAGGAAGATCCGCGAACCCTCTGCGATCCGGCCCGGCCGGTCGACCAGGCGCATCACCGAGAGCGCGGTGACCGACTTGCCGCAGCCCGACTCGCCGACGAGGCCGAGCGTGGCGCCGTGCGCGATCTGGAAGTCGACGCCGTCCACGGCGCGCACGAAGCCCTCGCGCGTGTCGAACCCGGTGCGCAGTTTCTCGACTGCGAGCAGCGGCGCGCTCAAGCTCGCTTGACCTGCGGCGCGGCCGGCGGCGCGGGGACGTCGATGTGACGCTCGAGCTCGGTCAGCACGTTCCCGACATCGCGAGTCTGCAGGGCGTCGAGCAGCTCGCGGTGCTCCTCCACGGTTGCTTCGAAGCTGCGAAGGCGTTCGTAACGATAGAAGTAGGCGCGGATCCGCGGCCAGATCGTGCGCCAGATCTGCACGGTGTGCTGCTGCCCCGACGCGGAGATCACGATCTCGTGGAAGGCGAGGTCGGCCTCGACCAACTTGAGCAGGTCGTCTGCCTTGCCGGCCTGCTCCATGCGCCAGATCTGCTTCCCGAGCTCCGCGAAATCGTCGTCGGTCAGCTTCTCGAGCGCCAGTGCCCAGCTGTAGCGCTCGAGCGTCAGGCGGATCGGGATCAGCACCTCCTGGACCTCTTCGTCGGAGACGCCCAGCACGACCGCCCCGCGGTAGGGGAAGGACATCACGAGACCCTCGTTCTCGAGCTGCTTGAGCGCCTCCCGGACCGGCCCACGGCTCGTGCCGAGCTCCGCCGAGAGCGCCGACTCGATCAGGCGGTCACCCGCCTCGAAGCGGCCCGAGATGATCGCGGTGCGGAGGGTCTCGATCACCTGCTGTCCCCGCGGACCTGCCTTTGCGCCGGCCTCGGCGACGACGGGCGTCTGGGCCGGCGGCTCCAGGTCGGGCGGGGTGGGAGCGGTCATGTCGACAATCTCGAAATGGTTGACAATCCCGGGCGGCGCGTCGTAGTGTATCCCTCTCGGTGAGGATCACCAAGGTGGAGACCATCGCCGTGCGGAGCCCCATGCGGGAGCCGCTGGTCTGGCCGGGCGGCACCAGACACTCGGCGTCGGGCCTGCTCGTCCTGATCCACACCGACGAGGGGATCGTCGGCGTCGGCGAGGCGCCTGGACCGACCTTGCCCACGATCCGGACGATCATCGACGCGGAGCTGACGCAGTTCCTCATCGATCAGGATCCGCTGCGCGTCGAATGGCTCGTGCACCGCATGGAGGAGTTCACGCGGAACTGGAGCGGCATCGGGGGCTATGCGATCGCAGGGATCGAAATCGCCCTGCTCGACATCAAGGGCAAGGCGCTCGGCACCCCGGTCGCGGAGCTGCTCGGAGGCTTCTGCCGCGACCGCGTCCCGGTCGTCGGCTACCTCTTCATCGACTCACCGGAGGCGAACGCGAAGAAAGCGGGGGCGTTCGTCGACGCCGGCTACACGGAGCTCAAGCTCAAGGTGGGACGCGACTTCGAGCAGGATCACGACACGCTCGCGGCGATCCGGGACCGCGTCGGAGGCGACGTGAAGATCCGGATCGACGCGAACATGATCTGGAGCGTCCCGGCGGCGATCAAGTGGATCAGGGGGCTCGAGCGCTTCGACCTCCAGTACGTCGAGCAGCCGGTACCGGACTTCGACGTGCGGGGCCTCACACAGGTGCGCCGCTCCGTCGCGGTGCCGATCGCCGCGGACGAGGCGTGCACCGACCTGCGCTCCGCGCTCGAGCTGATCGAGGCCGACGCCTGCGACGTGCTCGTCGTCTATCCGTCGGAGGCCGGTGGCCTGCGGCGGGCGCACCAGATCGGGGCCGTCGCCGAAGCAGCCGGAAAGTGGTGCACGCTCGGCAGCTGGGCCGAGCTCGGGGTCGCCACGGCCGGAAACGCCCACGTCGTCGCGGCGTCGTCCAGCTACCCGTTCGCGAGCGACACTCACTATCCGCTGCAAGAGCTCGACGTCCTCGTCGACCGACTGGAGATGTCGGACGGGCTCGTCGAGGTGCCCCGTTCGCCGGGGCTCGGCGTCGAGCTCGATCCGGAGGCCGTGCAGCGGCTCAGCAACTTCCAGGTCCGTGAGTCCGTCTTTTATGACGACATCCACGGTGAGGCACCACGGGTCGGTCAGATCCTCTGACGACCTTCAGGGATAGGAGGGCAGACTCGATGTCAGACGAAACAACGTCCGATAGCCCAGCCGGAGGGCAGCTCGACCGTCGAGAGCTGCTCAAGAAGGCGGGTCAGGTCGGCGCAGGCGCGGTTGCCGCGGGTGCACTCGCGGGTAGCGCGGGGGCAGCGACCAAGCGCACGCTCGCGACGCCGATCCGCCGCGGCGGGAGGATCGTCTGGGGGCTCGAGTCCGACCCCGCGCACGTTGCGCCGTTCGGCGGCATCCTGACCGCGAATCACTGGGCCAAGGAGTTCGCCTACGACTCGCTCGTAGAGTGGGACAAGAACCTGAACGTCAGGCCCGCCCTGGCGGAGAAGTTCGACATCGTCAGCAAGACCGAGATCCGCTGGACGCTCAAGCGGGGCATCAGGTTCCACAACGGCAAGGAGCTCACCGCGGCCGACGTCAAGTACTCGGTCGAGAAGATGCTCAACCCACCGCTGCCGGGGAGCGTCTCGACGCTTGCCCAGGTGCCGGCGATCGCCGGGGCCGACGTCATCTCGAAGTACGTCGTACGGCTGCGGCTGAAGCAGCCCGACGCCCGTGTGATCGGCTTCTTCGCGTGGCAGCGCTACGCGCCGATCGTGCCGGAGGGCCTCTACGACCAGATCAACGTCTCGCGGGGAGCGATCGGCACAGGCCCGTTTCGGATGCTCGGATACGAGCCGAACGACCGCATCGAGTACGTCAAGAACCCGAGGTTCTGGAAGCCCGGCTTGCCGTACATGGACTCGATGCAGCTGAAGATCCTCGGCGACGAGCAGGCCCGTGTCGCGGCGCTGCGCGCCGGGGCGATCGACGGCGCGACGCTCTCGGTCGATGTCGCACGGACGCTGGCCTCCAACAACCAGATGAAGGTGCTGAAGGGGCCGAACGCCGCCTTCCGCGAGCTGCAGATGACGATCAAGAAGGGCGAGAACAAGCCATGGCACGACCAGCGCGTGCGCCTCGCGGTCATGCACGCGATCAACCGCGCGGACATCATCAAGCGGATCTACAGCGGCGAGGCCGAGTACTCGGGCTTCGTTCCGCCCGGCTACGGCCCCTGGCCGCTGTCGGACGCCGAATTGCGGCAGAAGTACGAGAAGTTCGACCTGCCGATGGCGAAGAAGCTGATGGCGGACGCCGGCATGTCCAGAGGCTTCTCGGTCACGATGACGACGTTCGCCCTGCAGGACTATCCGCTGATCTCGGCGGTCGTGCAGTCGCACCTCAAGCGGATCAACATCGACGTCAACATCGTCGCCCAGGAGGCAGGCACCTTCGCCGCCGCCAACGGCCTCGGGACGTTCGACTGGGACCTCACGGGTCGCGGCATGCGCGGCGACGTCGACGGGTACGTGGCCGAGTTCCACCCGGCCGCTCCCGTCTTCAAGATCTGGTACCCGGAGTACAGGAACGTCAAGGCCTGGAGGGGAATCGGCAACGGCCGGATCGAGCTCGACCCCGCCAAGCGCCTGCCGATCTACAAGGCTGCGCAACGGGAGCTCCTGCTCAATCCCGTCCAGATCCCGCTCGTCGCGATCAAGAAGTACCAGGTCGTGCGCAGGCGCGTGCAGAACATGTACGTCGCCTTCAGCGACTTCAACACGGGACTCCGGACCGTGTGGCTGAACAGGTGACCGAGAGCATTCCCGTCGACCCGGAGGGGCGCCGCCGCGGCAGCGTCCCTCCGGCGCTCGGGCCAGGGTAGAACCGGCCGCGGGTGGGCGGCTACATCCTCAGGCGAGTTCTGTTCGCGATCCCGACGCTCATCGGGGTCTCGATCGGGATCTTCCTCATGGTCCGGCTCCTGCCCGGCGACATCATCGACATCCTGTTCGGCGGCGACCAGACCGCCAGCGAGGAGATCAAGGCCCAGGCGCGAGAGCAGCTCGGGCTGAACGGGTCCTACCCGGAGCAGTACTGGCGCTGGATCAGCGGCGTCCTCCAGGGAGACTTCGGCTTCTCGCTGCGCAACACCGAGCCGGTCTCGAACATCATCCTCAAGTCGCTCACGGTCACGCTCGAGCTCGTTGTCCTCGGGCTCTTGATCGCCGTCCTCGTCGGCGTGCCCCTCGGCGTCATCTCCGCCGTCAAGCGCGACAGCGCCGCCGACTATGGCGCGCGGGTCGGCGGCCTGATCGGCCTCAGCATTCCCAGCTTCTGGCTCGCCACGCTCTTGCTGCTGTTCACGTCACGCGTGTTCGGCTGGGTCCCCCCGCTCAACTACATCTCCCCGTTCGACGACCCGGTCGGGAACCTGAGCCAGTTCATCCTCCCTGCGATCTCGATCTCGGTCTTCACGATGGCGATCGTGATGCGCATGGTGCGCGCGACGATGCTCGAGGTGCTCGGGCAGGACTACGTCCGCTCCGCCCGCGCCAAGGGCGTCGGTCGGAGAACCGTCATCGCGAAGCACGCGCTGCGGAACGCGCTGATCCCCGTGGTCACGATCGTCGGCTTCGAGATCGGGGTGCTGATCGGGGGCGCCGCGATCGTCGAGATCATCTTCGGGCTGCCCGGCGTCGGCTACACGCTTCTCCAGGCGATCTTCGGCCGCGACTACCCCGTCATCCAGGCGATGACGTTGATGATCGCGTTCACCTTCATCGTCGCCAACCTGCTCGTCGACCTCTTCTACGGCGTCATCGACCCGAGGATCACCCAGGAATGAGCCCGAGACGCAGAGCTTCGAGGCCCGCGTTCGCGACCGAGGGCGCCGGCGACGCCACGACCGCCTGGGGGGCGATGCCGACACGGCGCCTGGCCTCCCTCGGCAAGTGGCGCAACCCGATCGGCCTCATCGGCGCCGGCATCATCGCCTTCAACGTCCTCGTCGCGCTCTTCGGCCCCTTCGTCTGGACGGTCGACCCCAACGAGCTGGTCGCCAACCGCTTCGAGGACCCGAGCTGGGCACACCCGATGGGGACCGACGAGATCGGGCGCGACACGCTCGCGCGCATCATCCACGGGGCCCAGGTCTCGCTCCAGGTCGGTGCGATCTCCGTCTCGATCGCCTTCGTCGGCGGAGTCGTGTTCGGGATGCTGGCCGGCTACTACAAGGGAACCGTCGACGGGGTGCTGATGCGCATCGTCGACATGATGTTCTCGCTGCCGGGAATCGTGCTCGCGATCGTGATCGCCGGCCTCCTCGGCCCCAACCGCCGCAACGCGATGATCGCTATCGGGATCGTGATCCTCCCCGCCTTCGCTCGGGTGGTGCGGGGTGCCGTGCTCGAGGTGATGGGCTTTCCGTACACCGAGTCGGCACGTGCGCTCGGGGCGGGCGGCTGGCGGATCATGTTCCGGCACGTGATCCCCAACATCACCGCGCCACTGCTCGTCCTGATCACGGTCTACCTGTCGGTTGCGATCCTGGCCGAGGCGGCGCTCAGCTTCCTCGGGCTCGGCACGCAGCCGCCGGAGGCCTCCTGGGGCGGCATGCTGAGCACCGCGCGAACCTACATCGACATCACTCCGTGGCTGTCGATCTTCCCGGGCGCCGCGATCATGCTCGTGGTGCTGGGCTTCAACCTGCTCGGCGACGGCCTGCGCGACATCCTCGATCCGCGGCTCGGCCCTCACGTCGGCGACGTCCCGGTCAAGAAGTGACCGGCACGTGCTCGACGTCCTGATCCGGAACGGCTGGGTCGCCGACGGCGCGGGCAGTCCCCCCTACCTCGCCGACGTCGCGATCGAGGGCGGCAGGATCGCGGAGGTGGGCCGGCTCGGCGATGCTGCGACCGCGAAACGCGTCATCGACGCGAGCGGCAAGATCGTCTGCCCCGGCTTCGTCGACCCGCACAGCCACAGCGACTTCTCGATTCTCGCGAATCCGACCGCCGAGAGCACGATCCGTCAGGGCGTCACGACTGAGGTGGTCGGCAACTGCGGCTGGAGCTACGCGCCCGTTACGCCGGTATCCGAACCCGTCATCCGGAGCCGGCTGCACGCGTTCGGCTTCGACAAGCCCACGATCCCGTGGTCGACGTTCGGCGAGCACCTGGAGTTCCTCTCGGACGTCGGCCATACACCGAACTTCGCCTGGTTCGTCGGCCACAACGCAATCCGGCTGGCGGCGGGAGTGTCCGGATCGACGCCAACGCCAGAGCAGATGACGGCGATGGAGGGCTTCGTCCACGAGGCGATGCAAGCGGGAGCGCTCGGCATGTCGACCGGGCTCGAGTTCAACCCGGGCCGGGAGGCGACGACCGAGGAGCTGATGCGCCTGAACGCCGTCGCCGGCGAGTTCGACGGCATCTACACGAGCCACGTCCGCAACCGTGACTCAGGGCTGCTCGAGGCGATCGACGAGTTCCTCGCGGTTGCCCGGGCGGGCGGCGCGAGAGCGGAGATCTCGCACCTGAACGTCCGCCACAACACGAACGCGCCGGAACGGGGCTGGGAGCGCGCGGTCGAGAAGATGGCGGCGAGCCGCGAGGAGGGACTCGACGTCCTCGCCGACACGACCCCGTTCCGGGAGGGCCTGGGCCAGATGGCCGGGATCCTGCCGCCGTGGGTGGCCGTGGACGGCCCGGAGGCCGCGGCGGCGAAGCTGCGCGACCCGGCGCTCCGCGAGCGGATGCGAAACGAGAGCGACCGCTACTGGCGCTTCATCCACAAGGGCGAGTGGGAGCGCGTGTACTTCCAGGCGACCCCGCAGCACCCCGAGCTCGGCGGGCTCAACTTCCGGCAGATCTCGGAGAAGCTCGGCAAGGATCCGTGGGACTGCTACCTCGACATCCTCGCCGATGCCGGAGCGGACTACGAGTCTATTCTCACCGTCGGCACGCTCTTCACCGACGCGCACCTGGCGGAGATGATCGGCCATCCGCTCTTCTGCCTCGGCGTCGACACGTTCACTGTCCGGGACACGGGGCCGCTGAGCGAGATCATCAAGCACCCACTCGGCTTCGCGGGCCACGTCCACTACCTCACTCACCACGT
>JBKPHS010000023.1:0-18847 GCA_046729975.1 Actinomycetota bacterium
TCGCGGCTCCAGGACCCGCGCTAGCTCGAGCGCCTGCTCGTAGCGGTCGTTCACGCCGCCGAGCATCAGGTACTCGACGAACACCGGCATCCGCCGCGCCTCGTGCCAGCCGCGGCACGCGTCGAGCACGTCCGGGATCGGGTAGCGCTCGTTCACCGGCATGATCTCGGAGCGCAGGGCCTCGTCGGCGGCGTGGAGCGAGAGCGCGAGCCTGACCGGGGGACCCTCCCGTGCGAGGCGCTCGATCCCGGGAATCCAGCCCACCGTCGAGATGCCCGTGCGGCGGGAGCTCACCCCGAGGGCGGGGAGCCGGTCGCAGGCCGCGAGCACGGCGTCGAGGTTCATCAGCGGCTCGCCCATGCCCATGAAGACGGCGTGGTCGACGTTCTCCTTGCGGCGGAAGTGAAGCGCCTGGTCGAGGATCTCGGAGGCGCTCAGGTTGCGGCCGAACCGCATCTGCCCGGTCGCGCAGAAGGTGCAGGTGAGGGGGCATCCCGACTGGCTCGAGAGGCAGAGCGAGCGCCTTCCGTCGCGGTAGCGCATGAGGACCGCCTCGACCAGCCGGCGGTCGGTGGTCGAGAAGAGCGCCTTCTCGGTGCCGTCCTTCGCGAGCGCCTCGCCGTCCACCCGGAGGGTCGAGATCGGCAGCGCGCGGTCGAGCTCCGCCCGCAGTGCCTCGGGCAGGTTGGTCATCTCCGCGTACGACGCCGCGCCGCGCGCGAGCCACTCCCACACCTGCCGGGCGCGGAAGGCCGGCTCGCCGCGCGCGGCGAGTGTCTGCTCGAGCAGCGAGAGATCCACGGCCCGTAGTCTGGCAGCGGGATTGAGAATCCCCCACGTCGGGTAAAGACCACCCATTCGGCCGGTGTCGCCCGAACGGGAGCGGGCGCACGGCCGAAGTTCTTCCGCAGGCAGGGGATGAGGCAGAGGCTCTTGGTACCTGCGGCCGCGCTCGCGGCCCTCGCGCTCGCCGCTCCAGCGGCGCACGCCGGGCAGGTCGAGGCCGGGGCCGCCGCGGTGGACGCCTCATGGCACGTCGGGGCGTCGGCGGGCCAGTACGCGACCGACGGCACCTTCGCCGACGTCCACGGCACCGATCCCCACCATCACTCGACGCGGCGCGTCCCCTCGTACGGCATCCAGTCGCGGCTAGAGGCGCGCGCGATCGTGGTCGAGGGCGCCGACGGCAGCAGGGTCGCGCTCGTAAAGAACGACCTCTACATCCCGCAGGACCTTCTCTACCGCCGCACGGCCCAGATCCTCGAAGCGGGCGACTCGGGGATCGGACGCGAGAACCTGACGATGGCGGTCTCGCACGACCACTCGTCGCCGTTCTACTCGTCGACCTCGTGGGGCGTCTGGACCTTCCAGGACGTCTTCGATGTGCGCTTCTTCAACTACTACGTCGAGCGCATGGCGGAGGCTGTGGAGAAGGCCGCGGCACACATGAAGCCGGTCCGCGTGGGAGCGTCGGTGACCCAGTACTCGAAGCCGCAGCGCAACGCGCTCGGGCCCGCCATCGCCGACGACGGCACGCCGGCCGGCTTCCCGAACTCGTACACCGACCACGACCTGATCGTTGTGCGGTTCGACGACATCTCGAACCCGAGCGAGCCGAAGCCGCTCGCGAACCTCGTCAGCTACAGCCTGCACCCCGAGTTCCTCAGCGGCAACGACCTGATCTCGGCGGACTACATCGGACCGCTCGAGCGGATCGCGGACCGCGCCACGGGCGCCGTGACGATCTTCACGCAGAGCGCTGTCGGGACAACCGAGCCGGAACGCTCGAGCTGGCACCTGCCCGCCGAGCGCGCCGAGTTCTCGCACCGGGAGTACGCACAGGCCGAGTACGGCGCGCGAGGGATCGCGGACGCGATCGTGGACACCTCGCGCGACATCGCACAGGGCACCCCGGACGACGCTGGCCGCTTCGTCCCCTTCGAGACCGACTTCGACGTGGCGATGGAGGACCGCTGGTTCCCGGGCCCGCTCTCGCACCCGTATCCGGGGGTCTCCTCGTGCCGCACCGACGCCGCGCTCCAGGGTGACCCCCGCTTTCCGCTCGTGGGGCTTCCGGACTGCGAGAGCGCCGGCGGTCTGAAGACGCTCGGCGTCGACCCGGGCGTCGACACCGACGACATCCAGGCACTCGGCATCCCGGTCCCGGAGAACTACTCGGCGCCCTCCTACACCGGCCTCGAGGAGGACGTGAGCGTGCACCTGCAGGCGTTCAGGCTCGGCGACATCCTGTTCACGGTCTGCTCCTGCGAGCAGTGGGCGGACCAGAGCCGCAACATCAAGACGCGCACGAACCGAGAGCAGGGCGATCAGTTCTACGGCTTCGACTGGGGCGAGCGCTGCACGCGGAGGGCCGACGGCGACTGGGACTGCCCGAACCCACAGAACGAGAGCCAGACGCTCCAGGTGACCGACCACGAGTACCGCCGCATGCGCGCCCAGGTGAACAACGACGCAACGGGTTGGGATGCGCCGGAGAACGTGCTCGTCGCCGAGTCCGAGGACCCCGACCCCGACAAGATCTGGGGCAACTACACGCACGAGGAGTTGCCCGCCGACCTCGGATACAGCCTCACCGTGCCGATCGCGATGGCCAACGACTACAACGGCTACATCGCGACGTACCGCGAGTACCAGCGCGGCGACCACTACCGCAAGGCGCTGACCGGCTGGGGCCCGCACTCGAGCGACTACATGGCCACCCGCCTCGTGCGAATGGGCGGGCACCTGAAGGGCGGCGACGCCGTGCCGGAGGAGCCGCTTCAGGAGAAGGTGGACCTGGACCTCGCCTTCAACGAGCAGCGGGCGCGGGTGCTCGGCGACGTCGGGTCGGGCGGGATCGCGGCCTACGAGGCCTCGCTGCCCGACGACGGCGGCCCGGTCGTCGCGCTCGAGCAGCCGAAGGACGTCGAGCGCTTCGCGGCCGCGTTCTTCGCCTGGAACGGCGGCTCCAACTACACCGACAGCCCCCGTGTCACCGTGGAGCGAAGGGTCGACGGGCAGTGGGTGCAGTACGCGGACCAGAGCGGCGAGGTGCCGGTCACGCTGAAGTTCCCGCAGGGCGAGGACGTGGCCAGCTACCGCACGGGCGCCCAGCGCTGGGAGTGGACCGCGCACTTCGAGGTTTTCGCGTCGAACTTCGACCCCGGCGAGCGCGGCCGCGCCACCCCCGAGGGCGAGTACCGCTTCCGCGTGCGGGGGCTGCATCGGCAGGGCGGGGAGCCGATGCCCTACGAGCTGACGTCCGACACCTTCCAGGTGAAGCCGTGGAGCGGCATCGCGGTCGAGGACCTGCGGCGCGAGCCTGACGGAGCCGTCTCGTTCCAGGTCGGTCCGCGGCACACGGTCACGGCCTACAACTTCGACGCGTATCCGGGCGAGCAGCGCGGGGCCAGGCAGTTCCAGCTCGGCCCGGTCGACTATCCGGACTCCTACTCCTCACCGGCCCGCTTCATCGTCAGCGAGCACCGCTACGTCGCCGACGAGCTCTACTGCCCGCGCTGCAGCTTCCGTCCGTGGGCCGACACGGGCAACGCCCAGACGGCCTACGTGACGATCCTGAAGCCCGGCGGCCGGCGCGAGCGGGTCGCCGCCAGCGAGCGGGCCGGCCGCTGGTACACGACCCGCAGGCTCAAGGCCAACGAGTCCGCCTACGTAGCCGCAGGCGACGTGCGCGACGCCTTCGGGAACCTGAACGGCAGCGATTCGGCGCAAGTCTCCGGACGCTGATGCAGGAGAGGGGCATTGGGGCAGTGGGCAGATCCGGAACTACGCCTCTGCCCACTGCCGTCTGCGCACTGCCGTTGCCTGCGTAGAAGTTCCCTTTTGCGCGCCCGCTAGGGCTCCCGCTCCGGGAACGCGGCGGCGGCACTGTTACATGCAGCGCATGAGACTGGCGAAGTACCTCGCCCACGCCGGCGTCGCCTCCCGCAGGGCCGCGGAGCGGCTGATCGCCGCCGGCCGCGTGACCGTTGGCGGCGAGCCGGTGACCGATCCCGCCCGCGTCGTCGACGAGTCGAGCGGCGTGGCGGTGGACGGCGAGCCCGTCACGCCCGAGGAGCGCGAGGTCTACGCGGTCAACAAGCCCGCGGGCGTCGTATCGACGGCGCGCGACACGCACGGGCGGCCCACCGTGACGGGGCTCGTGCCCTCGCACGTGCGGCTCTACCCGGTCGGCCGCCTCGACGCCGGCACCACAGGCCTCATCCTGCTCACGAACGACGGCGAGCTGGCCAATCGCCTGACGCACCCCCGGTACGAGGTCGAGAAGGTCTATCTCGCGCGGGTGGAGCCGTCGCCGGTCGGCGAGCCGGCACTGCGGTGGCTGCGCGGCGGCGTCCAGCTGGACGACGGCGTCACCTCGCCCGCGAGCGTTCGGCAGGTTCGTCCGGGGTTGATCGAGATCGCGATCTCCGAGGGCCGCAAGCGCCAGGTGCGGCGCATGTTCGAGGCCGCCGGCCATCGCGTCGTCGAGCTGCGGCGGGTCGCGTTCGGTCCGCTGCGCCTCGGCGACCTCCCCGAGGGCGCTCACCGCCGGCTGTCGCCGGCGGAGGTCGAGCGGCTGCGCAAGTCCGCCGGCGATGTCGATTCCGGCCGTTCGCGTTCGTCTTAGGGTTGTAGGCGGCCATCAGGCGCCGCCGCGACCCCGAGGAGGATCCGCATGAAGTACCTGCTCACGATCTACAACGACGAGAGCGCGTGGGAGAACATGAGCCCGGAGGACGGCAAGGCGGTGATGGATGCCTACTTCGCGTTCTCCCGGGAGGTCGACGAGGCCGGCGCCATGCTCGGCGGCGAGGGCCTCCAGCCCACCTCGAGCGCCACGACGGTCCGCGTCCGCGACGGCGAGCGGACGATCACCGATGGGCCGTTCGCCGAGACCAAGGAGCAACTCGGCGGCTTCTACCTGCTCGAGTGCAAGGATCTGGACGAGGCGATCGAGTGGGCGGCGAAGATCCCGGGAGCCCAAAGCGGATCGGTCGAGGTGAGGCCGGTGATGAACTACGACGCGGCGGGCTCCGATCAGCCGGAGGCGGCCCAGGCGCAGCAGTAGAGCCTTCGCGAGCACTCGTCGACCGCCTGTTCCGCGATGAGTCGGGACGGGCGGTCGCGACGCTCATACGCGTGATCGGCGACTTCGAACTCGCCGAGGAGGCGGTCCAGGAGGCGTTCGTCGTGGCGCTCGAGCGTTGGCCGGCCGACGGCCTACCCGCCAACCCCGGCGCCTGGATCACGACGACGGCCCGCAACAAGGCGATCGATCGGATCCGGCGTGAGCGGCGCCTCGAGGAGAAGCGCCGGCTGCTGCGGGAGCTCAGCGAGATGAGCGACGAGCCCGAGCTGGAGGACGGCGGCATCGAGGACGACCGCCTGCGCCTGATCTTCACCTGCTGCCATCCGGCGCTCGCGCCAGAGGCTCGTGTGGCGCTTACGCTGAAGACCCTCGGCGGCCTCTCGACGCCCGAGGTGGCCCGGGCGCTGCTCGTGCGCGAGGCCACGATGGCGCAGCGCCTCGTCCGCGCCAAGAAGAAGATCCGCGACGCCCGCATCCCGTACGAGGTACCGCCCGATCACGCCCTGCCGGACCGGCTCCCCTCCGTGCTGGCGGTCCTCTATCTGATCTTCAACGAGGGCTACCTCGCGACCGCGGGCGAATCGCTCGTTCGCCGTGAGCTCTCGGCCGAGGCGATCCGCCTGGCTCGGCTCCTGGCGGCGCTGATGCCCGACGAGCCCGATGTCCTCGGCCTGCTCGCGCTGATGCTGTTGCAGGACTCACGCCGCGACGCTCGCGTCGGGCCCGCGGGCGACCTGGTGCTGCTCGAGGACCAGGACCGCGCGGTCTGGGATGCGGAGGAGATCGAAGAGGGCGTCGGCCTGATCGCGCGCGCGATGCGGCTCGGCAGCGCCGGTCCGTATCTCCTTCAGGCGGCGATCGGCGCCGAGCATGCCCGCGCGGCGTCGGCCGCTGAGACGGACTGGGCGCGTATCGCCGCGCTCTATGGGGCGCTGGTGGAGGCACATCCGTCGCCGGTGGTCGAGCTGAACCGCGCGGTCGCGCTCGCGATGGCGGAGGGGCCGGAGCGTGGGCTCGATCTCGTCGAGCCGCTCTCCGACCAGTTGGACGGGTATTACCTGCTTCATACGACGCGCGCCGACCTCCTCCGGCGGCTCGGACGCGACGCCGACGCGGCGGCCGCCTACCGCCGCGCCCTCGAGCTGGCCGGCAATCCCGTCGAGCGTTCGTTCCTCGAGCGCCGCCTGCGCGAGACCGGCGGCTGAAAGAATCCGCGGCCGTGAGGCTGCGAGCGCTCCGGGGCGCGATCACCGTGGAAGACAACGACGCCGAGGCGATCCTCCAGGCGACGGAGGAGCTGGTGCACGAGGTGATGGTTCGTAACGAGCTGCGGACGGAGGACCTCGTGAGCTGCATCTTCACCTGCACGCGGGACCTGAACGCCGAGTTTCCGGCGCTCGCCGCGCGGCGCTTCGGGCTGAGCTCGGTGCCCCTGCTCTGCGCCCACGAGATGGAGGTCCCCGGCGCGCTTCCACGCGTGATCCGCTTGATGGTGCACTGCTACGCGGACGAGGGCCGGGCCCCGCAGCACGTGTACCTTCGGGAGGCAACCGCCCTGCGCAAGGACCTCGAGGGCGCGCAGTGAGCATGGAGTTCACCTCACGGCTCCGGCAGATCCCGGTCTACCCGGCTGCCGAGACGTATTCGTACGAGGGGGAGATCGTCAAGCTCGCCTCCAACGAGACGCCGTGGCCGCCGCTGCCCGAGGTGATCGAGGCGGCCGCAAGCGTGCTGGGGGCCCTCAACCGCTACCCGGACCCGACCGCAGCGGCGCTGCGCCGGCGGCTGTCCGACCGCTACGACCTCCCGGTGGGCCGGATCGCGGTCGGCAACGGCTCCTGCGAGATCCTGCTCGCCGCGGCCGAGGCGATGCTGGAGCCCGGCGCGGAGGTCGTCTACGCGTGGCCGTCGTTCTCGATCTACCCGCACATCGCGGCCATGACCGGCGCCCGGGCGCTCACGCCACCCTTGACCCCGGACGCCCGCCACGACCTGGAGGCGATGGCGCGCGAGGTGACGGTCGCGACGCGCATCCTGATCGCATGCAACCCGAACAACCCGACCGCCACCGCGATCCCGGTGGCCGAGCTCGACGCATTCGTCGGCTCGCTTCCCCGCCACGTCTGCGTGATCGTCGACGAGGCGTACGTCGAGTTCTCGACTATCCAGGACCCCGACGAGTCGCTTCCACTACTCGAGCGCCACCCCAACCTCGTGCTGCTGCGCACGTTCTCGAAGGTCTACGGTCTCTGCGGCCTGCGGGTTGGGTACGCGCTTGCCGGCTCCGAGGACTTCCGGCTCGCCGTGGACCGCGTGCGTCAGCCGTTCTCGGTCAATGCCGCCGCCCAGGCGGCGGCGGCGGAGGCGCTGCTGCACCAGGACGAGGTGGCGACACGGGTGGAGCGCACGGCGGTGGAGCGCATGTTCGTCGAGGAGGCGCTCGCGGAGCTCGGGCTCGAGACCTCGGACAGCCAGGCCAACTTCTCCTGGGTCTCGCTGGGCGACCGCGACGAGGCCGCCGTGCTGAGTGGGCTCGCCGAGCGTGGCGTGATCGTGCGCGGCGGCACCGCACTCGGTCAGGCGGGTCACTTCCGCGTCAGCTACGGCACGCGCCCCGAGAACGAGCGCTTCCTCCGGGCGCTCGCCGAAGTCATCAGCTGAGCTGGCCGATGCGGTATAAGAGACGGCGGATGTCTTGCGCCGGCACGCACCTGTTCTCGTACGCCGCCGATGGCGCGTACGCGCGTGCTGCCTTTTATCGCTGGGCCTGGCGATTTAGCTAGGCGTCCGGTCAGCGGCGACCGATGGCCGCTACCCCAACTCGAGCACCGGCCGGACGCCGTCCCCGCTCCGCACCAGTTCTAGGATTCCCAGCGAAAGGCTTCGGATGATGATCGTGATGAAAGAGGGCGCGACGGCCGACCAGGTGGAGGCCGTCAAGGAGCGCGTCAGACACGCAGGCCTGCAGGCGCACGTCTCGGAGGGCGAGCTGGTCACCGTGATCGGCGCGATCGGCGACCGAGAGCACGTGGCGAACCTCGACCTGGCGGGCTACCCCGGGGTCGACCACCTCGTTCCGATCCTCAAGCCGTACAAGCTGGCGTCGCTCCAGTTCAAGAAGGAGCAGCAGACCGTCGTGGAGATCGACGGGCGCAAGCTGGGAGGGCCGTACTTCGCGACGATCGCCGGCCCCTGCACGGTCGAGTCGCGCGAGGTGCTGCTCGAGGCTGCCCAGACAGTGAAGGACGCAGGTGCGCAGATGCTTCGAGGCGGCGCCTACAAGCCGCGTACCTCGCCCTACTCCTTCCAGGGTCTGGGAGACGCCGCCCTGCCACTGCTCGCCGAGGCCAGGGAAGCGACCGGCCTGCCGATCGTCACCGAGCTGATGGACGTGCGCGACCTCGACGCCGTGCTCGAGGTCGCCGACGTGATTCAGCTAGGCGCGCGCAGCATGCAGAACTACACGCTGCTCACCGAGGTCGGCCGCAGCGGGCGCCCGGCGATCATCAAGCGCGGCCTGTCCGCCACGCTCGAGGAGCTGCTGATGGCCGCGGAGTACGTGCTCAAGGAGGGCAACGAGAACGTGATCCTCTGCGAACGGGGCAGCCGCACGTTCGAATCGAATTACCGCTTCCAGCTCGACCTCATGGCGGTGCCGGTGCTCAAGGAGCTGACACACCTGCCGGTGATAGTGGATCCAAGCCACGCCGCCGGCAAGCGGAGCCTCGTGCCCGCGCTGTCGCTCGCCGCCGCCGCGGCCGGCGCGGACGGCGTCATAGTCGAGGTCCATCCGGATCCCGAGAGGGCGATCTGCGACGGCCCTCAGGCCCTGCTCACCGACGGCTTCGCCGACTACATGCGAAAGCTGGAGGCGGCTGCGCAGATCGCGGGCAAGGAATTCGCGCAGGTGTGACTTGCGCATAGCCGTCCTCGGCGTCGGGCTGATCGGCGGCTCGATCGGGCTTGCGGCCCGCGACCGGCTCGACGGCGCAGAGGTCACAGGCTTCGATCCCGTGCCCGGCGTTCTCGACTCCGCGGCCGAGCGCGGGGCGATCGACCGGCCGGCGGAGTCTGTGCGAGCCGCCGTCGAGGGCGCGGACGCCTGCTTCGTCTGCGCGCCCGTGGGCGCCCTGGCGGAGCTGAGCGCCGACGCGCTTGCGGCCGCGGGGGAAACCTGCGTCGTCACCGATGTCGGCTCGACCAAGCGCGTGGTGGCCGCGGCCGCCTCAGACCCGCGCTTCGTGGGCGGACACCCCGTCGCGGGCGCCGAGACCTCGGGTGTCGAGGCGGCTCGTGAGGACCTCTTCGACGGCGCAGCCTGGTACCTGACCCCCGGCGAGCGGACCGAGGGTCTCCTGTACGAGCGGCTGCACCGCATTCTCGTGAGCTTCGGAGCGCAGCCGATAGCGATCGATCCCGACACTCACGACCGGCTGCTCGCCACCGTCAGCCACCTGCCGCACGTGCTCGCCAACGTCCTGGTCTCACAGGCCGCGCGGACTCTCACGGACGTGGGTGAGGCGCTGCCGCGAGTGGGTCCGAGCTTTCGCGACGCGACGCGCGTGGCCGGCGCCAACCCGGCGATCTGGACCGACATCTACTCGGCCAACCGCGAGGCGATAGCGGCGGAGATCGACGAGACGGTGGACCGTCTGCGGCACGTGGCGGCCGCGCTGCGCTCAGACGACGACCAGACCGTCGCCACCTGGAACGACGTCGCCCGCGACGACCGCAGGCGGCTGCTCGAGGCCGAGCTGGCCGGCGGCACAGTCCACGAGCTGCGCGTCTCGGTGCCCAACCGCCCGGGTATCGTGGCGCAGGTGTCGGTGGCCCTCGGCAAGGCGGGCGTGAACATCCTCGACATGGCGCTGGCGCCCGCGCCGGACATGCGAACGGGTGCGATCACCTTCTGGATCGCGGGCGAGGAGCCCGCGGAACGCGCGCGCCGGCTGATCGAGGAGCTCGGCTTCCCCGTGGCTGAGCAGGAGTGACGCGCCGCTTCGGCCCTTCCGACGGGCTCAAGGGCACGGTCATGCCGCCGCCCGACAAGTCCATCTCGCACCGCGCAGCCCTGTTCGGCGCGATGGGCGACGAGCCCGTGGTCGTCCGCAACTACCTGCGCGCCGCGGACACGGAGTCGACGCTCGCGGCCATCCGCGCGCTCGGGGCTGGACTGGACGAGAGCGAGGACGGCGAGATCGTGATCCGGGGCGTCGGGCTTCGCACCGCGGCGCCGACGACCGGCGGCGAGGTGAACGTCGGCAACGCCGGCACCCTGCTTCGGATCCTGCCGGGATGGCTCGCGGGCCAGCCGGGTGGCATCTGGAGGCTGGACGGCGACGCCTCCATCCGGACGCGGCCGGTTGACCGCGTGGCCAAGCCGCTGCGGCTGATGGGCGCGGAGATCGAGGTGCGGGATGGTCGCCTGCCGCCGATGACGGTCCGCGGGGCCGAGCTGCGCGGCGTGGATTACGAGATGGAGGTCGCCACCGCGCAGGTCAAGTCGTGCGTCCTGATCGCAGGCATGCTCGCCGCGGGCCAGACCAGCGTCACGGAGCCGCAGATGAGCCGCGACCACACAGAGCGCCTGCTGCGCCGGGCGCGGGCGCCCTTCGAGCGCGACGGCCTGACGGTGCGCGTCTCGCAGGTCGACGAACTCGAGCTGGAGGACGTGACCGTGCCGGGCGACCCCTCGTCGGCAGCGTTCCTGGCCGCCGCGGCGTGCATCGTGCCCGGCTCGCGTCTGGTGATCGACCAGATGGCCCTCAACTGGACTCGCACGGGCTTCTTCCGCATCGCGCGGCGGATGGAGGCGGTGATCGTGGGCGACCTCGAAGACCCGGACGACCCCTCGCCCGACAGCGAGCCGGTCGGCGATCTCGACGTGACCGCCGCTCCGCTCGTGGGAACGACGGTCGAGCCGGACGAGGTGCCGCTCGCGATCGACGAGCTGCCGCTCGTGGCGCTGCTCGGATGCTTCGCCGAGGGCGAGACCGTGGTCCGCGGGGCCGAGGAGCTGCGCGTGAAGGAGACCGACCGCATCGAGGGCGTCGTGGAGGGGCTGCGTGGCCTCGGCGCGGACATAGAGGCGGCGCGCGACGGCTTCGTGGTGCGCGGCGGTGGCCTCGAGGGCGGCGCGCTCGACGCGCGCGGCGATCACCGGCTGGCGATGCTGGGCGCCGTTGCCGGGCTGGCGTCGCGGAGCGGGGTGGAGGTCGTCGGCATGGAGGCCGCCGCCGTCTCCTACCCGGGGTTCGAGGACGACCTCGCCCGGCTGACGGCGTAAGCCTAGGGCGTCCCGCCCGCAGCCCGAAAGTAGCCTTCGCCTCAATGGTCGTGGCCATCGACGGACCCGCCGGTGCGGGAAAGAGCACTGTCGCGCGCGAGCTCGCGCGCCGGCTCGGCTTCACGTATCTCGACTCGGGCGCCATGTACCGCGCCGTCGCGCTGGCCGTCCTCGAGCGCGACGGCCGGCCCGCCGACCGCGCACGCGAGCTCACGATCGAGCTGGGGGAGCGGGTGATCGCGAACGGCCGGGACGTGACCGACGAGATCCGTACGCCGGAGGCTTCCGAGGCCGCGTCGCGCATCGCCACGGACAAGGACGTGCGAAGCGCTCTCGTGGACAAGCAGCACGCCCTGCTGCGGGAGGGCGACTGGGTCGCGGAGGGGCGCGACATCGGAACCGTGGTCGCGCCCGGCGCGGACCTGAAGATCTTCCTGACCGCGAGCCCCGAGCAGCGCGCCCGCCGGCGCGCGGCGGATCTCGGCGCGGACTGGCGCGTCGTCATGCGCGACCAGGCACTGCGCGACGAGCAGGACGAGAGCCGCGAGCACTCTCCGCTCCGCTCCGCGCCCGACGCGATAGAGCTGGACACGACTGACCGCACCGTCGAGGACGTCGTCTCGCAGATCGCAGATCTCGTCCGCCGGGCCAAGCCGTAGTGGCACTGCCCAAGGTGGCCGTCGTCGGCTACCCGAACGTCGGCAAGTCCACGCTCGTCAACCGCCTGAGCGGCACGCGCGAGGCCGTGGTGCACGAGCAGTCGGGAGTCACTCGCGACCGCAAGGAGATCGAGACCGACTGGGCCGGCCGCACGTTCCTTCTGATCGACACCGGCGGGGTGGACCTGGCGGAGCGCGGCGACCTGCCAAAAGCCGTACAGGAGCAGGCGCGCCAAGCCCTCGCCGAGTCGGACGTGGCCGTGCTCGTCGTGGACGCTCGCTCGGGAGTTCGCCCCGGCGACGCGGAGCTGGCCCGGGAGCTGATGCGCTCGGACGTGCCCGTGATCGTGGCCGCCAACAAGGTCGACGACGCCCAGTCGATCCCGCTTGCGGCCGAGTTCTACGCACTCGGGCTGGGCGATCCGGTGCCGGTCTCGGCGGTCCAGGGGCTCGGCTCCGGGGACCTGCTCGATCGGGTCGCCGAGCGGCTGGGCGAGCTCGAGGAGCACCCGGAGGACGTGGCCGTAAGGCTTGCCGTGATCGGGCGCCCGAACGTCGGCAAGTCCTCGCTCGTCAACGCCTTCCTCGGTGAGGAGCGCGTGATCGTCTCCGAGCAGGCGGGCACGACCCGCGACGCGATCGACACGCGCCTCGAGGTGGACGGCCGGCCGGTCGTGCTCGTCGACACCGCGGGTCTCCGCCGCCGCACGAAGGTCGCGGGCACCGTGGACTACTACGCGCAGCTTCGCTCCGAGCGAGCCGCGGAGCGCGCGGACGTGGCGATCGTCGTTTGCGACGCGACGGAGGGGGTCACAACCGAGGACCTCCGCGTGGCCGAGCTCGCGATGAAGAACAACTGCGCCACGCTGATCGTGCTGAACAAGTGGGACGTCGGCGACACCGACCTCGAGGACGCCAAGGCGCGCGTCGCGCAGAAGCTGCGCCAGCGGCCGAAGGTGATCACTGCATCGGCCAAGACAGGCCGCAACATGGAGCGCGTGCTGACCGAGGCTCTACGCCTCGGGGACCGGCTGGGCGAGCGGATTCCGACCCCCGAGCTGAACCGCTTCCTCTCCGACCTGCAGGCCGCGCGGGAGCCTCCGGCGGTGCGCGGCCGGCGCCTCCGCCTCTACTACATGGCCCAGTACGGCGTGCGGCCGCCGCGCTTCGCGGTGCAGGTGAACGACCGCGGCCGAGTGACGCGCGACTACGCCTTCTTCATGGAGAATCGCCTGCGGGTTCGATACAGCCTGGAGGGCATTCCGCTGGTGATCGACTTCAAGGGCCGAGACGGCGGGCGGGGGACAGGAGGCCGCAGGGAGTGAGGGCCAGGGACTGGCTCCTCGGGCTCGCGGTCGCCGCCGCGGCGGTCTTCGCCGGCCTGACGTTGTCGAGCGCGAGCGACGCGCCGCCCGATCGCGCCGCCCGCTTCGTGCGAAGCAGCGCGGTCGCCTACCTGCACCTCTCGAGCGACCTGGAGGGCGAGCAGTGGAGGCGGGCGAACCGGCTGGCGGAGGAGCTTCCAACGCTCGCGCTCGTGCGAAACGACGTGCTGCGTCCTCGGCTCGCCGCGGTTCTCGGAGGGCTCGACCTCGATCGCGACGTGCGTCCCTGGCTCGGCGAAGAGGCCGCGCTCGCGTACGTCCCGGTCGGGACCGCCCAGCCGGAGCAGCTCGCTCTCCTCTCGACGAAGGACGAGCAGGCGTCCCGGCGGTCCCTCGGCGAGGCGGGCTTCCGCCCGGCGGTGCGCTACCGGGGCGTCCAGCTGCTCGCCGCGGATGAGCGACGCGCCGCGATAGCCGACGACTTCGTGATGCTCGGCTCCGACGTGCAGGTCCGTCGCGCGCTCGACGTGCACGCGGACGCCGGCCCGGCTCTTGCCGACAACGACGAGTACAGGCGCCTGCGCGACGGCCTCCCTGACGAGCGGTTGGCCCACGCCTACCTGGCCCGCGGGACGATTCAGACCAGGTTCGCGGGCCCGGCCGCGCTGCTGGCCGGGGCAGCGCGGGCGCAGTCGCTCGAGGCGGGCGTCCTTGGCCTGTCACTCGGGGACGAGCGCGGCCGGCTTTCCTTTCGCGGGCTCATATCGAGCGGCTCCGAGTGCGGGTCCGACGCCGATGGCGACTCCTCGCTGGTCGGCCAGGCCTCGGGCGAGCCGGCGGCGGTGCTCGGCGTCTCGGACGTGCGGTGCCTGCTGACCGAGGGCATCGACACGCCCGGCGAGTCTCGCATCGGCCGGGCGCTGCGCGACTTCCTGGCGAGCGTCCAGCGAAGCGGCGTCAGCCTCCAGCGGGAGCTGCTGCCGCTCCTGGCGGGGGAGACGCAGTTGATCGTCAGCCCGGGCGATCCGGCTCCCGTGGTGACGCTGATCGTGGACGGCGTGGACGAGCGGCAGGCGCTCGCGACGCTCGGCAAGCTGCAGCCGGCGATCCTGAGCGTGCTCCGGCCGCAGCGGGCGGGGCGGGCCGCATCTTTCGGCGCCCGCAGGGTCGGCGACGTGAACGCCCTCACGGCGGATCTCTCACCCGGGCTCGAGCTCAGCTACGCCGCGTTTGACGGGAAGCTGGTCGCCTCCACCTCGCTGAAGGGCATCGAGTCGGTGCGCGAGGGCGAGGGGCCCGACGAGACCGACGACTTCCAGCTGGTGCTGGGAGACCGCCCGGACGAGCCGTCGGCTGTACTCTTCCTCGACTTCGACAAGCTCCTCGCGCTTGCCGACCAGGTAGGACTGGCAGCTAATCCGGCGTATCTGGCCGTACGGGACGACCTCCAGAAGCTTGGCGTCGCCGGTGGCTACATTTCGCGCGGGGAGGAAGACATGAACGCGGAGCTTCTCTTCAAGAACCCATGAGCACAACGCCCCTGTCAGACAACGAATTCCTGTTCACCTCCGAGTCGGTCACCGAGGGCCATCCGGACAAGATGGCCGACCAGATCTCGGACGGCGTGCTCGACGCCGTCATGCGCGACGACCCTCAGGGTCGCGTGGCCTGCGAGACACTCGTCAACACGGGCCTCGTCGTGGTCTCCGGTGAGATCTCGACCAAGACGTACGTCGACATCCCGAAGATCGCGCGCGAGACGATCCGCAAGATCGGCTACGACAACGCGGCCTACGGCTTCGACTGCGAGACCTGCGCCGTAATCACGGCGATCGACGAGCAGTCGCCGGACATCGCGCAGGGCGTGGACCACGCGTACGAGACGCGCCACGACCCCTCGGACGACGACGAGCTCGACGAGGCGGGCGCGGGCGACCAGGGCATGATGTTCGGCTACGCGACGCGCGAGACCAGGGAACTTATGCCGATGCCGATCTCGCTCGCCCACAAGCTCGCGCACCGGCTCGCGGAGGTCCGTCGCGGGGACGTGATGCCCTACCTGCGGCCCGACGGCAAGACGCAGGTGACCGTGCGCTACGAGAACGACCGCCCGATCGAGATCGAGAAGATCCTGATCTCGGCGCAGCACAAGCCGGGCCTCGATTCGGAGACGCTCATCAAGCCGGATCTCTGGGAGCACGTCGTGCACCCGATCCTGCCGCCCGAGCTCTACGACCAGAAGAAGCTCAACAACGACTCGAACTTCCTCGTCAACCCGACCGGCAAGTTCGAGATCGGCGGGCCGATGGGCGACGCCGGCCTGACTGGCCGGAAGATCATCATCGACACCTACGGCGGCATGGCCCGGCACGGTGGCGGCGCCTTCTCGGGCAAGGATCCGTCGAAGGTGGACCGCTCGGCCGCATACGCGGCCCGCTACGTCGCCAAGAACGTCGTCGCCGCCGGCCTGGCCGACCGCTGCGAGGTCCAGGTGGCGTACGCGATCGGCGTCGCGCACCCTGTGTCCCTCATGGTCGAGACGTTCGGGACCGAGCGCGTGGCCCGTTCGAAGATCGTGCAGCTGGTGGGCGAGCACTTCGACCTGCGCCCTGGCGCGTTCCGCCAGTACCTGAACCTGCACCGGCCGATCTACCAGAAGACCGCCGCGTACGGGCACTTCGGTCGCGAGGACCACGACTTCACCTGGGAGAAGACGGACAAGGCCGATGCCCTCCGCGAGGTGGCGGGCCTGGGCGCTCGCGAAGAGGTACCCGCCTCGTCCTGACGCCGGCGGCTGGTGGCGCGCCGGGACTGGCGCGGCCGGGTATATCCGCTTCCGCTGCCTCCGGCTTCGCCTACGGAAACCGCTCCAGCGGACACACCCGAGCGCGCGGCCCGCGCGAGTCGCGTCGGCGGCTGACGGGCTTCCTCAGCCCTAAGCGGCGCGGAGGCCGGAGTCGCCTTGGCGAGCTATCGCAACCACGCCCGACAGAAAGCGTGCCCGAGCAGGCAGCCGACCACGCGCCATCGTCATCTCGCTGCGACCGCGATGAGTACCTTGCCGGTCGCTCCGTTCTCGACGGCTCTGTGTGCGCCCGCGGTGTCTTCGAGGGCGAAGCGGTGAAGCGGTAGCCCGGCTTGCTCGCCAACCTGGAGTGCGCGGTCTTCGATCGCCTGGTTGATGTCCGCGCCGGCTGCGGCGATCCGATCCCACCCGACCGTGTACAGCAGGACGAATTGGTAGCGGGCGTTCAGCCCCATGCTGCGCCGGACGTCAGGGCTGAACGGGGCGCCGCCGTCGTTTGCATAGATCGAGATCGTCCCGCGAGGCCGGAGGACGGCTTGGTCGAGTTCCGTGTTTGTTCCAGCGGCGACCTCGACGATGAGGTCCACTCCGTCAGGGGCGGCGCGCCGGATCTGCTCGGCGGCGTCGGCGTCCTTGTAATTGACGACGTGGTGCGCACCGGCAGCTTTGGCGAGCCCCGCCTTCGCGTCACCGCTGACCGTGGCGATCACGGTGGCGCCGGCCCAGCGGGCGAGCTGGATCGCCGCGTTGCCGACCGCCCCCGCGCCGCCTGCCACCAGCACGCTTCGACCGCCCAGAGCGCCCGGGTGCAGTCGGGCCGGGCCGTCTTCGGCCACCGTCAGCGCGCGGTGCGCGGTGACGGCGGGAATGCCGATGCTGGCGCCGAGGTCGAAGTCCGCGCCAGCCGGGAGCCGGAATGCCACTTCCGCCGGGACGACGGTGTATTCCTGGGCGGTGCCGCTCGCCGGGCGGCCGGCCGCGGCCAGCGTGACCCAGACGCGATCACCGACGCTGAAGCGGTCAACTCCGGCGCCGAGCTCATCGACGAGGCCCGCGCCGTCCTGGTTCGGAACCGTCGGCTCCGCGACCTGCCCGCCGGTCGCGCCGCTACGCGACTTCCAATCCGTCGGGTTCACTCCCGACACGAGCACGCGGATGCGGATCTCGCCTGCCCCTGGCTCGGGCATCGGTCGCTCCACGAGCTCGAGCACGGACGGGTCGCCAGGGCGTGTGTAGGTGATCGCTCTCATCGAAGCCTCACTCTGCCGCAGCGGGCTAGCCGAACGTAAGCATGCAGGCCTCGGCGCTGGGAGTCCTGGAAGCCATGCCCAGCCGACGGTAGTCGAATCGAGTGGCTACGTCGTCGACGTTCGGGGGGTTTGGCTTGGGCGGGCCGGGGCGAAGAAGTCGATGAGGAGTTGTGTGACGCGCTCGGGCTCGTCGTGATGGACCCAATGCGAGGCGTCGGGTAGGCGCTCGACGCTCTCGAGCTTGGGCACGTCGTCGCGGTCGGGCTCGGCCAGTTTCGGCCCGAGGTAGCGATCGCGCTGCCCCCAGATGACGAGGGTGTGCGCCGAGATCGGGCGAAGCTGCGCTTGGACCTGCTTCGACTGTCGCACCGCGGCGCGGTAGTAGTTGATGATCGCGGCTTCTGCCCCTGGCTGGGACCACGACTCGACGTAGCGTTCGGTGTCCTCAGGCGTGTACGGGGGGCGGGCGTCGCGCTGGTAGCGCCGGAAGAATCGCCAGTTGCCGGCGCGCACAATGCGCTCGGGCAGCGCTGGGAACTGGAAGAAGAAGAAGGACCAGAGCTTCCGGAGCTGGTTGGGGTGGCGCAGCCCCTGGTTGAGCCGCCGCGGATGGGCGGCGTTGAGGATGGCCAGGCGGTCCACCACCTCTGGGTGGTTCATCGCGGTGGCCCAGGCGACGGTTCCGCCCCAGTCGTGGCCGACCAGCAGCGCCGAGTCGGCACCGAGCTCTCGGATGAGACCGCGGACGTCGGCGGCCAGCTTGTCGGCGCTATAGGCCTCGACGCCTGCCGGCCGCGACGACAGGTTGTAGCCGCGCAGGTCGGGCGCGACGACGCGAAAGCCCGCCGCCGCCAGCGGCGCGATCTGCAGCCGCCAGCTGAACCAGAACTCCGGGAAGCCGTGCAGCAGAACGATCAGCGGCCCATCGCCAGCCTCGACGTAATGCAACCTCACCTCGCCGACCTCGGCGTAGCCCTCCCGAAGCTCGGTACGGCCGTCCGACGGAAGGTTCGACGACCCCGAGGCGGGTCCGGGCCCCTCCGGGGTGGACTGGCGCGTGGAGGATGAACTCACGGGGTCTCCCTTCCGTGCCGCGCCGCCTTGGCGACGACGACGCGGCGCTTCCCGCGAGCCGTGCGTCAACACTCGCAGACCCGAGTGGCCAGAGCAACTCCTTCGGCGGGTCGGACTCCATGCGGGTGAACGCTGCTGCTTTCCGTGCGAAGGAGCCGTGACCGCTCGAGTCGTGCTTTGCGCGAAATCCGAGCGTCAATCGCCGCGCTCGATTCACGGCCGCTCGGCGACCCGCTTCATTTCACGCTCCTGTACTTGAGGTGGGTGACGCCGGGCGCCTCGACGGCCCGGACCTGCTCGAGCTGCACCTCCGCGTCCCCGAGGTTGTCGAAGAGGCGAGCACCGTCGCCGAGCA
>JBKPHS010000024.1:0-6554 GCA_046729975.1 Actinomycetota bacterium
TCCTCGCGCTCGGGAACGCTCTCCTGGACGAAGTCGACGCCCTCGACCGCCTCCTCGGGCGTGGCGACGAACGTCAGTGTGCCCTCGGCCGGGAGCCGCATGAGCGTCAGCTTCCGGTAGGCGCGGCGCGCGTTGTCCAGCATCTCGTCCACCTTGCGCGGGGCCTCGGGATCGGGGTCGAACAGCCGTACATCGACGCCGTTGACGACGAACCGCGCCGCCCAGCCGCCACCGATCACGCCGCCGCCGAGCAGGCCGACGACGCGTGGCCGCCCGGTTTCGCGCTCAGCCATGGGTTCGCAGTTGGAGCTTTTCCCGCACGTCGGCGGGGCCGAGGATCCTGGCGTTCATCGCCGTAAGGATCGTCACCGCCCGTTCGACGAGCTGGGCATTGGTCGCGAGCACTCCGCGCGAGAGGTACAGGTTGTCCTCGAGCCCGACGCGCACATTGCCGCCCGCGAGCGCGGCCATGGCGACGTACGGTAGCTGCATGCGGCCGATCGAGAACGCCGAGAACACACAGCCGGCGGGCAGCTGGTTGACCAGCGCGATGAGCGTCGTCGGGTCGTTCGGAGCACCGTAGGGAATCCCCATGCAGAGCTGGATCAGCACGGGGTCGTCGATCAGTCCCTCGCGGATCAGGTCGCGGACCATGACGAGGTGGCCGGTGTCGAAGACCTCGAGCTCGGGCCGCACGCCAAGCTCGCGGATCCGGCGCGCCATGCCCCGCAGGATGCCCGGCGTGTTGACGAGCACATAGTCGCCCCCGGCCGCGAAGTTCAGGCTCCCGCAGTCGAGCGTGCAGATCTCGGGTAGCAGCTCCTCGACGTGAGCGAGCCGCTCGGCCGCACCCGCCAGGTCGGTCCCGTCCGGGTCCAGCGGCAGCGGCGCATCGTCGCCGCCGAGCACGAGGTCACCGCCCATGCCGGCGCTGAGGTTGATCACCACGTCCACGTCGGCGGAGCGGATGCGCTCGACGACCTCGCGGTAGAGCGCCAGATCGCGCGCGCCCTTGCCGGTTGCCGGGTCGCGGACGTGGATGTGGACGACGGCGGCCCCGGCCTCGACGGCCTCGAGCGCCGCGTCGGCGATCTGCTGCGGCGCGACCGGCACCAGCTCGCTGGCACCCGTCGTGTCTCCCACACCGGTGACCGCACATGTGATGAAGACGTCCGGGTTCACACACGCTCCTCCGGCCATTCTGGATGGGCTTGACAGCATAGCGTATGCTTGTCGACAGTCTGCAGTAGGGAGTCTAGTGTCGGTCAACAGCTATCGTGTTGGGTCGATCGAGCGGGCCTCTCTGACCGAGCGGGTCCTGCGCGAGCTCCGCGACGCCATCGTCGACGGGCGCATCCCCCAGGGCGAGCAGCTTCGCGAGGTCTCGCTGGCGCAGGCGCTCGGCACCGGGCGCAGTGCGGTGCGCGAGGCGACTCGCCAACTGCTGCAGGAGGGATTGGTCGAATCCAGGGCGCACCACGGCGCGTTCGTGCGCGTGCTGTCCCTGGCCGACCGGCTGGATGTCTACGTCGCGCGCGAAGCGATCGAGACCGGCGCGGCGCGGCGGATCCTGGAGTCCGACGGGCCGGTCGACTTCTCACGCGTGCGAACGGCGCTCGAGGAGCTCAAGACGGCGGCGCGCGACCACGACCGAGTCACCGACGCGGTCATCGCGGCCGACATCCACTTCCACGAGGAGCTCGTCCGGCTCGCCGGCAGCGAGCGCCTCAGCCGCGCGTACGAGACGCTCGGCGCGGAGACGCGGATGCTCCTGAGTCACCACCCGCCGTACCCGTGGAGGGACTACGTCACCGACCACGTGCGGCTGCTCGAGGCGCTCGTGGAGGGCGACTCGCGCGCGCCGGACCTGGTCGCCGAGCACCTGCGCCTGTCGGCGCGGCTGATCGCTGAGGAGCTCTCGCGCGCGAGCGATGACGGCGCCGACGCGCGAGGGGACACGCCGAGGCCCGGCGAGGAGGAGGAGAACGCATCCACATGAGCACCGACGACAAGCAGAGCTGGGACGAGTCGGCGATCACGCGCCGTCAAGTCCTGCAAGGCGCCCTGGTCGGCGGCATGACGCTGAGCGCCGGCGGCATCCTGGCCGCGTGCGGCGGAGGCGGGGGAGGTGGCGGTAGCGGAGCCAAGACCGGGAACTCCGGCGGCACCTCGGCCGAGGGTGTTCGCACCGGCGGCAACCTCCGCATCGGGGTGTCCGGCGGCGGCGCAAAAGACAGTATCGACGCCCACGTGCTGACCACCGATCCCGACATCGCCCGAGCGTTCCAGCTCTACGAGCCGCTCGCGATCCGGAACCCCAGCTACGAGCTCGAGATGGTGCTCGCGGAGTCGATCGAGGCCGGCAAGCGGCCCGACGTCTGGACGGTCCGCCTGAAACCCGACATCACGTTCCACGACGGCAAGCCCGTCACCGCCGACGATGTCCTCTTCACCCTGCAGCGGATCCTCGACCCGAAGAATCCCAAGACGGGCGCCGCCTCGATCTCCTACGTCGACATCAAGGGCTCGCGCAAGGTCGACGATCGCACGGTGGAGATCCATCTCAAGGAGCCCAACACCGGCTTCCCCGACGACATCGGCCAGTACTTCAACGGCATCGTGCCCACCGGCTACGACCCGAAGAAGCCGATCGGCACCGGGCCGTTCAAGTACCAGAGCTTCTCACCCGGCCAGCGGAGCGTGTTCGTGAAGAACGCGAACTACTGGCAAAAGGGCGAGCCGAAGGCCGACCAGGTCGTGATCATCGACTTCCCCGATGACACGGCGCGCGTCAACGCCCTGCTCGGCGGCCAGGTCGATGCGATCTCGAACCTGCCCGCGGCTCAGATCGCGCAGGTCCAGGGCAACTCGGGCCTGAAGGTCCTGACGTCCGAGACCGGCGCCTGGCAGCCGTTCACGATGCGGGTCGACCAGGCCCCGTTCAGCGATGTCCGGGTGCGTCAGGCGATGCGCCTGATCGCCGACCGCAGGCAGCTGATCCAGCAGGCGCTCTCGGGACAGGCGCGCGTGGCCAACGACCTCTACGCGCCATTCGATCCCGCCTACGACAAGGACCTG
This sequence comes from Actinomycetota bacterium, assembly GCA_046729975.1. Classification (GTDB taxonomy): domain Bacteria; phylum Actinomycetota; class Thermoleophilia; order Solirubrobacterales; family Thermoleophilaceae; genus JBKPHS01. The sequence goes on from JBKPHS010000024.1 coordinate 3,079, forward strand.
CCGCAGCGCCAGCAGGATCTCGCGCAGGCCAAGTCGCTGCTCAAGCAGGCCGGGCAGAGCGACCTGCGCGTCCAGCTCGTCACCGCCCCCGTCTTCCAAGGGATCGTCGAGGCGGCCCAGGTGCTCGCCCAGCAGGCCAAGGGCGCGGGCGTGACGATCAACGTGCGCAAGGTCGACTCCGGCACGTTCTACGGCGACAACTACCTGAAGTGGCCGTTTGCGCAGGACTTCTGGTTCACGCGCACGTACCTCGGCCAGGTCGCGCAGGGCAGCCTGAAGGACTCCCCGTTCAACGAGACGCACTGGAACAACTCCCAGTTCACGAAGCTGATCACGCAGGCGCGCGCGGAGCTCGACGAGGCCAAGCGCACCGAGTTGCTCAAGGAGGCGCAGAAGCTCGAATACGACGAGGGCGGATACATCGTCTGGTCGTTCAGCAACCAGGTCGACGCCTACAGCGCAAAGGTCGGCGGCTTCCAGCCGGCGAAGTCCGGCGTGCCGCTCACCAACTACGGCTTCGCGAAGGTGGGCTTCGTTGCCGCGTAGATTGATCCTTCGGCGGATCGCGCTGGGCATCCTCACGCTTTGGCTCGTCTCGCTCGTCGTCTTCGCCGCCGTGATTGCGCTGCCGGGCGATGCGGCCACGGCAATCCTCGGCAAGGAGGCCACGCCCGACCGGGTGGCCGCGCTGCGCGAACAGCTGCACCTCAACGAGTCGGTGGTCAGCCAGTACCTGCACTGGCTCGGCGGGCTGCTCAGTGGTGATCTGGGAACGTCGGCAGCCACACAGCAGGCCGTCAGCAAGCTGCTGTCGGACCGGGTGGCCAATTCGGCGTTCCTGGTCCTCGTCGCTTCGCTCGTGGCCATCCCGCTGTCGATCGCCCTCGGCGTGTGGATGGCGATGCGTCGCGACAGGCCCGTCGATCACGTCGGCTCGACCATCACGCTCGTGCTCGCCGCACTGCCGGAGTTCGTGATCGGCATCCTGCTCATCCTGCTGTTCGCCACGGGCGTGTTCCACCTGTTCCCCGCCGTGTCACTGCTTCCTCCGGGCACGAAGGCCTGGGAGGACCCCAAGGTCGTGGTGCTGCCGGCAGCGACGCTGGTGCTGGCGGTCACCCCATACATCAGCCGGATCATGCGCGGCTCGATGGTCGAAGTGCTCGAGAGCGAGTACGTGACGATGGCCCGCCTCAAGGGCCTCGCTGAGCGGCACGTGATCTGGCGACACGCCGTTCCAAACGCGATCGTGCCCGCCATTCAAGTCGCTGCGCTGCAGCTCGCGTGGATGGCCGGCGGAATCGTGGTCGTCGAGTACGTCTTCTCATACCCCGGCATCGGTGCGGCGCTCGTCGATGCCGTCGCCAACCGCGACATGCCGGTCGTCCAGACGGTGACGATGCTGGCGGCCGGCGTCTATGTGGGCCTGAACCTGCTGGCCGATCTGGCCACGATCCTGGTGACCCCGAAGCTGCGGACGGCCACGCGATGAGCGACCAGACCGTCGACCGGGCGATCGACCTCGCGCTCGAGGCGCCGGTCCCACCGCCGGAGCGGCTCCGCCGCCGCCAGTGGCTGGGCATCCTGAGCCGGGCCGCCAAGCTGACGCGGACGCGCATCGGGCTTGCGATCGTGGGGCTGATGATCGCGATCGCGCTGTTCGGGCCACTGCTGGCGCCGCACTCGCCGACCGAGTTCGTCGCCGCGCCGAACAGCGGGCCGTCCGGGACCGCGCTCTTCGGCGCCGACGCCCTGGGCCGCGATGTGTGGACCCGCTTCCTCAACGGCGGGCGCACCGTGATCTGGCTGTCGGCCGCCGCGACGATGTTCGGCATCGTCGTCGGCACCGTCGTCGGGCTCGTGGCGGCCTACTCGCGCGGCTGGGTCGACGATGCGCTCATGCGTGCCAACGACGTGCTCCTCGCCTTCCCGCAGATCGTGTTCGTGCTGCTGGCCGTGTCGGCCATCGGTCCGAAGCTGTGGCTGATCGTCCTGACGGTCGGCGTCACGCACGCGCCGCGCGTGGCGCGGGTCATGCGCGGCGCCGGGCAGGAGGTCGTCGAGCGCGACTTCATCAAGGCCGCCGAGGTCGTGGGCGAGAAGCGCTGGCGGATCGTGTTCGGCGAGCTGTTGCCCAACGTGACGAGCCCGCTGCTCGTCGAGATCGGCCTGCGGATGACCTATTCGATCGGGCTGGTGGCAGCCGTGAGCTTCCTGGGCTTCGGCCTGCAGCCGCCGACCGCCGATTGGGGACTGATGATCAACGAGAACCGGCTTTCCATCACCGTCCAGCCGTGGTCCGTGCTCCTGCCGGTGCTGGCCATCGGCCTGCTAACGGTGGGTACCAATCTGGTGACGGACGGCATCGCCCGCGCGGCGATCGGCCTGGATCGTGGAGGGAAGTGATGAGCGCGGCGGAGGGCGCCGGTGGACCCGCGGTCGAGGTCCATGACCTGCGGATCGAGCTCACGCGCACGGGCGTCGACGTGGTCGATGAGATCGTCGTCGACATCCGTCCGGGGCGGGTGCTCGGCCTGGTCGGCGAGTCGGGGTCGGGCAAGACGACCGTCGGGATGGCGCTGCTGGGTCACGTCCGGCGCGGTGGCCGAGTCGCCGGCGGCGTGATCCGCATCGACGGGCGCGAGCTGGGCTCCCTGAGCGAGGGCGACCTGCGTCGCCTGCGCGGCGGAGTCGTGTCGTATATCCCGCAGGATCCGGGCACCTCGCTGAATCCCGCGCTGCGGATCGGCACCCAGCTCGAGGAGATCCTCACGGCCCACGCTCCGACCACCAGCTCGCCGGAGCGCATGACGCGCGTGCGCGAGGCGCTCCAGGAGGTCGCGCTGCCGTCCGACGACGCGTTCCTGCGCCGCTACCCGCACCAGCTCTCAGGCGGCCAGCAGCAGCGCGTGGCGATCGCGATGGCCTTCGCCAACCGCCCACGCGTGATCGTCTGCGATGAGCCGACCACCGGCCTCGACGTCACGACCCAGTCGCGTGTGCTGGAGACCGTGCGCGACCTGTGCCGAAGCCACGACGTCGCGGCGCTGTACGTCAGCCACGACCTCGCGGTGGTGGCCGAGCTCGCGGACCACGTGGCGGTCATGTACGCCGGGCGGATCGTCGAGAGCGGCTCCCGTGAGCAGCTGTTCGCCGCGCCCCGCCACCCATACACGCGCCGGCTGCTGCGCGCGGTGCCCGACATCGCCGGAAAGCGGACGGTCGTCGGCATCCCCGGCCACGCCGCCCTGCCGGACAGCCGGCCGCAGGGCTGCTACTTCCACCCCCGCTGCGAGTTCGCCCGCGAGGACTGCCGCAGCGCGTTCCCGCCGGTGACCGACCTCGGCGACGGGCACAGCGTGCGCTGCTACCACGTGGCCGAAGCGATCCGCCAGCCGCCGCCCGAGGGCGCCGGCCAGGCGGAGCGGCGCGTCATCGGCGAGGCCGTGGAGCTCGCCGTGCACGATCTCAACGCC
>JBKPHS010000025.1:0-12497 GCA_046729975.1 Actinomycetota bacterium
GAGGCCTACCGGCGCATGATCGCGGAGTACGACGAGATCAAGCAGATCTACGGCCGCGCGCGCACGACTCCGCCCGGCTTCGGGCCGACGCTCCAGGAGCTGCTGCTCGAGCACCCTCGCGGGCGGATCTGGCTGCGCCGGAATGCGATCAGCGCCTGGGACGTCATCCGGCGCGAGTTCGAGGGCCGCCACGTGCAGGCGTTCATGGTCTGGCAGGCGTTCCAGACGCTCGTGCCCATCGACGCCGCCGGGTCGGGCACGCTCGCCTACTCGATCGTGTTCGGGCGGCAGCGCCGCAGCTGGTCGATCCCGCGCGGCGGCTCGGGCGCTCTGACGGACGCTCTTGTGCGCTTCCTCGAGGACAACGGCTCCACGGTCCTCTGCGACCGGCGAGTGGCGCGGCTGGTGCTCGAGGACGGCCGCTGCACCGGCGTCGAGACCGACGACGGCGAGCGCTACATGGCGCGCGCGGCCGTCCTCTCGACCATCCATGTCAAGCACCTCGTGGACATGGCTCCCGCGGACGCGTGGGGCGAGGAGTTCGTCTACGGCGTCGAGACCTACGACGTAGGCATGCCGGGGATGGCCGCATACTTCGCGACCACGGCGCCGCCGCTGTTCGAGACGCCCGGCGGGCTGCGCGCCGCGGTCTCCGCCGGCACCGTCGGCTGGCCCGACGAAGTCCTCGAGCTCGGGCGCGCGGTACGGGACGGCAGGCCGTTCGACGGCATCCCGTGGCTGCTCGTGGCCACACCGACGCTCGTCGACTCCGACCGGGCCCCGGAGGGACACCACACGGTCAAGTTGTTGAGCCCGCAGACGATCGCGCTACCCGAGGGCTACGCGAGCTGGGACGAGCGCAAGGAGGACCTGGCGCTCCGCCAGCTCGAGCACGTGCGGAGCTTCGTCCCCAACCTGAGCGAGGACAACATCGTCGCCCGCTACGTGAAGAGCCCCGAGGACATCGAACGCGGGAACCCGCATATGATCGAGGGCGCCTTCCACGGCGGCGACCGCAGCTACGCTTTCAGCGGACCGAACCGGCCGGTGCCTGGCTGGAGCGGCCACAGGATGCCGATCCCGGGCCTCTACCAGACCGGCGGCACCACGAGCGTAGGCGGCTCGGTAACAGGCATCCCGGGCCGCAACGCCGCGGTCGTGATGCTGACCGACCTGGGCGAGTCGCCGGAGGAGGTGATGGCCGGTGCAGGACGCGCGCGTGCGGGCAGCCATTGACCACTGGGCGCCGCGCTTCGTCCAGGCCGGGGGCGACTACAACGACTTCCTGGCCACCACCGCGCGCATCGAGACCTGGGACGAGTGGCTCGACGAGTGGCGCAAGACCGCAGGCGTCCACGCCGAACTGGCGCGCGAGGCGGAGGCTGCCGGCCACCGCCGCACCGCCGGCGAGGCGTGGGCGCGCGCGGCCGTTGCGTACCACTTCGCGAAGTTCGTCTGGGTGGTCGATCCAGATCGCAGCCGCGCGGCCGCCGAGGAGGCCATAGCCGCGCTCTACCGGGCTCACGAGCTGCTCGACCCGACGGCCGAGCGGATCGAGGCGCCGCTCGACGGCGCGTCGGTCGTGGGCAACCTGCGGCGCCCCGAGGACGCGCAGCAACCGCCGCTCGTGATCCTGATTCCCGGGCTCGACTCGACCAAGGAGGAGTTCTTCAAGCTCGAGGAGGTCTTCCTCGAGCGCGGAATGGCGACGCTGTCGATGGACGGCCCCGGGCAGGGGGAGACCGGCTTCACCCTGGCGATCCGGCCCGACTACGAGGTGGCCGTCGCGGCGATGCTCGACTCGCTCCACGGGCGCCGCGACGTCGACCTCGACCGCGTCGGGGCACTCGGCGTGAGCCTCGGCGGATACTACGCGCCGCGCGCGGGGGCGTTCGAGCCACGCCTGAAGGCGGTCGCCGGGCTGAGCGGCCCGTACAACTTCGGCGAGTGCTGGGATGTCGTGCCCCCTCTCACCCGCGAGACATTCGTCGCGAAGTCGTTCGCGCGCGACGAGGAGGAGGGGCGCGAGAAGGCATTGGAGTTCGACCTGACCGGTGTGCTCGAGCGGTTGCGCCAGCCGTTCCTCGCGATCACCGGGAAGCTCGACCGGCTCATCCCGTGGGAGCAGACCGAGCGCCAGGCGAGGGAGGCGCCGGCCGGTGAATTCGTGCTCCACGAAGACGGCAACCACGGCTGCGCCAACGTCCCATACAAGACCCGTCCGCTCGTCGCTGACTGGATGAGAGAGCAGCTCGCGTGAGTGGCCGCGGAATCGCGATCGTCGGCGCCGGCATGTGGGCGCCGCGGCTCGCCGCCGCAGCCAAGCGGGCGGGCCTGGAGCTCGTGATCGGCTACAGCCGCGACGAGGAGCGCCGCGCGGGGTTCGCCGAGCGCTTCGGCTGCGAGCCGGCCCCGAGCCTCGAGGCGGCGATCGCCCACCCGGACGTGGACGGCGTGGTGCTCGTCACACCAAACGACGTGCACGAGGAGCAGGCGCTCGCCTGCGCGGAGCACGGCCGCCACGTCTTCGTCGAGAAACCGATTGCCGACACGCTCGAGGCCGGCGAGCGCATGCGCGACGCCTGCGCGGAGGCGGGCGTGACCCTGATGGTCGGCCACGCATTCCGCCGCCTCGGCGCCGCGCGCCGCACGAACCAGCTGATCGACGAGGGCGCGCTCGGAGAGGTGGTGCTGGCGGAGGCGAACATGTCGCTGCCGGGCAGCTTCAAGCCCGAGGCGTGGCGTGCTCACCGCGCGCGCAACCCGGGCGCCCCGATCATGCAGCTCGGCATTCACCACGTTGACACGCTCGCGTGCTGGCTCGGCCCCGTGACGAGCTCGTGGGGCCGCTTCGCGCACGTGCACGTGGATGCGGAGATAGACGACGTGGGGGTCGTGACGCTCGAGTTCGAGTCGGGAGCGCTCGGCACGGTGACCGGCAGCTACGTCTCGCCGAAGACGCTGTCGCTGAGGCTCCTCGGCAGCGAGGCCGTGCTCGACTACAGGACCGACTTCTCGGTCTGGCCGGATGCCGAAGCGCTCGACGGAGTCACGACGCTCACGCTTGACGGCGACCGCGTCCAGTTCGAGCCCCGTGACATGCTGGCCGACGAGCTCGAGGAGTTCGGCCGCTGCATGCGCGGGGAGGCCGAGCCGGAGACCGGCGCGCGTGAGGGCCTCGCCGCCTTGGGTGCGGTCCTCGAGGCGATCTCCTCGGACCGCGAGGCCGTGGGCCGATGAGCGTGCTCGACGGTACGCGGCTCGTAGGCCGGCCGCTCGCACGCCGCGAGGACGCTCGCATCCTGAGCGGGCGCTCGCGCTACCTCGACGACATCGAGCTCCCCGGCCTCGCGCATCTCGCGTTCGTCCGCAGCCTGCACGCCCACGCGCGCGTTACGGCCGTCAGGGTGCCGGACGCAGCCCCGGGGCTGATCGCCGTGCTTACCGCCCGGGACCTCAACGGAAGGGCCCGCTCGCTGCCGATTCAGGTCCCCGAGGGTGCGGAGGTGGCCGACGAGCCCCACCCCGTGCTCGCTTCGGACGTTGTTCGCTACGCGGGCCAGCCTGTGGCAGCGGTCGTGGGCGAGTCCCGAGCCCTGGCAGAGGACGCAGCCGAGCTCGTCGAGGTGGACTACGAGCCGCTCGACCCGGTCGTCGATCCGCTCGCGTCCGACTTCGAACTCGAGCGCTGGTCTCGCGAGGGCGGCGACGTCGACGGCGCGTTCGCCGCCGCGGCCGCGGTCGTCGGCGGGAGCTACGCGATGCCGCGCGTCGCGGCCGTGCCGATGGAGACCCGCGGGGCAGTGGCCTCCCACGACGGGGACGAGGACCTGCTGACGCTGTGGTGCTCGGCGCAGGACACCCACCGGCAGCAAAAGCAGCTCGCGCACGTGCTCGGGCGCCCCGCCACGGCGATGCGGATCGTCGTCCCGGACGTGGGCGGCGCCTTTGGGAGCAAGGGCGCTCTGGCTCCGGAGGCCGCGGTGGCCGCGGTGGCGGCGATGGAGCTCGGCCGGCCGGTGAAGTGGGCCGAGGACCGTTTCGAGAACTTCGTGGCCTCCTATCAGGGGCGCGGCTTGCAGGCCCACGTGGAGCTGGCACTCGACGACGACGGGAGGATGCTCGCTCTCCGCGCACGGCTCGTGGCGGACCTCGGCGCCTACCTGCTGCCGACGACCGCTATCCCGCCTCACACCACCGCGATGCTCATGACAGGCTGCTACGACATCCCCGCGGCGCGCGTCGAGCTGTCGGGCGTGCGCACGAACAAGGTCCCGACCGGCCCATACCGCGGCGCGGGGCGGCCGGAGGCCGCCTTCTTCGTCGAGAGCGTGGTGGACGACGCCGCCCACGAGCTCGGCATCGATCCGGTTGAGCTGCGGAGGCGCAACCTGGTGTCGCGCTTCCCGCACGCCACTCCGCTCGGCTGGACATATGACTCGGGCGACTACGAGCATTGCCTGGACCTGGCGCTCGAGCTCGTGGAGCCGGAGCGCGACGCCGACGCCGAGCGGCTCGTCGGCACCGGGGTCGGCATGTACGTGGAGCGAGCGGGCGGCCAGTTCGAGAGCGCTCGCGCCCGCATCCACCGGGACGGCCGCGTCGTGATCCAGAGCAGCACCTCGCCACACGGGCAGGGACACGAGACGACCTTCGCTCAGATCGCCGCCGAGCGCCTGCGCATCGAGCCGGGCCGCGTGGAGCTCGAGTTCGGGGACTCTGCGGTCGTGCCGCCCGGCACCGGCACGTTCGCCAGCCGCTCGGTGGCGATGGGCGGCTCGGCGGTGGCCCTCGCGGCCGGCGAGCTCGCGAGCCGCTGCCTCGAGATCGCGGCCGGTCTGCTCAGCGTGCCGGAAGACGAGCTGACATGGGACGAGCGCGGCCTTTCGGCTGGCGACGGCCGCAGCCTGTCCCTGGCCGAGCTGGGCGCCGAAGCCGGTCCGCTTCTGGCCGAGACGCGCTTCGAGTCGGACCTCGTCTTCTCGTCGGGCGCGTACGCCGCAGTGGTCGAGATCGAGCGGGCCAGCGGACGCCTGGAGGTCCGGCGGATCGCGGCCGTGGACGACGCCGGCGTCATCGTCAACCCGCTGCTCGCCGAGGGCCAGGTGATCGGCGGCACCGCACAGGGGCTCGGCGAGTGCCTCACCGAGGAGTTCCTCTGCGACGAGCAGGGTCAGCCGACGACGGCGTCCTTCGCCGACTACGGCCTGCTGACGGCGGCAGAGATGCCGCCGCTTCGGACCGGGTTCGTCGAGTCGCCCTCGCCGCTCAACCCGCTCGGCGCCAAGGGCATAGGCGAAGGGGGCGCGATCGGGACCCCCGCCGCGGTGGCGAACGCGGTGGCCGACGCGCTGGGCGGTGTCCGACTGGACCCTCCCTACACCGAGGAAAAGCTCTGGAACGCCATCAAGGAGAAGCGGTGAGGCTCACAAACCAGTTCACGGTCGCGGCCCGGCTCGAGCAGACATGGTCGGCGCTGCTCGACGTTCCGCGCGTCGCCCGAGCGCTGCCGGGCGCGCGGCTCGAGCCTGGGAACGGTGACGGCTCCTGGCGCGGGACCATGAAGGTCAAGCTCGGTCCGGTCACGACCGAGTACGAGGGCAGCGCCCGCCTCCAGGACGTGGACGACGACGAGCGCGTCGCGAGCTTCTACGTGCAGGGCCGTGAGGCGCGCGGGCAGGGCACCGCGGCGGCGACCATCACGAACCGCCTATCCGCCGCCGGCGATGCCACGCGGGTGGCCGTGGAGACCGACCTGCAGGTGACGGGGCGCCAGGCGCAGCTCGGGCGCGGTCTGATGCAGGAGGTGGCGGGCGCCGTGCTCGCGGAGTTCTCGGCGCGCCTCGAGCGCGAGCTCGCCGGCCGCCCAGAGGCGGCCGAGGCAGCGGCGGCGCCGTTCGACGACGCGCTCGACGTGGCGGTCGTGGCAGGCCGCGCGCTGCGCGAGCGCGCAGCGCTCGTCGGGATCGGCTTCGCGGCCGGGCTCGTCGCGGGCCTGCTCCTCAGAGGACGCCGGTGAAGCCACCGCCGTTCGAGTACTCCGCCCCCGAGTCCGTCGACGAGGCGCTCGAGGTGCTCGGTGACGACGCGAAGGTGCTCGCGGGCGGCCAGAGCCTCGTGCCGCTGCTGAACTTCCGGCTGGCCCGCCCAGAGCGGCTCGTCGACGTCAACCGGATCGAGGAGCTCGCGTATCTCCGCCGCGGCGGCGCCGTGCTCCGGATCGGCGCGCTCACCCGCCAGTCCACGCTCGAGCGCTCGCAGCTCGTGCACACCCGCTGGCCGCTCTTGACCCAGGCAGTACGACTAGTCGGGCACACCCAGATCCGGAGTCGGGGGACGGTCGGAGGGTCCGTCGCGCACGCCGACCCGACGGCGGAGCTGCCGGTGGCCCTGACCGCGCTCGACGCCCGCTTTCACCTGCGCTCGCCGCGGGGAACGAGGACGCTCGCCGCCGAGGAGCTCTTCGTGGCGCCGCTCATGACGGCGATCGAGTCGGACGAGCTGCTCGTCGAGATCGAGGTGCCGGCGCTGCCCGACCGCGCCGGCAGCGCCTTCGTGGAGCATGCGCGCACCCACGGCGACTTCGCGATCGCCGGGGCGGCGGCCGTGGTCGTGCCGGGCGTCCACGCCTCGATCGCCCTGCTCGGGGCGGGGCCGACGCCCGTGCGGGCCCGCGAGGCGGAGCGCGCGCTGCTGGACGGCGCCGACCCGGGCGAGGCGGCGGCGATCGCAGCGGTCGGGATCGCCGACGAACACCGGCGGGCCCTGACCACCGAGCTCACCCGGCGGGCGCTTCAGTGGGCGTCGCCGTGAAGGTCGCCCTCGACGTGAACGGCGAGCGCCACGAGCGTGACGTGGAGCCCCGCACCCTGCTGTCCGACTTCATCCGCCACGAGCTCGGCCTGACGGGCACCAAGGTCGGCTGCGAGCACGGCGTTTGCGGTGCCTGCACCGTGCAGCTGGACGGCGAGCCGGTGCGCTCCTGCCTGATGCTCGCGGTGCAGGCGCAGGGGCGGTCGCTCCGCACGATCGAGGCGCTCGGTGCCTACGGGGTGCACCCGCTCCAGCGCGCCTTCCACGAGCGCCACGCCCTTCAGTGCGGCTTCTGCACCGCCGGTTTCCTGATGTCCCTCGAGCCGTTCCTGCGCGACCACCCGCACCCGGACGAGGGGGAGATACGCGAGGCCCTCGCCGGCAACCTCTGCCGCTGCACGGGCTATCTGGGGATCGTCGAGGCGGTCGAGCAGGCCGCTAAGGAGGTCAGGGATGGCTGACCGCGACCTGGAGGCGATGTACCGGCTGTTCACCTGGCGGATCACGTCGAACTACGTGCCGCACTGGGACTTCGAGCGGATGCGCGAGGAGATCGGGAGCTGGGCCGACTGGTGCCGCGTGTACAGGGCCTGGGCCCGCGGGCACCGAGAGCTGGGCGACGCAGCAGTCGCTGCCGGCGACGGGCGCGCCGCCGGGGTCCACTACGTGCGCGCGGCGCTGTTCCTGCACTGGGCGAGCTTCCTGTTCCCGCACGAGCGTGACCAGTTCCGCGCGGCACTCGACGAGATGACTGCCTGCTGGCGGCTCGCCGCGCCGCTGACGGAGCCGCCCATGGAGCTCCTCGAGGTGCCGTTCGAGGGCACGGCGCTGCCGGGTTACCTCCGCAGGCCCGACGGCGTCGACAGGCCGCCGCTGGTCGTGCTCGTGCCGGGAGGAGACTCCACGAAGGAGGAGCTCTTCAACCTGACGGAGCACATCGTCGGGCAGGGAGTCGCGACCTTCGCGTTCGACGGGCCCGGACACGGGGCCGTGAGCTTCGAGCTGAAGCTGAGGCCCGACTACGAGGTGCCGATCCGCGCCGTGGTGGACCACCTCTACGACCGCGCCGACCTGAACACCGGGCGCCTCGGGCTCGGCGGGATCTCCTACGGCGGCATGTTCGCCTGCCGCGGCGGGGCCTTCGACGAGCGCGTCAAGGCTGTCTTCTCGATGAGCAGTTGGTATTCGCCCGCGGGGCGCTTCCCACACCAGGACCGCGTGTCTCAAGTCGGCCTGCGGCAGTACATGGGCGAGGACGTGGCCGCGGTCCAGGACGCCATGACGATGGCCGGCGCCGCGGAGCGCCTCCGCGTGCCGCTGCTCCAGGTCTATGGAGGGCTCGACCCGGCCTCGCCGCCGGAGGAGGCCTACCGGGTCGAGCGCGAGGCGCGGGGCCAGACCACGACCGTCGTCTACGACGACGGAGTGCACGTCTGCAACAACGTCTGGTACAAGGCGCGGCCGCTCGTGGCCCGCTGGCTCGCGGAGACCCTCTGATGAACGGCGACAACGGCCCCTCGGTCGGATGGATCGGGCTCGGCTCGATGGGCGGGCTGATCGTCGAGCGGCTGCTCGCGGCCGGCCGGGAGGTGACGGGCTGGAACCGGACGCGGCGAAAGGGCGACTGGCTCGTCGACAACGGAATGCGCCCGGCCGAGACGCCGCGCGAGGTGGCCGAGAGCTCCGACCTGGTCTTCTCGATGCTCACCGACGCGAAGGCCGTCGAGCAAGTCACGTCAGGCCCGGACGGACTGATCGCGGGCCTGCGGCCGGGCGCCGTGTACGCGGACATGAGCACCATCTCGCCCGATGCGAGCCGCGCCGTTGCGGAGCGCGTGCGCGCGGCCGGCGCCACGATGCTCGACGCGCCCGTCTCGGGCAGCCCGACCACCTTGAGGGAGGGCAAGCTCGCGATCATGGTCGGCGGCGACGAGCAGGCGCTCGAGCGGATCAAGCCCGTGCTGCTCGACATCGGCCCGACCGTCACACACATCGGCGGCAACGGGCTGGCCGTTCAGACCAAGATCGCGATCAACCTGGTGCTCGTCGTCCAGGTGATCGCTTTCTGCGAGGGTGTCGCGCTCGCCGAGCAGGGCGGCGTGAAGCGCGAGGTCGTGGTGGACGCGATGCTGAAGAGCGTCGTCTCGTCGCCGGTCCTCGGCTACCGCGGCCCGTTCATCCTCGACGGCGGCATGCCCGACGACGCGCTCGCCGACGTGACGCTCCAGCAGAAGGACATGCTGCTCGCGCTCGAGGAAGGCCGCCGGATGGGATCGCCGCTGCCACTCACCGCCGCCGCGAACGAGATGCTGAACGCCTGCCGCGGTATGGGCATCGACGGCGAGGACTTCGTGGTTGTCCACAGGGTCTACCGCACCCTCGCGGGGGCCGGCGAGTGAAGCCCTTCCGCACGAACGTCCGCGACGTACCCCTTGAGCGCGGCCTGCGCGAGGACGAGGGCTGGATCGACATGCAGGTCCAGTTCCTGATCGACGAGCGGAGCGCCGGCTCGGCACAGCTCGTCGTGGGTCGCACCGTGCTGCCGCCCGGGGCGCGGCACGAGCGGCATCGGCACCTTCACGCTAACGAGTTCCTCGTCGTCATGAGCGGCAGCGGCGAGGTCTACACGGACGAGGGCATGGAGCCCGCCGGCGAGGGCGACGTCGTCTTCACCCCCGCCGGCCACTGGCATGGCTTCGACAACACCTCCGACGATGAGGTGCTCCTGATCTGGGGCTGGCAGGGAGCCGGCTCGCTGGACGCCGCGGGCTATGAGCTCCCTCCCGACGGCTGAGCTCGTCGCCGACCCGCGCGTCAAACGCGGCATGGAGGCGCAGCTCGCGGCGCGGCGCCGCCGGATCGCGGCGGGCGACCGCCCGATCGGGTGGAAGCTCGGGTTCGGTACACCCGCCGCGATGGAGAGGCTCCGCACGGGCGCGCCGCTCGTGGGGTTCCTGATGGAGTCCGCGCTGCTCGAGCCCGGTTCCAAGGTCTCTCTCGGCGGCTGGCGGAACCCGGCGCTCGAGCCGGAGGTGGCCGTGCGCGCCGGCGAGGACGCGGCAATCGCCGCGCTCGCCCCGGCGTTCGAGCTCGCGGACATCCACCCACCGCCCGAAGACGTCGAGCAGATCCTCGCGGGCAACGTGTTCCAGCGCCATGTCGTGCTCCAGCCGGCCATCGAGCGCGCAACGCCGGAGGGCCTGAGCGCCACGGTCTCTCACCACGACAGCGTCATCGAGATCGCCGACCCCGAGGCGCCCACAGGGCCGGTGGCCGCCTTGCTGCGTCACGTCGCGGACCTGCTCGGACCCTTCGGAGAGGAGCTCCGCGCGGGCGACGTCGTGATCGCGGGATCGCTCGTGCCCCCGATCGCGGTCGTGCCCGGCGACGAGGTCCGCTACGAGCTGCGCCCGCTGGGCGCGGTCTCGATCGGGTTCGACGACTGACCGAGTCCGGCGCGCCGGTCAGACGGTCAGAACGGCGCCGTCTGGGCCGGCGTTGAGCACGCGGCTGGCGCCCACCTGTGCCTCCTCACCGGCCGCCTCGTGGATGTGCCCGCAGACCACGAGCCGTGGCTGCCTTTCCTCGATGGTCCGGAGGATGGCCTCGCTGCCCAGGTGCCGGTTGCCGTCAACGTAGCCCTTGGGGGGCGAGTGGACGATGAGCACGGCCCCGCTCGGGCAGGACGCGAGCCGCTCCGCGGCCTCCTCCTCGGTGAGGTCGAAGCTCCAGTCCCACGGCGTCACGGGGACGCCCCCGCCCAACCCGAAGAACGGCACGCCGTCGATCTCCGCGCCCTCGCCGTGAAGCACGTGGGCCGCGCCCCAGCCGGCGCAGGCGGCGCGGAGCGCCTCGTCGGTCTCGTTGTTGCCCGGGACGAGCACGGTCGGCGTCTCGATCACCACCAGCATGTCGATGACCTCCTCGAGCCCGCGGTGCACCGAGGCGAAGTCGCCCGCCGCGACGACCACGTCCACGTGCGCCGCACGCTCGGTCAGGCGCCCGACCTGGCGGAGGTCGCGGTGAACGTCGCTGAACGCCAGCAGGCGCATGACGTCCTGCAGGGTACGGCCAGCGGTAGTGTCACTGACGTGAAGGTGCTCGTAGCCGGCGCGACGGGAGCGCTTGGAAAGCAGCTCGTCCCGCGGCTCGTCGCGGCGGGCCACGAGGTGGTGGGCACAACGCGCAGCGCGTCCAAGCCGGAGGCAGTGCGAAGGCTGGGCGCGACGCCGGTGGTCATGGACGCGCTCGACCCCGAGGCCGTGGCGGGCGCGGTCGCGGGGGCCAGACCCGAGGTGATCGTGCACGAGCTCACCGCTCTGCCGGGCTCGCTCGATATCCGCCACTTCGATCGCGACTTCGCCCAGACCAACCGCCTGCGAACGGAGGGGACCGACCACCTGCTGTCGGCGGGCCGGGCGGTCGGCGTGCGCCGGTTCGTGGCCCAGAGCTACGCGGGCTGGCCCTACGCGCGCACGGGCGGGCCCGTGAAGACCGAGGACGACCCTCTCGACCCCACGCCGGAGGAGAAAATGCGCCGCACGTTCGACGCCATCCGACATCTGGAAGCCGCGGTCACCGGCGCCGACTGGACCGAGGGCGTCGTGTTGCGCTACGGCGGCTTCTACGGGCCCGGCACATCGCTGAGCGCCGAGGGGGGCGAGCAGGTGGAGATGATCCGCAAGCGGAGGTACCCGGTCGTCGGCGACGGCGGCGGCGTGTGGTCGTTCATCCATATCGAGGACGCGGCGGAGGCGACCGTGGCCGCCATCGAGCGCGGGCGGCGCGGCGTCTACAACATCGTCGACGACGAGCCCGCGCCAGTATCCGAGTGGTTGCCCGCGGTGGCGGCCGCGGTCGGCGCGAAGCCGCCCTGGCACGTTCCGCGCCTCCTCGGCAGGCTTCTCGCCGGCAAGGCCGCGACGGTCATGATGACGGAGGTGCGAGGAGCGTCGAACGCCAAGGCCAAGCGCGAGCTCGGCTGGCAGCCGCGCCACCCCAGCTGGCGCGAGGGCTTTGCAGAGGCGACCGAATGAGGCCCGAGAAAGGGTTCGCCGCCATTGCGGACGACCTCCTTAATGAGCCGGGCGTCGAGGAAGGCACCGGCTTCGGCAAGAATCCGGGACTCCGGGTCGGCGGCAAAGTCTTCGCCATGCTCGTCCGCGGCGAGATGGTGGTGAAGCTGCCCGCTGTGCGGATCGCCGATCTGGCGAGCGCCGGTTCCGCGAGCACCTTCAGAGTGGGGCAGCGGCAGATGCGCGAGTGGGTCTCGATCGAGCCGGGCGGCCCGCACGACTGGCCCGCCCTCGCCCGCGAGGCGCTGGCCTTCGTCCGCGGCTGATCGAGTCCACTACGGCGCTGCTGCTTATCGCGCACAGCAGCAGCGCAAGGGGCGACGGGTCTCGCTTTCGGTCCTCGTCCGAAGCGGAAGCGACGTCACGATCGCCCGGTAGGCGCCAGCGGCCCTTGTCATCGCGGGCTCTATCCACTCATCGGCTCATCCCGCCCGCCGGTAGCGGATGTGTGTGGCCAGCGGCGAATGAAAGACCTCAACGGGCTCAAACCCGAACGACTCGACGCCGTCGAAGATCCGCTCGCCGGAGCCGAGCAGGACCGGCGCGACGTCCAGCGTGAGCTCGTCGACGACCCCGGCAATGAGGGCCTGGCGCACAGTCGAGGCGCCG